>JAFTHO010000176.1 GCA_017457385.1 Clostridia bacterium | reverse complement strand
GCTCTTGGTATTTCTTGGGTAGTTGGCATCATTGGTCTTGCTGCGGCAATCGTTGGTGTTAAATTTATCGAAAAGAAAAAATCAAACAAATAATTGATATTTCAATTTGCAAAAAAGACGGTTTTAAACCGTCTTTTTTTTGTTGCAAAAATCGGTTGGAGTATATTGCCAGTGCTTGATTTCTGCTTTAAAAAAACCGTTGACAAAAAGTCTTTTGCAAAAAAGCCTCTCTTGTCAAAGGGGGCAAAAGTGACGGATGGATTTGTCGCCATACAGTTTTTTAGCAAAAAAGTATGTATTTTTAGTTTTTTTATGGTTGATGTTTTAACTGTTAAATAATTGACGGTTTTTGACGGCAATGATATCATTTGTTATACAGGAGAGTTTAATATTATGGAAAGACAACAAGCATTGGAAATTTTGCAAAAATACACAAAAAACAAAAATCTCGTCAACCATGGTCTTGCGGTAGAGGGTGCAATGAAACACTTTGCAGAGATCAACGGCGAGGACGTAAACTATTGGGGCAACGTTGGTTTGTTGCACGACGTGGACTACGAAATGTATCCGGACGAACACTTGCAACACACTGCCGAACTTTTGTCACCATTTGGTGTGAGCGAAGATATGCTCCATGCAATCAACAGCCATGGTTTTGGCATTTGCAGTGACGTAGAGCCAGTTTTGTATATGGAAAAAGTTTTGTTTGCCATTGACGAACTCACAGGCCTTATTGTGGCTTGTGCTTTGGTCAGCCCGGACAAAAAACTTGCAAACGTAGAGGTTGCAAACGTGCTCAAAAAATGGAAAAAGAAAGACTTTGCACGTGGTGCAAACAGAGAGGTTATTTCCAAAGGTGCCGAAATGGTCGGTATGCCTCTGGAAGAACTTGTTGCTCACACTCTCGAAGGTATGAAAAAGTGTGCAGACAGCATCGGTCTTTGATAAAATAAAAATCACAGGAGAAAGTTTATGAAAAATCCACAAATTACAATAGAAATGGTTGGTGGCAAAAAAATCGTTGCCGAATTGTATCCGGACAAAGCCCCAAACACAGTAAACAACTTTATCACTCTGGCTAAAAACGGTTTTTACAACGGCCTTATCTTCCACAGAGTTATCGAAGGTTTTATGATTCAGGGTGGCGACCCACTTGGCAAAGGCATTGGTGGCCCTGGCTATGGCATTTATGGCGAATTCAAGCAAAACGGTTTTGACAACGATCTTGCTCACAAACGCGGTGTGTTGTCAATGGCTCGCAGTATGATGCCAAACAGTGCCGGCAGTCAGTTTTTCATTATGCACATGGACGCACCATATCTTGACGGCGCATATGCCGCATTTGGTTGCGTAACAAGTGGTATGGACGTTGTTGACGAAATTGCTACAACAAAAACAGACTATACAGACAGACCACTCAAACAACAAAAAATCGAAAAAATGACGGTAGAAACTTTTGGTGTAGAATATCCTGCTCCAAAAACTCTTTAACAAAAAATGACAAAGTTTTTTGACAAACTAAAACTGTGGCACAAAATTTCACTCGTGCTTGGTGTGATTGCATTTGTTATTATGCTTTTTCCAACGTCGGGTGAGTGGCTTGGTTTTGTCAGTCAGTTTGCAAACAAAGTGGTTGGCGGATTGTTTTCGGTCATACCTTTTTCTGTAATGACTGTGGCAATTTTGCTTTTGCCTGTTTTTGTGTTTTTGTTTGTTTGGCGCATTGTCGTCAACAAAAAACAAAAAACAATGGCAAAGTTTTGTGCAAACGTGCTTGCCGCCATTTGCATTGCATATTGCCTGTTTGCCTGTCTGCTTGGGCTAAATTATCGCAAAGAAAGCGTATATGACAAAATGGGGCTCAAGCAGATGACGGTGGACAGCACCGCAGTTGCAAAGGCAAGTGACTATGTGATAGAGGTGCTCAACAGTGCCACCGAAGAAATTTTGCTTGACGGTGGCGTTGATTTTGACGGCTTTGACCGAAACATTGTTTTGACGCCAGATTACACAAAAGACAAAATCACAAGTCTTGCAAACGACGCAATACAAAAACAAAACTTTGACTTTTTGTATGACTTTGGTGCAAAACCAAAATATACTTTTGTGCCTGGCATTTTGTCGTGGATGGGTTTTGACGGAGTATACTTTCCTTTGTTTGCCGAACTCAACGTCGACTCTTCGGTAAAGACAGGCAATTTGTCCGTTTTGCTCACTCACGAAACAATTCACTCAAAGGGTATACTCAACGAAGAACAGACGGAGTTTTTGGCACAATATGTATGCGTGCATTCTGACGACCTTGTTTTGCGTTATTCTGGCAGTTATACCGCAACTATATACTTGCTCAAAAACCTTAAAAACACCGACTACGAGTTGTTTAAAGGGCAAATATCAAAGATTGACGACGAATATTTGCGTCAACGCATATCTTACGTTGTCAACAAAGAACAAAAAGCAGGTGTGTTGACACAGGTTGCCAACTTTTTTTACGATTTATATCTCAAACTGAATTTTGTCAGCGGTGCAGATGCATATGACGATTGCATAAACGGCTGGGCAAGATTTTGTGGCTGACAAAGGAAAATATGTTTTTAGAAAACGAACTTAAAATTCGCCTTGACCAAAGCGAATATAACAAAATTTTGTCTTTTTGCAACGTGACACCAACTTTGCAGACAAACCACTATTTTGATACCACAAGCGATTTGTCGCAAATGCTCAGGATAAGGCAAAAGGGCGACAAGTTTGGTTTGCAGTATAAAAAACGTGGCAAGGTGGATGGCAACGTGTTTTGCTCGCAGGAAAGTGGCGTTGAGGTTGACAAAAGTTTTTTAAACAATGCAATAGCAAACGGACTTGACAAAGATTTTGTAAACAAAACTTTTGGTTGCAACTTTACTGCCAACTTGCAATATCTTGGTTGTGGCAAAACGTGGCGTGCAAAGTTTGACTTTTTTGGTCACGAGATAGAGATTGACAAAACTGTCATTGACGACAAAGTTGATTTCGAGCTTGAATACGAAAGCGACAATGACAACATACAAAAACTTGCACACCTTTTGCAAAACAACGGTATAACTCTCAAACAATCGTGTGCAAAATATCAAAGATTTTTGATTTCAAAAGGGATACTCAAAATGCAAAAAAAATATAATGCAGTTCTGCTCGATCTTGACGGAACAATTTCAAACACCTATCGTGGCATAGTAAAATGTCTTGCCCCTGCCTGTGCCGAATATGGTGCAGACCTTATGCAGTATGACGTGCGCAAGTTTATCGGGCCACCACTCAGCTGGACGTTTGGCGTGATTTTTCCAGACCAGCCGGAAAAACAACAGGGTGCACTAATACGCTATCGTGAGTTGTACAATGCAGGCGGTATGTTTGACAACGATATGTACGAGGGCATTGACGACTTTGCACAAGGCCTGCGTGACAAAGGGATAAAGGTTGGCGTTGCAACTTCTAAACTGGAAAAATATGCAGTAGAGGTTTTGCGCAAACTTGGCATGCTTGACCACGTGGATTTTGTGTGCGGTTGCGAAAGTGACAGACCAACAAAAGCAGACGTCATCAACTATGCTCTCAAAACTCAGGGCATAAAAAGAGAAAACTGCCTTATGATTGGCGACACCTTTTATGACCTGCAGGGCGCAGAGATTGCCGGCATGGATGCAGTTGGCGTTTTGTATGGTTTTGGCACTCGTGAAGAGATGGAAAAATATCCAAACATTGGCATTGTGGATACGGTGCAAGATCTCAAAAATTTTGTTTATCCATTGGTTGACAAAAATATTTAACGGGTATATGTTAAGGACGGAAAAAGTTTTTTTTCCGTCCATTTTTTTGGGGTGAAATATGGTTTCTTTAACAGAAAGCAAGCCATCCAAAGCAATGTGGTTTTTTGCTTTGCCTTTGCTTGCAAGTGCAATTTTTCAACAACTTTATAACATTGCCGACACAGTCATTGTCGGTCAGTTTGTTGGCGAAGATGCCCTTGCCGCAGTTGGTGCATCTTTTCCTATAACAATGGTGTTTATGGCGGTGGCGTTTGGTTGCAACATTGGTTGCTCTGTCATCATTTCTCAACTGTATGGTGGCAAAAAAATGTGCCAGATGAAAACTGCCGTGTCAACAAGCTTTTTGTCTTTTGGTGTTTTGAGTCTTGTGCTAACGGGCATTGGTCTGCTTGTGGCAACACCACTTATGAGGTTGCTTGGCACACCAGACAACATTTTTGCCGACAGCATGACTTATCTCAACGTATATCTGGCAGGCATGGCATTTGTATTTTTGTACAACATCGCAACAGGCATTTTCACGGCACTTGGCGACAGCAAAACACCACTTGTGTTTTTGATTTTGTCTTCTGTTTTGAACGTTGTGCTCGACCTTGTGTTTATCATATACTTTAAAATGGGTGTGGCGGGTGCTGCATGGGCAACTGTCATTTCGCAGGGTGTGTCTGCCATTTGTGCAATTGCAACGCTTGTTGCAAGGCTAAAAAAAATAGAGTGCACTCAAAGTGAAAAATTTTCTTTTTCGCTCATCAAAAAAATAGCATACGTTGCCATACCAAGCGTTTTGCAACAAAGTTTTGTGTCAATTGGCAACTTGTTTATACAGGGGCTTGTCAATGGCTTTGGCAGTTCGGTGGTGGCAGGTTATACCGCCGCAATCAAACTGAACACCTTTACCTTGGCGTGCATACTCACAATGTCAAACGCAACGTCAAGTTTTACTGCACAAAACATTGGCGCAGGCAAAATGGAAAGGTTGCCACAAGGCTTCAGGGCGGGCATGACAATGGCTCTTTGCGTGGCATTGCCGTTTTTTGTGGCATTTTTCTTCTTTAGTCCGCAAATGATAAAAATCTTTCTGGACAGTGACAGTGCGCTTGCATTGTCAACAGGTTGCGACTTTTTAAAAATGACTTCGCCGTTTTATTTTTTGATATGCCTCAAAATTGTCATTGACGGCATATTCCGTGGCAGTGGCGCAATGAAGTTGTTTATGACCTCAACCTTTTTGGATTTGCTCCTGCGTGTTGCAATTGCATATATCCTCACACCATCAATGGGCGTCATGGGCATATGGACGTCTTGGCCAATAGGCTGGTCGATTGCAACCTTTGTTTCTGCCTTTTGCTATTTTAAAAAATGGTGGAAGCCAAAAGGTGCTATGGTATAAAACAAAAGCAAGGCAATGCGCCTTGCTTTTTTGTATTGAATTTTGTTTTGTTGTGTGATATTATGCAATCAGCAGGTGACTTATGGAACAAGAATGTATCGTGTGCAAAAAACCTTTGGTATATCTCGAACAGGACGAGATGATGGAGTGTTTTGTTTGTCACACCAAAGAACAAAGCAAAACAAAATGTGTTGACGGACACTATATCTGCAACAAGTGTCACACAAAAGGTATTACAGATATTTTGCAGGTTTGTTTGTCTTGTGATGAAAAAAATCCATATTTGGTTTATAAAAAACTTGTGGATATGAGTTTTTGTCATATGCACGGCCCTGAGCATCACGTCATTGTTGGTGCAAGTCTGCTTGTGGCATACAAAACTGTGGTGGCAAGGTTGATTTGCAAAAAGCAGTCAACGAAATGATATCTCGTGGCAGTCAGGTGCCTGGTGGCACTTGTGGTTTTTGGGGTGCTTGTGGTGCGGGCATAAGCACAGGCATTTTTGTGTCAATCGTGACAAAGGCAAACCCACTTGCAAAACAAAGCTGGGGCATGGCAAACCAGATGACGGCAAACGCACTTGACAAAATTGCAAAAGTTGGTGGGCCACGTTGTTGCAAACGCAACAGCTACCTTGCAATGCAAACCGCAGTTGAATTTGCCAAACAAAACCTTGGCACAACAATGCCACTTGACAAAATTGTTTGCACTCATCAAAAACAAAACAACCAGTGCCTTGGCATCAACTGTCCGTTTTTTAAATAATAAAAATAGCAAAAAACAAAAAGCACCCGTTTGGGTGCTTGTTTTTTTAAAGCAGTTTAATAATCAAAAATCAAAATGGTCAGAGCATCACATATTTGTATCTTTTGCATATTGACATTGCCTGTGCAGTAAAGTAAAATGATAAAAAACAGGGTGAACAACGGCAATCTTTGATAAAAAACTATCAATCACACAACCGTCCCCTGATTGGGATTGGTAAATTACCTTTCGTCGAAATCCTTGAAAAAAAATTAAAAAGCACGGCTAAAACCGTGTAAACGGAGGCATTAAAAATGAAGAAAAAATCCCTATTAACAACAATCATTCTTCTTTTGATTGCCGTTTTTGCATTTTCCCTTACGGCGTGCAATAATGGAGAAGGCACGCTCGAATCGTTGCAAAACGAATACGGTATCGTTGTTGACGGTGGTAGCTTTGAAGAAGGCTCTACCCTAGTAAGCAATCAAATCGTGGCGACCACGGAAGAAGCAGAAGAAGTTCTTGCGGCAATTTCCGAACAGAACTACAACAAAGACGGTAGCGTATACATTTTT
>JAFTHO010000175.1 GCA_017457385.1 Clostridia bacterium | reverse complement strand
AGTGCGGATATTTTCCAAAGACAAAGCACCTGCAATTGTGCATATGTTTTCATCCTCGCTGCAAGCCTTAAAAACAAGGTCAATCATCTCGTCAACACGTGGTATGTTTCTCAACAATTCTCTTTTTTCCATAACTTTCTCCAAAAAATTTTTAACATTTTGAGTCTAGCACAAAACAGTTCAAAATGCAATATTGTTGTTAATCAAAAAGTTATTTTGTCAAACAATCGTACAAAAAATCAAAAAGTGTCTAATATTTTTTATTTTCTTGACATTGTATTTTTATGGTTTTATTATAGCATTGTAGGTGAAATTTTTATGATATATATGGATAATGCGGCAACTACTTTGCCAAAGCCACAGCAGGTTGTGGATGCGGTTGTATACGCAATGCAAAACTATGCAAATCCGTCACGTGGGTCATACGACCAGGCTCTTGACGGTCTGCGTTGTCTTATGATGGCACGCATGGCGGTTGCAGATTTGTTTTGTTGCGACAACCCGATGGACGTTGCCTTTTCTCAAAATGCAACTCATGCACTCAATATTGCAATTGGTGGCATAAGGGGGCATATCGTCACAACGGCATCAAGTCACAACAGTGTGCTTCGTCCTTTGTACAAAAGGGGAGACTTCAGCGTAGTGCCTCTTGACAAAAAAGGGGTGCTCAATCTGGAGTGGCTCAAAAGGTCAATTACAGATGAGACAGAGGCGGTTGTCATCTCTCATGCGTCAAACCTTACCGGCAACGTGGTTGACATCAATGCAGTTGGACAAATATGCAAAGAAAAGGGCGTAAGGCTCATTATAGATGCCGCACAGACGGCAGGGCTCATTCCTTTGAGCATTAAAGACACTTGTGCAAGTGCAATTTGCTTTTCCGGTCACAAATCTTTGTATGGCCCTCAGGGTACCGGTGGCATAGTGCTTGGCAACGGATACGTCCCACGACAAATTCTCGTTGGTGGCAGTGGCAGTGAGTCTTTTTCGCCAACACACCCAACCGTTATGCCTGATGCTCTCGAGGCAGGCACGCAAAATGCACACGGCATTGCAGGTTTGCTTGCGGGCATAAATTATATAAAAGATCTTGACGGCAAAGCCTTTGCGGTTGCAGACAAACTGGCACGTATGTTTATCAATGGAATAAAAGACGTGCAGGGGGTTACGTTATACGGAGACCTTGACGCACCACTTCGCACACCTGTGGTGTCACTAAACATAGATGGCATCAACAGTTCTGACGTGGCGGCAATACTTGCCGAAAAATATGATATCGGCGTTCGTGCAGGGGCACATTGCGCACCACTTATGCACAAAACGCTTGGCACACAAAAAAGCGGTGCAGTGAGATTTTCTTTTTCTCACTTTAACGACGAACAACAAGTTGACCTGGCAATACAGGCAATAAAACAAATAGCAAATACCGGAGGAAAATGAAATGACAGTTATTGATGCAATGGGCTGGGTATGCCCAAGACCTGTTATCGAGGCAAAAAAAGTTATCGCTACTTTCCCTGCAGAGGGTGGCGTGGTTAAAGTGTTGGTTGACAACCAGATCGCATGTGACAATTTGTCAAAAATGTCAGCAAGCAAAGGTTATGGTTGCGAAGTATCAAAAATTGCAGACAGACAATACGAAGTTGTCGTTACTGTAGGCGAAGGCAAAGTTGAAGAGTCAGCATCTGCACCAGTTGTTGCATCAGTTCAGTCAGGCGACGGACTTGTGGTTGCAATCAGCCAAAACAAAATGGGTCACGGCAGTGACGAGTTGGGACAAATCCTCATCAAAGGCTTTATCTATTCAATTTCACAGCTCGAGGTTGCACCAAAAGCAGTTGTATTTTTCAACTCTGGCGTAAAACTCACTTTGCAGGACTCTAACACACTTGCAGACATTCAGGCAATGGCAGAGCGTGGCACAATCGTTCGCGTATGTGGCACTTGCGCAGACTATTTCAAAGTTAAAGATCAGGTTGCAGTTGGCGAAATCTGCAATATGTACGACATCGTTGACGCTATGGCAAACGCAGCCAAAGTCATCAACATCTAGGGTATCGTTATGGAAATCGTATACACTTTTCCAAGCACGCATGCAGTCATTGCTGCAGAGCAAAACGTGTTGTCTGCCAAAATAAAAGCAAAAGTAAGGCCTATACCTACCGTTATACGCGCAGGTTGTGGACTTATGCTTTGCATATCTTTGGATGACAAAGCACAGGCAGACAAAATACTTGCAGACAAAAACATACCGGTAGATGGAGTCTATTCTGTACAGGACGGACAATATATACCATACGTATGAACAAAAGCCCCATGTGACAATGGGGTTTTTTATTGACCGGAGGACAATATGCTTACAAAACAAGAGATGTTCGATATTTTCAAACAGGACGTTCAGCCTGCACTCGGTTGCACAGAGCCTGTGTGCGTTTCACTCGCAGTTGCCGATGCAACAAAAGCAGTTGGTGGCAAAGTGCAAAAGGTTGACGTTGTGGTAAACCCAAATATATACAAAAACGGCATGTCAGTTGGCATACCTGGTTTTGACAAAGTTGGTCTTGACTATGCGGCTGCAATTGGTGCTTTGCTTGCAAATCCACACAAAAAAATGCAACTGCTCGAAGATCTCACACCACAAATCAGTCAGCAGGTAAAAGAGCTTGTAGATGCAAAAATCATCAAAGTGACGATTGATCCGTCAAAAACAAGCCTGTACGTAAAATGTCAGGTGTCAACGGACAAAGGCGTTGGTGTTACTGTCATCGAAAACAGCCATACAAACATTGTGCTCACGCAGGTTGACGGCAAAGATATTTTCAAACAGGAGCAGACTGCAGTCAGCGGTGGTGGCAATCCGCTTTTGGACAAACTCAAACAAATGACAATTGCACAGATAAGACAGCTTGTAGAAAGTGCATCTTTTGACGAACTTGCATTTATGCTTGACGGCATAAAAATGAACGAAGCAGTTGCCGACAAAGCAATTGAGGTTGCAGAGGGCATTGGCATTGCAAAAACTTTCAAACAAAACATTGGTACAGATTTGTTGCAAAACGACCTTATGACACGCATTATGATGAAGGTTGCGTCTTCTATCGAGGGTCGTCTTGACGGCGGTCTTTATACAATCATGTGCAGTGCATCAGCGGGCAGCAAAGGTCTTGCAGTTATTTTGCCTGTGAGCGAAACTGCAAAACAGGTTGGTGCAGACGACTACACAACGGCAAAAGCACTTGCCTTTGCTCACCTTGTCAACAGTTATATCAATTTGCACATTGGCAAACTTTCTGCAATGTGTGCATGTGGCATGGCGGCATCAACTGCGGCATCAGTTGGCATCACTTATCTCATGGGTGGCAACGACGAGCAGATTGCATATGCAATACGCAATATGACAGGCACAATCACCGGTATGATTTGTGACGGTGGCAAAGTGGGTTGTGCACTCAAACTTGCAACTGCAAGCGCATCTGCATTTATCAGTGCAATGCTTGCAACAGGCAACGTTGGCGTTCGTCCAAGCGACGGTGTATGTGCGGTTTCTGCCGAAGACTGCATCAAAAATATGGGTCGAGTTGCAAACCCTGGCATGGCACAGACAGACAAAGAAATTTTGCAGATTATGCTTGAAAAATAACAAAAAATAACAAAAAGTCACTTGTTTAAAGTGGCTTTTTTTGTATTAATATACAATTTTATAAAATTTTTTGCATATATGGGTATTGCAATGTATGTGCATATGATGTATAATAAACAAAAACAATAAAACAAGGAGAAAAACGTTTTATGGAACTTCAGATCAAAGACGAACAAAACAACATAAATTACGTTTACAGCGAAAGTCTGTGGACTGGCAAACGTGGTTTGACAGTAAACGGAATACCCGCAATGAAAGTCAGCAAAAAAGTTTTCCAATTGCCAACGGAAGAGGGCCCTGTCAGATACGAAATCAAAGGCTCTATCTACAGCGATATCAGCATCATAGTAAATGGCTATGCAGTTTCTACCGATCACGAATGGTACGAAAAAATGCTCATCTGGTTGCCAATGATTTCTATCGTTTTTGGTGTTATCTGGGGCGGTCTCATTGGAGCACTCATTTTTGGTTTGTTTGCAACAATTGCAATGACAATCAATATGGAAATCATGTATTCAAGCAAAGGTTCTGCCTTTAAAGTGTTTGTAGGCCTGCTTGTTTTTGTAATAACCACCGGTCTGGCACTGCTGGTTGACCTTTTTGTCGTTGCCTTTTTGCTTGCTGCCGTGGAATAACAAAACAGACTCAAAAGCCACTCGTTCGAGTGGCTTTTTTATTTTGTATTTATAAAAGCCCGTATGAAAGGTCTTTACAAAATCGATCAGGCATCACAAATCAAACTTTCAAGCGAAAACCCATATATTACAATGTTGTACAGCGGTTTGTTAAAAGACAAACAACACAAACTGCTCCACAATCATATTCAGAAAAAATAAATTAAAAGGCAGGAATTGTTTCTGTCTTTTTTTTGATGTTGACACGATTTGTTGTGTAAAGTAAAATAAAGTTGATTTATGGCAATGTTTTGCCAAAAAAACGGAGTGTTATGCAAAAAACAAAAGTCGTCACAATTGTGGCATCAGTTGCATATTTTTGTCTTTTGACGTGGGTCATCATTTTTAAATGCAATTTGCTCACGTCTGATCTGCGTTTTGGTTACAGGTCAATCAACCTTGTGCCCTTTGACAAGATTGCAAATGTAGGGCATTTTTTTGACTATTTGCTCAACGTTGTGGTATACGTGCCAACGGGGTTTTACGTCTGTGCATTTTTAAAAGACAAACCAATTGCACACAAAATTTTTGTCATAGCACTTTCAAGCATTTTGTTCGAGGTTGCGCAATATGCCATTGCACTTGGCTCAACGGATATCAGCGACGTCATTTCAAACACACTTGGCGGTGTTGTTGGTTTGTGGTTGTATTGCAAAACAAAAAATTGCAGATTTTTTAATATCTTTAATTTGTGTATGATATTTGTCGGCATTCCACTTGTTATATTTGCAGTTGTCCATACGGCATTGGTGTTTTCAATATATCTTTCATAAAAAGCAACGCAAAGCAGACTTTTTTAGTCTGCTTTTTTGTTTGCAAAAGTGCCGTCGTTGGTTGTATAATAAACACAGGAGATTTTTATGATTTACGTTATACGACATGGTCAGACAGACTGGAACAAACAGTTCAAAATTCAGGGCAGAATAGATATTCCGCTAAACGAAGTTGGCATACAACAGGCAAAAGAGGCAGGCAAGGCAATAGAGGGCAAAAAGTTTGACGCAGTTTTTTGTTCGCCACTCACACGCACAAAACAAACTTGTTTTTATGCCTATGGTCAGGATGACAAAATAATATACGATGCCCGCATACAGGAGCGTGACTTTGGCAAACAAGAGGGGCTCAGGCGTGACGAAGTTGACTTTGTTGCATACTGGACAGAAGGCACGCAGGAAAATGCCGATTGTGGCGAAACAATCACTCAAATGACGCAAAGGGTTGTTTCTTTTCTGGACGAACTCAAGGCAAACTATCGTGACAAAGACGTGTTGCTTGTTTCTCACGGTGGCGTCATTATGATTATGCAGGCATATTTTTATGGTCCGCCAAAAGATGGCAACTATCTCAACTATCTCGTCACAAACGCATCTGTCACAACGTTTGATTTTAAAGACTAAAGACAAAACTAAAAGCAGGCTTTTTGCCTGTTTTTTTTATTAAAAAATATAAACAACGTTATACTGTACTATCAAAACTTATTTCTTTCAAAATGTGACGCTTTAATTAAAAAAAATTTTGTTGACAAGGCAACAAATTTGTTGACAAGGCAACATAAAAGTGGTTAAATACACTCTATACAAAGGGGTGTGTTTATGAAGGGACTTAATTTTGGCAATCATGACGATTTTGCAATTTGTCTTAATAAAATGAAATATAATATGCAAAAAAATATGAGTGATGCGCTCAAGCCATACAATCTCAGCAGTATGCATTCGTTGTATATAATGGCTTTGTATCACAATGGGGCAATGACGCTTGCTTGTTTGTCAAAAGCAGTGTGTTTCAACAGGGCAAATACAACCAGAGTGATTAGGGACTTGATTCAAAAAGGATACGTATTTTGTGACAGACAAAGCGAAAGTCAGCGCAAGTTTAATGTTTTTTTGACAGATAACGGAAAAAAACTTGCAAATAATCTGCATCAACAAATGGAGAATCAACGAAAAAAGCAAAGTTCAAAACTAACGAAAGAAGAATGGGATACTCTAATTTTTCTTATGCATAAACTGGTGGATTAAAGGAAGGTGACAAATGTTAAAAATTCTCAAAAATTTCAGGTGGCAATACTGGGTGCTTGCCGTTGTTATGGTGGCATTCATTGTGTTGCAGGTCGAGCTTGACCTTGCCTTGCCTGAGTATATGTCAGAGATCATTGCGCTCATCACAATACCTGGCAGCACGATGGAGCAGGTTTGGCAGGCAGGCTTTAAAATGATTGGCATATCTTTTGGCAGTCTGCTTTGCACGGTTGTCACAAGTTTTATTGCGGCACGCATTGCGGCAGGTTTTGGTGCAATACTCCGCAAAAAAATCTTTGACAAGGTAGAGTCTTTTTCGCTTGAAGAAATCAACAAGTTCAGCACGGCAAGCCTCATCACACGATGCACAAATGACGTGCAACAAATACTCATGTTTATCACAATTGGTTTGCGTCTGCTCATTACCGCACCAATTATGGCAGGTGGAGCAATTATAAAAATATCAGGCAAAAGCAGTGAGCTCACAACAATCACAATGATTGGTGTTGCCGTTATCGTGGTTTTTGTGGTTATACTCACTCTTGTGGTTATGCCAAAGTTCAGGGCAATACAAAGGCTCACAGACAACCTCAACAACGTCACGAGAGAAAATCTCACAGGCATACGTGTTGTAAGGGCATACAATGCCGAGGGGTTTGAGGAGCAAAAGTTTGACGAAGTAAACCAAAAAATCACAAAGACGCATTTGTTTGTCAACAGGGTTATGTCACTCATGCACCCAATGATGCAAATTGTCATGAATGGCCTCAGTTTGTCAATCACGTGGGTGGGTGCAACGCTCATCAATGCAAACAAACTCACTTTGCCTGTCATGATGTCATTCAATATGTATTCAATGCAGATTGTAATGTCATTTATGATGCTCATTATGGTGTTTATCTTTATGCCAAGGGCAAGCGTATCTGCAAAACGTATCAACGAGGTGCTTGACACCCCAAACAGCATATCAAACCCACAAAACCCTGTGTCTGCAAATGACAAAAAGGGCGTGGTAGAGTTCAAAAACGTCAGCTTTAAATATGCCGATGCAGACGAATGTATGCTAAAAGACATCAGTTTTGTGGCAAACAAAGGCGAAACTGTTGCAATCATCGGCTCAACGGGCAGTGGCAAAAGTTCGCTCCTCAGCCTTATTCCAAGGTTCTACGACGTTACTGAAGGTCAGGTGATGGTAAACGGCATTGACGTTAAAGAGCAAAATCTTGCAGATTTGCGTGACAAAATTGGTTACGTTCCACAAAAGGCAATTTTGTTCAGTGGCACGATAGAAAGCAACCTGCGTTTTGGCAACGAAAATGCAGACAAAGATTTGTTGCAAAAAGCGGTGGATATTGCGCAGGCAACAAACATTGTGCAGGCAAAAGGCTTTACCGGCAACGTTGCACAAGGTGGTCAAAACCTTTCTGGTGGCCAAAAACAACGTATGTCTATTGCAAGGGCAATTGCAAAACAACCAGAGATTTATCTGTTTGACGACAGTTTTTCTGCACTCGACTACAAAACGGACAAATTGCTCAGACAGGCACTCAACAAAGAAGTGTCAGACGCTACAAAAATCATCGTTGCACAACGCATTGGCACAATCAAAAATGCAGACAAAATACTTGTTCTCGACAAGGGCAAAATAGTGGGCAACGGCACGCACCAGCAACTTTTGCAAAACTGCGAGGTATATCGCGAAATTGCACAATCACAACTCAGCAAGGAGGAACTTGAAAATGCCTAGACCAAATCAAATGCACAAGTCACTCCCAAAAGCACAAAATTTTGGCAAATCAATGGGCAAACTCATTGGCTTTCTCAAACCATATCTGCTTGCAACAGTTGTGGCATTGTTGTTTGCTGTGGCAAGCACGGTGTTCAACATTATCGCACCAGACCTCATTGGTCAGATAACGACAATCGTTACCGAAGGGTTGTTTTTGCCAACAGGCATAGACCTTGGTGCAATTGCAAAAATTGGCACAACGCTTATCATTATGTATGGTTGCTGTGCTGTGTTCGGTTATATCCAGGGTTGGATAATGACAACCGTCACACAAAGGGTATGCAACAAACTGCGTACACAAATTTCTCAAAAAATCAACAAACTGCCATTGAGATATTTTGACACACGCAACATTGGCGACGTGTTGTCAAGAGTCACAAACGACGTAGACACAATCGGACAAACACTCAACCAAAGTTTGTCACAAATGGTCACTTCTGTCACAATGCTCATTGGCTTGCTCATCATGATGTTTGCAACAAGCTGGCAACTTGCACTTGTTGCGGTGGCGACAGTTCCGCTCAGCATGATTTTGATGTTGCTCATTGTTGGCGTGTCACAAAAACACTTCAAGGCAATGCAAAAAAACCTTGGCAACATCAACGGACATATAGAAGAAGTTTTTTCTAACCACACGGTAGTCAAGGCTTTCAATGCAGAAGAAAAAATGACTCAAAAGTTTGACGTATACAACCAGACGCTCAAGCAAAGCGGATGGAAAGCACAGTTTTTGTCAGGTCTTATGCAACCACTCATGGGCTTTGTGGGCAACCTTGGTTTTGTGGGCGTATGCATTGTTGGTGGCATAATTGCAATTCAAAACAACGACGTTGGCTTTATCGGTGTTATATCAAGCTTTATGATTTATATCAGACAGTTTGGTCAGCCACTTGGACAAATCGGTCAGATAACAAACACTTTGCAGTCAACTGCGGCTGCATCAGAAAGGGTGTTTGAGTTTTTGGAAAGTGACGAAATGCCGGATGAAAGCAATTTTGCAACACACTTCGACACAGTGAGGGGTGACATCGAGTTTAAAGACGTATACTTTGGTTATACGGCAGAAAAAACAGTCATCAAGGGTTTTTCTGCACAAATCAAAGCAGGTCAGACAGTGGCGATAGTCGGTCCTACGGGTGCAGGCAAAACAACGCTGGTAAATTTGCTCATGAAGTTTTATCAGGTCAACAGTGGAGATATACTCATTGACGGAGTTTCAATCAGCAACCTCACACGCACAAACGTTCACGATTTGTTTGGTATGGTGTTGCAGGATACCTGGCTGTTTGAGGGCACAATACGTGACAACGTGGTATATGGCAAACAAGGTGTCAGCGACGAGGTTTTGTGGCGTGTGCTCAAAGCAACCGGCATGGATCACTACGTGCGCACTTTGCCAAAAGGTCTTGACACGGTGCTTGACGACAAAACCACAATTTCGCAAGGCCAAAGACAACTTTTGACAATTGCCCGCGCTATGATAGAAAACGCACCAATGCTCATTCTGGACGAGGCAACTTCTTCGGTAGACACCCGTACAGAAATTCTCATTCAGCAGGCGATGGACAAACTCACACAAGGTCGCACGTCTTTTATCATTGCACACAGACTTTCTACAATCAAAAATGCAGACGTGATTTTGGTTATGAAAGAGGGCAACGTTATCGAGCAGGGCAACCACGAAACACTCATGCAACAGGGTGGTTTTTATGCCGACCTTTACAACAGTCAGTTCGAAAACGAAGAGGAATAAAAAAACAAAAAAAGACTGCATTTTGCAGTCTTTTTTTATGTTTTTTTTGCAAAAAGTATACAAATTTAAAAAACTTTTCAAATTTTTTGCAAATATTTTTGACATCACCACAAAAAAGGAGTATATTGTAAAAAATTAAGTATATTTATTAAATTTAATGGATTTTTACATATTATCGGAGGAGTAGATTATGAAATTTATCAAGGCAGAAACACTCAAACAAAAGCCAGATTTCAATCATCTCAATTTTGGCGAAAACTTTACAGACTATATGCTCACAATGGAATGGGAAGACGGCGTATGGCACGAACCTGTTATCGAACCTTTCCACAACTTCGAGTGCTCACCAGCAATGCTTGTTTTCCACTATGGTCAAGGCATTTTTGAAGGTTGCAAAGCATACAAAAACGACAAAGGCGAAATTTCTTTGTTCCGCACAAAAGACAACCTCATCCGCATGAACAAATCTGCAGAACGTATGTGCATGCCACAGTTTGATATCGACGTTGTTTTTGAGGCTATCAAAGAACTCATCAAAGTAGAAAAAGACTGGATCCCAACAGAACCAGGCACATCACTTTATATCAGACCAACAATGATCGCAACACAACCTGTTTTGGGCGTTCGTGTTAGTCGCACTTTCAAATTTTTTGTTATTTTGTCACCTGTCAGCAAATATCACCCTGCAGAAGACGGCAACTTGCCAGCATTGTACGTAGAAAACCATCTCGTTCGTGCAGCAGTTGGTGGCACTGGCGAGGCAAAAAACCTTGGCAACTATGGTGCAAGTTTTTATGCATTTGCAAAAGCAAAAGCAAACGGCTATCAGGACGTTTTGTGGCTTGACGCTTGCGAACACAAATATATCGAAGAAGTTGGCACAATGAACGTTATGTTCGTTATCGACGGCGTTGTTGTCACACCGGCAATCAACGGCAGCATTTTGCAAGGCATCACTCGCAACAGCGTTTTGCAGGTTCTCAAACAATTCAACTACAAGTTCGAAGAACGTCGCATTTCTATCGACGAAGTTATGGCAGCGGCAAAAGACGGTCGTTTGACAGAGTGCTTTGGCGTTGGCACAGCAGCAGTCATTTCACCAGTTGGCTCAATTGCATACGAAGGTGAAGAATACGTTATCAACAACAAATTTATCGGCCCAGTAAGCAAATTCCTCAAAGACCGCATCACAGGCATTCAATCTAAAAAATATCCTGACGATTTCGGCTGGGTTATCGACGTAGAATAATTTAAAAAAACATTAAAAAGCAGACCACACGGTCTGCTTTTTTTGCATATTGACATTGGTTGTGCTATAAAGTAAAATTAAAAAAGGCAGGGGACAACGGCAACCTTTGATAAAAAATCGTCAATCACAGAACCGTCCCCTGATTGGTGTAATGAAACAATTCCACAAATTAGCACTATTGTCTTAATGCTATTGGGTTTCTTATAATTAAGGAGGAAACAGATGTCAAAAAGCAGTCGACCAATAATATTTACTATATTTAGATCATTTGCTGTTTTCTTCATTATTGCTGTATTTATTTGTATTGGAATATTTCTTTACCTGGGATTAGTTCCATTAAAAATTGAAAACACAAATAAATATTTAAAAACAGATGGATTTCAATCAGATTTTGTTGCTTTTCCTATTTCCATAAATAATTTGAACGTGCAGGAATATCATTATTACGACTATCACTTAAGAGATGGAGTTGAGCTGATTTTGACCGTTCAATATACTGACCAAGAGTTCAATAAAGAATTGAACCGACTTGATTCAATACAGTATACTCGCACTATAGACGGCTTAACAAAAAGTGTTGCAAAAGATGAACAAAAACAATTGTTCAATTATTTTACATATGTTTTCACTTATGACACAGAATTTATACTTTATGAATATGTTTGTGTGGACTTTGATAAAAAGCAAATAACATACGTTTTCTTGGATTGTTTATCACTGGATTTTGTAACCATTGATTATAATTATCTGCCAAAAAAATATGTAGATAATAACGAGTTTTATGATAGGTATTTATTCAATATATATAGCGACAAAGAAGATTTATGGCTTTAATATAAAAATAATGGCAAACAACAAGCAATCAGGGGACGGTTCTCTGATTGAAGATACTTAGTCTAAATATTTTGGAATGGTAAAAAATGAAGAAAAATATGTTAAAAAAAATAATATAAAAAAAGTGTTAATTATAATCAGCATAGTGTTTGAATGCATTCTATTGTTCAACTTAGGAATTCTCTTGTTTACACCATGGGAGGAATCTCAAATATCCAAATATGATAATATAAATTTGTATATCAATAATAGCTATGATACTTTGAGTGAATATGATTTATATCAACGAACCAGTGCTAACTGTAAAAAATTTATTCCTGCTTATAAGGATTTTGAATATAAGCAACATATAACAGGATTTTATGTTTTTGATGGAACAAAAACTTATACAAGAACAGCAATTTCATTCGTGTTAGAATTGCAATTTGATGATATCAAAAGTTATGAACAGTTTTTATCATATGAATATGACAGACAAAAATATACCAATAATTATGAAATCACATATATTGATTGGACATGTTTGGCAGTTAGTGACGAAAATTTGACATACTATGCATATCAAAAATCCATTCCCTATCAATTTGGATTGTTGTGTAAAAACGAAAAGAAGCTAAAAATACGATATGTATATTTTAGAGAATGTGAACTATCTTCAGTTGATAATAAATTTAGACAGGTATTCAAAGACACAAACTGTACATGGTAATCGATTCAAAATCACAATCACGGGAACGATTCTCTGATTGAAAACTAAATAACAAAGCAAGGCTACTCACAAGGGTAGCCTTTTTGTTTGCATATTGACATAACCTTTTGTTTTTATTAAAATTGTTTAAACAAACAAAACAAGGGTGCGGTTTTTATGAAGTACGTTTGCTCGGTAAAAGAGTTTTTAAAATGTTATTTTGATCAAAAATTTAATTATACTTTAGACAAGCTGGATTTTGCACACAATGCCAATCTGGACTATCTGTTGTGGGACGAACTCAAAAATTTTTGCAACGACAATTTGCAAAATGACGCAGAGTTATATGCTTTGTTGTCAGACATGCACAGGTTTGGCAAAGGGGTGGACAAAAACGAAAAAGTGGCAGACGTTCTTTTGATGCAAGGTGTAAAACGTCGCTCACTTTTTTGCAAAAACAAACTGGCAAACCAAATGATAGACAAAGGTCTTGTCACTTTTGATTTTGGCGATGCGTTTTTTCTTTTGTCAGAATGTGCAAAGGCTGGTTTTTTGCCTGCAATCAACAACCTTGCCTGGATGTATATCAAAGGTTGCGGTATAAAAAAAGACAGACAAAAAGCAATTGATTTGTACAAACAGGCAATGGACGGTGGCTCTGTTTTTGCAACCTACAACTATGGCCTTTGCCTTGTTGAGGAGGACAATCAGGACGGTATACGTTTTATAAAAAAGGCGGCAGAGGCTGGATATTGTGTGGCACAAAACTATCTTGGCAAGTGGCACTATGACCAAAATCAATATGCACAGGCATACGAGTGGTTTAAAAAATCTGCAATTGGTGGCAATGCACACGCCTTTAAAAACCTTGGCGAAATGTATCACAATGGCAATGGAGTGCAGCAAAACGACGATATGGCAGTTTTTTGTTTTCATCAGTCAGTTTTGCATGGCAACGACAATGCAAAAAGGCATATCGCAAGGGTGCTTTGCAAAGAGGAACAGATTTTTGACGACGTGTTTGACGCAAAAAACAATTTGCCGGACGACTACGTGAGTGACGACGAATAAAAATCAACAAAAAAAAGAGTGGGCTTGCCACTCTTTTTGTTTTGTGTTTTTTTTAGTCTGCTGTGTTTGTAACAACGCTCAAAGCACCGCCTTTTGCTGCATCTGCAGTTTTGATTGCATTTGCACCATAGTTTGCTGTGCCATCGTCAAGTGTGCCAACGCCACCAAGGTTGTTTACAACGTGACCAAACGCATCAATTATTACAGAAGAAATGTTTTCTGCTGACATATCAGGCTCGCCAATTGCTTCTACAAGCACGCCAAGGATGAGTTCTGACGTTTTGTCGTCAAGTGTGTTTACCTTCAAAGTGCTTGTGCCTTCTTTGGCTGTCAAAGTGCCGTCGTTTGCAACAACAACTTCGCTGTATGCAGTAAAGTACATTTTGTTGTCAATTGTTGGGCGCAAAAATGATGGGATAGCTTCAAGTGCAGTGTCGATATCCTGTTTGAATTTAGAAATATCAATCAAAACAACCGCATTTACACTTGCCACGCCACCTTCGTTTTTAAGCAAAATCTGTTTTATTTCGATAGGTGTGTTTGTGCCGTCGCCAAATGTGTCAATCAGATCTTCAAGATCGTCATAGTCTGCATTGCCATCTTCAATTTCTGCAATTACCTGGTTGAAAAGGTATACAAAGTCGTTGCCGGCAAAATCAAGCTGAACAGGTGTAACTGTCACAACAGGTTTCATTATTACGTCAGTCACTTTTTCAACTTCGTTTTCTGGTGAGGCATTGTTTGTAATTTGTCCCAGCACGCTGTCGTCTGCAGGTGTTGTGCTGTCACCCCAGTTGTCTTTTGACTCTGTTTTTTGTTCGTTGCCATAAGTTACGTCAACAACGTCTTCTTCGTCCGGTGCAGAAGTAAGATCTTTAAAAGCACCGACAATGTCTTTCCATTTATAATCAGCAAGTTCACCAAGTTCAAAGTCACCGATAGAAGTCAATCCAAAGGTAGAAGGAGAAGTAAAGCAATATACGCCAATTACGCCACCAACGATAAGAATAAATGCAACCAACAGTGTAGTTATGCAACCACAACATCCACGTTTTTTGGCCATAAAAAAATCCTCCTTATATTATTTTTTTTATTATGCCACCAAAAGTGTCAAAAATCAATATGCATTTTTGTTTTTGTATAAAAAAAGTTACAGTTTGTTGCCCAAAAAAGCAAAACAAAAGGGGTGACAGAGTTGACGTCACCCCAACAAATCATTTTTTATAGTTTTCTACAAACAGTTTTAATTTTTCTTTTGTTTCGTCACTAAGGCAATGCTCAATCATGCAGGCATCTTCTTCGCCCACCAAAGGTGACACTCCAAGCACGTCCACCAAAAAGCGTTGCAAAATGTTGTGCGTTTCGCGTATGCTTTTGCCTGCCTCAATGCCTTTGTCCGTAAGATAAATATCGCTGTATCTTTCCTGCGTGATATAGCCTTGTTCTTTCAAAACGTTTATTGCTCTGTTTACACTTGCACGTGACACGTCAAGTTTTTTTGCAACGTCAATTGATTTTACGTTTGGGCTTTCTTCTGACAGGTCAAGTATCGCCTCGAGATAGTCTTGTGATGATGACAAAATTTTTTGCATAGTTTACCTCTGTTTGTCAGTATAACACAAAAATTTTGCCAAATCAATATCAAAAACACATTTGTTAGACAAAACTAACAAAAAGTTTTTATTTATGCTATTATACAGATAAAGGGTGTTTTGTATATTGCAAATGACATTGCGATTTGATATAATATTTTTATGACAAGACATAAAATTTTGCATCGGGGGTAATGTCATGAAAGAAGTATTGTATTTTTATTCACCAGGTTGTCCTTTCTGCAAAAAGGCAGACAAGTTTATCGCTCAGGCTTTGGCAGAAAATCCAGAGTGGGAAAAGGTAGAAATCAAACGTATTGACGAAGTTGCACAAAAAGAATATGCAGCAACTTTCGATTATTATTACGTGCCTTGCATTTACGTAGGCGGCGAAAAGGTTATCGAAGGCAAAGTCAACCGTTTTGAAATCGACGATATGTTCGAAAAGGCACTGGAAGAATAAGCAAAGGAGTTTTTATGAAAGAAGTTTTGTTTTTTTACATTCCAACTTGCAGTCACAGTGCGCAGGCAGTAGCAGATATCGAAGAAATCAAAAAAGAATATCCGCAATATGCCAACATCGTTATCCGCAAAGTTGACGAAACGCTCAACGAAGCATTTGCCGCAAAATTCGATTATAACTACGTGCCATGCATGTACGTTGACGGCGTAAAATATATCGAAGGCGATTGCGACAAAGAAAAAATTCTTGCAATGTTTAAAGAAATTGCCGGTTAAACAGTTTTTTAAAGACAAGGTTTGTTGCCTTGTCTTTTTTTTTGTGTGTTAATTGCAAATGCTTATTGTATTTGTCAACTAAATAATATATAATACGGATATAATTATGCAAAAGGGGACTTTTGTTATGAAACGTATATTTTATTTTCTGCTTGGCTTTATCACCGCATTCGTTGTTCTTTTTGGATCAATCTTTGGTGTGGGCTACTATTTTTATACTCAGGGCACAATGGGCTGGTTTGCCGAAAAAACAGGCGTCAATCTTGACGACTATATAGAGTCAGATGCCCAGATGGACTTCAAGTCAATGACTCTCAACGATCTTGTCGCAGACGTATCTGCAACAAGTGGCAGTTTTGGCAATATGACTCTCAACGATTTGCAAAAACGCTATGGACTCAAAGTGTCAAAAATGATGGACGACTCTTTCCCTATGCCAGAGGCGTTGTTCAACGTGCCACTCAACAAACTTGCCTCACAAGAGGGTGTCAATATGATAGTTGACTCTACAAAGTTTGACTACGTGTTCCGCCTTGCACCAGATTTGCTTGGTGACGTTGCACAAAGTCAGCTCAACGACAAAACGTTTGGTCTTTTGCGCAACGGCGAGTTCGAAACTTTTCTTTCTGGTTTGCAACTGGGTGCTTTTTTAGAGACACCATATGACTATGCAAACAACAGATTTGTCATTGCCGATCCAGACAACATCACAGTTACCGAGGCACTCAGCATTGCCGACCTTGGCGTGCTTTATGGCAAAATGACGGGTGACGATGCAGACGTGCTTGCCGGTGTGGAATATATCCTTGGCGACGTAAAACTCAAAAACGTTTTGACGGATATCGACGACGTGTTTAAAGACAAAACTTTTGCCGACATCATGGTAGAAAAAGACGGTGTTGTCAGCATCAGTATGGACGAGGTGCTCAAAGACGTATACGTTGGCAACCTGCTCAAATATACGGCAGTTTACAAACCAGATGATACTATCGACTACTGGAAAGATGCCGACGGCAACAAAACAGACGCAGTGATGAATTCTTTTGCAAACATCAAAATTGCAGACTTTATGGATGGCACTGCAGATACGCAAATGATTATGGATACCTTTGGCGACGTTCAGCTTGGCGAAATGCTCAATCTCGAAAAGCAGGGCGACGAGTGGTATGACAAATCAACAAACCAGCCTGTAGAAGGTGTGGTAAAAGTTTTTGCCGACCTCAAAGTGAGCGAACTTGACGGTGCAACTTTGCAGGACAAAATCAACACACTCAAAATCGGTGATATCATCGAGTGCGAAACAGGTTTGATGAAAGCGCTCGAAAACTCAACAATCAACTCAATACAGACAGACGTTTTGACAATCCAGATTGGTGTTATCCTTGACTATACTTATGACGAAGTTGCAGGTGTGTGGAAGGACAAAAACGGCAACAAAGTGTCAAACGTTATCAATGCAGTTGCAAGCCTTACGGCAAACGGTTTGTCAGACGGTGTTGACGATATCGAAATCGGCACAATACTTGGCATGTACAAAAAAGACGGCGTATGGTATACGGACGAAGCATGCACAACAAAAGCAACAGGCATTAATGCCGTGCTTGCAAAATATACAATCGGTGGAGACACAGGCATTGCAGACGGTCTCAACACAATCAAATTTGGCGAAGTGATGGGACTTTATCTCGGTGATGACGACAAATGGTACGAAGATGAAGACTGCACAATCCTTGCCGAAGGTTTGTCAGCATCACTTGCAGATTTGTCATTTGATACTTTCAATGCCGACAAGGTGGAAGAAATTGTAAAAGGCCTCAAAATCGGCGATTTGTTTGACACAAGTGGCAGCAAACTCTTCTCACTTGTTCCAGACGACACTACTATCGAAAATCTGCCTTCTGCAATCGAAGACGCTCTCGATACTCTTTGCGTTCAGGATGCTCTCGACCTTGGTATAATTACAATTGACGACCCTGTAACAATATCTGCTCTCGACAGCACTTTTGCAGGATGGCGCAACCTTACGATGGAGGCATTTCTAGATGCACTCATTCAAAAAGCAATATACAATTCTCTTCCATAAAAGGGTGAAAAATGTCAGTACAAAAAGTAAAACAATATCTTGCACAGTTTGGCGCAGACGACAAAGTTATGCAGTTTGATCAGTCAAGTGCCACGGTAGAACTTGCCGCCGTTGCAGTTGGCGTAATTCCTGCAAGAATAGCAAAAACACTTTCTTTCAAAAAAAGTGTAGAGCAAAAAGCAATTCTCATTGTTGCAGCAGGCGACGTAAAGGTTGACAACGCAAAGTTTAAAAAGTTTTTCGGCTACAAGGCAAAAATGCTTGTGGCAGAAGAGGTAGAGGAGCTCACGGGATATCGCATCGGCGGTGTTTGTCCTTTTGACAATCCGGATGGCACGGACGTATATCTCGACGTATCACTCCAAAGGTTTGACGTTGTTTATCCTGCCTGTGGTTCAGACAATTCTGCAATTCCACTCACACTTGACGAGTTGTATCAATATTCAAAAGCAAAAGAGTGGATAGACGTGTGCAAAATTAAAGAATAACAAAAGCCCCGCAAATTGGCGGGGCTAAATTTTCAGTTCAAATTTTATTTCTGGCGGACAATCGTCAAAAGGTGTGCATCTTATTTCAAAAAGACAAAATGGCCGTTTTGGCTCAAACTGTGGCTTGCAGGGTGGCTGTTTGTCTTTTGGTTTGTTGCATTTGTCAAACGCACAATCATGCGTGTTTTTAAAATATCTGTTTGCTATATACATTTTTTCACCTTGCTTTATTATATGCAAAGCAAAAAGGGTTTGCTTTTTGCAAACCCTTTTTGGAGCTGATAGGCGGATTCGAACCGCCGACCTATTCATTACGAGTGAATTGCTCTGCCAGCTGAGCTATATCAGCATATTTAATTTTCTTTTTGCAACGCTGGCAGAGCCCAAGGCTCTCCCGCACTGCGAGCATAGCTCTTGTGGGCTTTGACGAACAACAGTATACCATACTGTTGTTTTAACGTGTCGCCCCAGCTGAGCTATATCAGCATATTCAATTTCATCACAACGCCAGGGAAAATTAAAAATCTTTTCTCAATGGCATTGTTCAAACAAAAAGCATTGTTATATCCTGTGTATTTGCAGTCAAAAAACTGCAAACAGACAGGATATTTTTTTTACATATTATGTTTTAGCACAAGCAATGCAAATAGTCAATGCAAAAAACAAAATGTCTATTTATTTTTATATTTTTTGGTGCTATAATTTATGTATGGAAAAAATAAAACTTGTCAAAGGGGACATCACAAAGTTGTCTGTTGATGCAATCGTCAATGCGGCAAACAAAAGGTTGCTTGGCGGTGGTGGTGTGGATGGAGCAATACATCGTGCGGCAGGACGAGAGTTGCTTGCAGAGTGCAAAACTCTTGGTGGTTGCAACACGGGTGAGGCAAAAATCACAGGGGCATACAATCTGCCCTGCAAATACGTGATACACACTGTTGGTCCAATTTTTTGTGACGGAGCAAAAGGGCAGGACAAACAACTTGCCGACTGCTACAAAAACTCACTTTTGCTTGCAGACAAGCACGACGTCAAAACAATTGCCTTTTCTGCAATAAGCACAGGTGTATATGGCTATCCAATATACGATGCATGCAAAATTGCATATCAGACGATAAAAAACGTTTTGCCTTTGACAAAGGTTGAGCAGGTGTTGTTTGTGTGCTTTAACGACGTTGTTTTTGATGCTTTCACACAGGCAATGGGCAAAATGCCATATTGAGTGGTTTGCGCCACAGTGTTTTTATGGAATATATCGAGATTTTTGAACTTATCGGCGTTGTAGCCTTTGCAATGGCAGGGGTGCTTGTCGGCATAGAATATGGCTTTGACTTGTTTGGCATTTTTGTGCTGGCATTTTTGACTGCACTTGGTGGCGGATTGTTTCGTGACATCATGCTTGGCAATCATCCACCGGTATGCTTTACACACTTTTCTTATATCATTTGCGTTGCAATCACAGTGGTTGTGTTTTTGATTTTTCTCAAAATTTTCGACACACGGCTTGGCAAGGGTGATATACACAAAATCAAAGCACTCATCACTTTTTTCGATGCAGTAGGGCTTGGCATCTTTTGCGTAACGGGTACGATTTTTGCAATGGACATGGGCTTTGGCGACAATATGCTTTTGTGCGTTGCAAGTGGTCTTGTCACTTCCATCGTGGGTGGCATGTGCCGTGACGTGCTGGCGACACGCAAACCAGTTGTATTGAGAAAAGAAATTTATGCCGTTGCGGCAATCATAGGCAGTGTGCTTTATTATCTCACTTATGACATCATTGGCAACGTTGTTGCAATTTATCTCTGTGCAATCATAGTTACAGTCATTCGCCTTGTTTCAGTTCGCAAACGTGTCAACATGCTGTTCCGTGTTAAAAACGAAAGACTAAAAGACAAAGACGACGACCATGACGATTATTTCGACCACTATGGTTTTGAAGACTATCACGGCCGCCATAGTGACAAATAAAATAAAACAGGGGTGTTTAAATTAATGAAAAACAAAAAATATCGTCCACTTGGTTTGTTCTTTATAACGCTTGTTGTTTGTGGAACTTTTTGTGCCTTCTACCCACTTGCTTCAAAAGTTCGTTCAGAGTCTTTTATGTTGTATATATGGATACCTTTATCTATTATTGGCATAATTTTTACTATTATTAGTACGCTATACTATATTGAAGTAAAAGAAAAAGAAATAATAATATTTTATCATACATTTTCTTTCAACAAAGCAGGTAGAACAACTTTCAAAAAACATATTATAAAAACCCAAGATATTTGGTGTATAGAAATCTTAAAGGACAAAATCGCAATAACCCTCAAAGTGGGATATTTTATAGAATTTTATCTACATCACTTCTTAAAAAAAGAAGAAATAAAAAATCTTTTTTCTCAAGTACGTCAACAAGTAATTGAGCAAAGCAAAAAAGAAGAAAAAACAAATTAAACAAAAGCGAGCCTTATTGGCTCGCTTTTTTATTTCTACTATTGAATCATAGCTAAATAAACAATCAGGTTCTCTGATTGACAACTAAACAACAAAATAAGGCTACTCGTTTGAGTAGCCTTATTTAGTTGAATTTTAATATTCAATTTTCTTTGCGATATAGTCTTCCAACTCGTCAATGCTGATGCGGATTTGTTCCATTGTGTCACGGTCACGTACTGTTACTGTGTTGTTTTCCAAAGTTTCAAAGTCAACAGTTACGCACATTGGAGTACCAATTTCGTCTTGTCTGCGATAGCGTTTGCCGATACTGCCAGTGAGGTCGTAGTCAGTCGGGAATTTTTTAGCAAGTTTTTGATAAAGTTCAGTTGCTTGTTCGTCAAGTTTCTTTTGAAGTGGCAATACAGCAACTTTGTATGGTGCAAGAGCAGGGTGGAACTTCATAACAACACGTGTGTCGTTTTCGCCAACTTGTTCTTCGTGATATGCGTTAGCGAGGAAAGCCAATACAACACGGTCAGCACCCAAAGATGGTTCTACTACGTATGGCACGTATTTTTCGTTTGTAACAGGGTCAACGTAGTTCATGTTTTCGCCACTGTGGTTTTGGTGTTGAGTGAGGTCAAAGTCTGTTCTGTCAGCAATGCCCCAAAGTTCGCCCCAACCAAATGGAAAACGATATTCAAAGTCAGTTGTCGCTTTAGAATAGTGGCTGAGTTCTTCTGGATCGTGGTCACGGAGTTTGAGGTCTTCGTCTACCATGCCAAGGCCAAGCAACCATTGGTGGCAGAAGTTTTTCCAGTATGCAAACCATTCAAGATCAGTGCCAGGAGCGCAGAAAAATTCAAGTTCCATCTGTTCAAACTCACGAGTACGGAAAGTAAAGTTACCAGGAGTTATCTCGTTGCGGAAGCTTTTGCCGATTTGTGCAATACCGAAAGGAATTTTCTTTCTTGTAGTGCGTTGTACGTTTTTAAAGTTTACAAAAATACCTTGTGCAGTTTCTGGTCTAAGATAGATTGTGTTTGTACTGTCTTCTGTTACACCCTGGAAAGTTTTAAACATAAGGTTAAATTTTCTGATTGGTGTAAAGTCACATTTGCCACAAACAGGGCAAACGATTTTGTGTTCGTTGATGAAGTCAGCCATATCTTCGTTTGACATAGAAGCAACTTTAACGTCAAGTTCTTTTTTAGCGGCATATGCTTCGATGAGTTGGTCTGCACGGTGTCTTGTGTTGCAACCTTTGCAGTCCATGAGTGGATCGCTAAAGCCACCAACGTGACCAGATGCAACCCAAGTCTGTGGGTTCATGAGGATTGCACAGTCAACGCCAACGTTGTATGGGTTTTCCTGTACAAATTTTTTCCACCATGCTTTTTTAACGTTGTTTTTGAGTTCTACACCCAAAGGGCCGTAGTCCCAAGTGTTTGCAAGACCGCCATAAATTTCGCTGCCTGCAAAAATAAAGCCTCTGCCTTTGCAAAGATTGACCAATTTGTCCATAGTCAATTTATTGTCCATTTTTTCCTCCTGACAAAACAAAAGGGTTATTTTGTCCTGTCTCAGTAAATAATATTATATAAAATATACTTTACTATTCTATAAAATCAATCTTTTGTTGTCAAGTGTTGTTATACAAACCTATTGACAAAAGTATAACAAAAGTTTATTATTATCCAAAAAAAATAAAAAAAGGAGGGATTTTTATGAATCGTTCATCAAACCCTGCAATAAAAAAACTTGGCAAAAATGCAGATGCATTTGGCTTTGGCGCGGTTGAAAGAGCAAGCTATGCCGGCATAGGTCTCAAAGTTGGCATCTACGTTGCACTCACGCTTTTGTCTGCAGTTTTGTTTGTGGCATTGTTGCCAACACTTTTTGCAAACAATCCTGGCGTTGCTGCGGCAATGCTCATTATGTTTATCATCACGGCTGCAATCAGCAACATCGTTGCGGCATTTCGTCCACGTGCGGCAGGTCTTGCAGGTGGCATCTATTGCGTGGCAGAAGGCGCACTTGTAGGTCTTGTTTCTGCTTTGTTCGAGGCAGTTGTGCAAGGCGTCATCATCATGGCACTTTTGGCAACAATACTCACACTTGCAGTCGTTGCATTGCTTTATTTCACAGGCATAGTAAGGGTTGGCGCAAGATTCCGTCGTTTTGTGCTTGTTGCACTCATTGGCACTTTGCTCACACAACTCACGTTCTTTTTGTTGTCACTTTTTGTGCCATCAGTAGCACTTGTGTTTTATGACAACTTTGGCCTGCAACTCGTTGTATGCATCATTTATATCGTGCTTGCATCTTTGTGTTTGTTTACCGATTTTGACAATATGACAAACATTGTAGAAAATGGTCTTACAAAAAATTACGAATGGTATGCAGCATACAGCCTTATGGTATCACTCATCTGGTTGTATATGGAGTTTTTGCGTCTTGCTCTCATCATTGCAAGCAACAGAGACTAAAAAACAAAAACAAAAAACCACCCGAAACGGGTGGTTTTATTTTTCCTTTTTTTCTTTTTGTTTGTCAATTTTGCGTGAGTCCCACACAAAACCCAAAACTTCTTTTATTGTTCTTGCAAAAAAATCTTTTGTGTCTTCGTCAAGGTTTTTATACTTTTCTTTCAAAGCCTTTCTGTTTTTAAAGGCAAGCAGAAAAACTTCTTTTTTAGAGCTAAAGTCAGTTATCTCTGCCGTGTCAAAAAAGTCAAACAACAGGTCGATAAATTCTTTTCGTTTTTGCACGGATATGCCTTGCACCCAGTTGTTGAGCGACTGATTGAATATCATCCAGCCTGGTTTTATCTGGTCAACCGGCACAAAATTGTGGTTGTCTACAATCCAAAAATACGGGTTGTGCTGAAAGATAGATTTGCCCATGCTGTCCACAACGGTATATGGCGTTGGGTTTTCAAGCAACATACCTATGATAGAGGATGGTGGGACGGTTTTTTGTATGCGAGGGGATATTTTTTTGTATCCTTTTTGCAAAAAAAACTCTCGGCAAAAACCAGGGCCGTCATGGCAAAAAACTGATTTTATACGCCTTTGAACAAGCCATCCGTTTGTGGCACATGCAAATATTGCAAGGTTTCCACCTTTGGAGTGTCCGCCTGCCAAAATGTGTTTGCGCTTGTGTTTTTTTGCCATTTTTTTGAGGTATAGTTTTGCTTCTTCCTGTGCGGGCACACTTTTCAAAAAAGACATATTGGCATCTTCTTTCCAACCCGTTGCCGTCGCATCCGTTCCACGAAAGGCAACGTATACAAACTCTTTGTTTGCAAAACAAACTGCCGCAAACTGCTTTTCGCTTTCTTCGCAAAACACGTTTTGATAGTCAGATATT
>JAFTHO010000174.1 GCA_017457385.1 Clostridia bacterium | reverse complement strand
ACCCGACTGGCAGGACGTTATGTCAATCGACCCAGGGCTTAACAATCCGCTCAGTTGCCACTGGTATGCAGTTGACTATGACGGCAACGTATACGTGGTGGCAGAGCATTATGACAAGGACAAGGATATATACTGGCATGCCGACAAAATCAAGCAACAATGCCTGCGTCTTGGGTGGCATACGGACAGTTTTGGCAAGTATATTTCGCTCATCGACTCGGCTGCAAACCAACGCACTCTTGCGTCGAGCAAATCGGTGGCAGAACTGTTTTGCGAAAACGGCATAACTGTAAACACAAAAGTCAACAAAGACGTTTTTTCCGGCATAAACAGAGTCAAAGGATATCTCATGTCGGCACAGGGCAGACCAAGGCTTTTTATATTCAACACCTGCGTCAATATGATACGCGAAATAAAGTCGTACTGGTGGGGCGAAAACGACTGTCCAAAAAAGGTGGACGACCACAGTATGGACGAGTTGAGATATTATATCTGCTCACGGCCGGAGGCATCAAAACAAACTGCACAAAAAATCACTATTCAAAAAGACAAAGATTTGCTTTTGCGCAGACTGAGGTGCGCCAGATGACAAAAAACGTGCAACAAAAACTCACGGATGCACTCATCAAAAAGGCGGTTGGATACGTGTCTAAAGAGTGGGTGGACGAGCTTGTGCCAGATCCTGACACGCTCGAAATGAAAATTGTCCGTCGCAAAGTGACAAAAAAACAGGTTGCACCAGACCTCAATGCGGCAAAACTGCTGTTTGAAATGACAGGTGACAAAACTTTTGACTTGTCTGCAATGAGTGACGAACAACTGCAGGAACAAAGGCAAAAATTGTTGCAGATTACAGGGGGAAAAGATGATAACACAATGTAACGAAAAAATGACGTGCGATGCAAAAGGTTGCAAAAATTTTGCATCGGCATATTTCGAGGTAAAGGGACTGCTCAAAAAACTTTATCTTTGCAAAGAGTGTCAAAAAAAGTTGTTTGACGATCTGGCAAAAACAAACGTGAGCAAAAGCCCGCAAAACAAAATCTCGTCAAAAAGGGACGAAAAACAAGGGGTGACAAGTGGCAGATAAAATTTTTTATGAAGATATCGTAAGTATGGTGAAAAAAGATTTTGCATCCAGACGAGAAATGCGCCGTCCATACGAACTGACCTGGCAACTCAACATGAACTTTCTCATGGGCAACCAGTATTGCAACGTAAATGGACGTGGCGAAATTGAACAGGACGAAAAATATTTTTTCTGGCAGGAACGAGAGGCATACAACCATATTGCACCTATCATCGAGACAAGAATTGCAAAACTTGACAAGGTGCGTCCAAAAATGACAGTTGTGCCTTTCAGCGACAGTCAGCAGGATGCAAAGGCAACCGAGCTTTCGCAAAAAATATTGTCCTGTGTGGCAGAAAGCACAAACCTTTCAAAAAAAATATCGCAGGCTACAACGTGGAGCGAAACGTGTGGCACTGTTTTTTACAAAATCACGTGGGACAAACACAAAGGCAAAAAACTTGGCACAGCAAATGAGGTGCAGGTGTTTGAGGGTGACGTAGACGTTGCCGTGTGTCCTCCATTTGAAATTTATCCCGACAGCAACGTGTGTGCCGGCATTGACGATTGCCAGTCAATCATACATGCAAAGGCATATTCTGTGCAGGACGTAAAAAACATTTGGGGTGTGGACGTGCAGGGCGAAGAAGTGCAGATTTTTGCACTTGACGGAGCAGTTGCCCTGGGTGGTATTGGCTATGACTCAACCGTGCCAAACGTCATCTCGCAAAAAAAGCAAAACACCGTCATTGTGATAGAAAAATATATCCGTCCTGACAAAGACAATCCGGATGGCAGACTGCTTATCGTGGCGGGTGACAAACTTTTGCACGACGGACCTTTGCCATATATCAATCGTGAAAACAACGAAAGGGGCTTTCCTTTTGTGCGACAGGTGTCTCAAAACGTGGCGGGTTGTTTTTGGGGTATGAGCATCATTGACAGACTCATCCCTATACAAAGGTCATACAACGCCGTAAAAAACAGAAAGCACGAGTTTTTAAACAGGATTTCTATGGGTGTGCTCACAGTTGAAGACGGCTCGGTAGACGTGGACAATCTGCAGGAAGAAGGCTTGTCGCCCGGCAAAGTACTCATTTATCGTCAGGGCAGTGAGCCACCGCAAATTATGGACAGTGGCTCTGTGCCAATGGAGTTCACTTATGAAGAAGAAAGGCTCATCAACGAGTTTATGGTCATCAGTGGCACGAGCGAACTCAGCCGAAACTCTGCAACGCCAACAAACGTGACGAGTGGTGTGGCATTGCAACTTTTGATCGAGCAGGACGACTCTCGTCTTACTGCAACGGCAGAGGAAATACGCTTTGCCACAAAAGAAATTGCACAAATGATTTTGCGACTTTTTCGTCAGTTTGCTTTTGCACCACGATATGCAAGTGTGATTGGCAAAGACAACAAAATAGACGTTTTCACATTTAGTGCAAGCGACGTTGTCAGTGACAAAGTGGTGGTGGACACTCAAAACGAAAAGGACGATACAACGTCACAAAAACGCAGCATGATGTTTGAACTTCTGGCACGAGGGGTGCTTTATGACAAAGACGGCAAACTTGACGAAAAAACAAAAAGTCAGATTTTGTCACTGGCAGGTTTTGCCAACTGGCAGACGGATGCATCTTTGTCGTCGCTTCATCGCAAAAAGGCTGTGGCAGAAAACATAAAAATGGCAGACAGCGACCAGATTGTGCTTGACGTGGATGACCATCAACTGCACGTTGACGAACACGTGAGATATATTCTGGGTGACGAAGGACAGCATATTGAACCACAGCATTTTGACAGACTGCTTGGTCATATTGCACAACACAAACAAAAAATGGAGGTCAAAGTTGAACGAACTTGAAAAGGTATATACACCGGTTGAAAACCAACCCATTGAAACGAAAGAGTGTCAGGATAACACTGCCACGAATCAAAATCAAAAAGAAATAAATTTTGGCAAATTTGCCGATGCTGGCGCTCTTTTGACGGCATATCACAATCTCGAAAGAGAATTTACAAAAAAGAGTCAGCAACTAAAACAACTGCAAAAACAATTGTCATGCGACAATGACGACAAGTCACCGCAGACAGAAGATAAGGACAATTCTGCACAGCAGAACCCAACGGAACAGACTCACGCTGACAACCCCGCACAAGCGAACGTGGTTTGTGCCGAACAACTGGCAAAAGACAAAGACTTTTTAGAAAAATTCGTCTTTGCAAACGAGCAAATCACAAATCAGGTTTTGCAAAGATATCTTTTGGCTTTGTCGCAAAACGACTTGCCCGCCACGATAAAAGGTGGCACAGGGGCAATGTCACTCACACCGCCAAAAAGACCGCAAACAATAAAAGAAGCGTCTTTGTTGGCAGAAAAACTTTTTAAATAATTTTTATGGAGGAAAAATGGTAACTCTCAATAGTGCAGAAAAAGCATTGAAAACACTTTATCTTGGCGTAGTGTCAGATCAACTCAACACAAAAGCAAACCCTTTGCTCTCTGCAATCGAACGCACATCAAGCGACGTGTGGGGCAAAGAAATCCGCAAACTTGCACCTTATGGCATCAACGGTGGCATTGGTGCAGGCACAGAGACAGGCGATTTGCCAACTGCTGCAGAAAACAACTATGCACAGTTTGTGCTTACACTCAAAAACCTTTATGGCACGATTGAAATTTCGGACAAAGCAATCAGGGCATCGCAAAACAACAGCGGTGCGTTTGTAAATCTGCTCAATGCCGAAATGGAAGGTTTGCTCAAAGCAAGCAAATTCAACTTTGGCCGTATGCTTTATGGCGACGGCAGTGGCAAACTTGCAACGGTGTCATCTGTAAGTGGCAACAACATTGTAGTAAACAGCACAAAAAACCTTATGGAAGGCATGGTGATTGACGTGCTCACTGCAACAGGTGGCACAACTGGTGTAAATGCAAGACGCATTGTATCAATCGACCGTGACACAAAAACAGTCACAATCTCTGGCAATGCAATTGCATCAGGCACAGTGACGGCAGGCAACATCCTTGTGGTGCAGGGCAGTTTTAACAACGAACTCACAGGTCTTGGCGCAATTTTTGGCGACAGTGGCACTTTGTATGGTCTTGACAAAAACACAAACAAATGGCTCAAACCAAAAAGTTACGTTGCAGAGGGTGGCAAAATTGACGACGTGACAATCCAAAAGGTCATCGACAATCTTGAGGAGGTTTCTGGCAGCAGTGCAAACTTTATTTTGTGTCCGTTTGGAGTAAAACGTGCCTACCAGGAATATCTCACAGCAAACCGCACAAACGTAGACGTAATGAATCTTGCCGGTGGTTACAAGGCAATTTCTTACAACGGCATCCCTGTGGTGAGTGACAGATTTGCACCGGACGGCACAATGTACGTGCTCAACACAGACGAGTTTGCTCTTCATCAGCTGTGCGACTGGAGATGGCTCGAGGGTGACGACGGCAAAATCATCAGACAGGTTGCAAACAAACCTGTATACACAGCAACGCTTGTAAAATATGCCGACCTCATCTGCAACAAACCGGGTGGTCAGGCACAAATCACAGGCATTACAGAAAAATAATTTGTTAAAAAAACCGATTGCATAGTTGCAATCAAAAAGGACGGTGCAAAATGACGGCAAAAATTGTTATAAAAAACGACGTGTTTGACATTGCCCAAAGAATAAAAGAAATTGACAATGACTATTTTGTGGTATACGACAAAAAACTTTGTCGGTTTGAGGTGCACAACAAAAGGCAAAAACCAGACACTTTATGTTTGGTTTTGCCATATGATACATTGGATTGTCGTGCGATAGAAAAGGTGTTGTCAACTCGTGTGCAATACATTGCAAACAAACTTGACGAGATAGACAAACACAACGAAAAACTGCAAAAAGACAGTCAAAGGCAAATGGTGCAACAGCGTCTGGAAGAGTGTCACGAGATTTTGCGCCGTCCGTCCGGATAAAACAAAAGGAGATTTTTTTATTGATGAAAATCAGAGATATTGCAGAACTTGCATCAGTTTTGTTGCAAAAGCACGATATTATCAACACAGGTGTTTTTATGCAGACGCAAGACAATCAGGTCGTGCAATCGGTGCTGAATGGCAATCACGATTTGCGACTTTTGGTCAGGTGTGCAAACCTTGTCATCAAAGAAGTAGCCTGCGAATATATCCCGCTTTTGCACAAACAAAAAATCACAGCAAGCGATGGAAAAATTCCATACAGCGCATTTGAAAAACTTTTGCTCGAAATCAGGTCGATAAAAGACGAAAAGGGGCAGGACGTCAGCTTTTTTACCCTGCCTGACCACGTTGCGATACAGGATGGCAGTTTTGAAGTTTCGTACACCTATATTCCAACGGACAAAGGTTTTTTTGACGACCTTGATTTTTGTGGCACAAAAGCAAGCGACCGCATTTTTGCATATGGCACGGCGGCAGAATATTGCCTCATCAACGGCAACTACGACGAGGCCTTGATGTGGGAAAGACGATATAAAGATGCTCTGCTTGTTGCAACACGCAAAAATACAGAGGTTGTTTTGCCAAGGAGAAGATGGGTATGACGTTTTATAAAAAAAGACTTGTCACTCCACAGACAAAAAAATTCAGTTTTGTGTTTGACGACTTTTCCGGTGGCATGGACGGCAAAAAATATGGTGGCATCTCTGCAAAAAATGCACAGATTTGTTTTAATACGGATGGAGCATACGGGGCGTTTAAACAAGGTTTGGGCTTTGACCAACTGCGTGAAAACGCCTTTGTTTCTGTCCCAAAAGCAAAACAGGTGCAATGTTTTTGCATGGATGGACAAGACTTTTTGGCTGTGGTGGATGACCAAGACAATCTTGCGGTGTTGTCACTTGACAACCCGACAGGGTGGCAGACGATTGGCAAAACAAAAGGTGAGGCAAAATTGTTGCCATACAGACAAAATCAAAAGGTGGTTTTGCTTGTATACGACGACAACGGCATGTGGTCGTGGGACGGCGCACAAACAACCGTGATATCAAATCAGCCAGTTTTGACAGACGTTGTTTTGTGTCACGAAAGGGTGTTTGGCGTTGACGCAACAGACAACACGTTGTTGCGTTTTTGCACACATCTCGATCCATCGCAATGGACAAACGATCTTGGTCAAACGGGATATATACGTCTTGACGACAACTTTGGCAAAGTGCAAAAACTTGTGTCTTTTGACGGTTGTGTTTTTGCATTTGGGGTTTGCAAAATTGCAAAAATACAGGCGAGTTCGTCGCCGGATGAGTTTTTTGTAAGCAAACTAATTTCGCTCAACGGCAAAATACAAAAAGACAGCATTCAGCCTTGTGGCGACCAGATTGTGTTTTTGTGTGACGACGGACTTTATGCCTTTGACGGTACAAAAGTGCAACAGATTTGCACGGGGCTTTCAAACAACTTTGTGCAAAGTCAAAACGCAAGTTGCTTTTTCAACACAAAATATTATCTGTCATGCAAAATGGAGTTTTTTGACGGCAGACGGATTTTGTGCGAGGCAGACGAGCACCAAAACAACGTTGTGATAGAATATGATTTGCAAAACCAACAATGCAAAATTGCAAGGGGTGTGGACGTGTCATGCCTTGCAAAAAGCAAAGACAGGTTGCTTTTTGTGTCAGACCAAAAAGTGGGTCAGGTGAGCGACAGTGGTTGTTTTTTTGGTTTGTCTTTGCCAAAAGTGTGGGAGACGGCATACGGCGATTTTGATGTGGTGGCAAAAAAGGTGTTGAGGAGTGTTCAGCTATACACTTTGTCAAACCTTGTCATCAAAATTTTTGCAGACGGCAAACAACACAGTTTTTGTTTCAATGGCAAAAAAAGTCTGCAAAAACAAAAACTTGGCATAACGGGGCATACCTTTAAAATTTGTTTTGAAACCACGTCGCCAAAACCATTTGTGTTCAAGCCTGTTTTTGAAATAGGCTACGGAGGTTGACAATGGCAATACCGGCAAAACTCATGCAACAATATCTGAGGGTAGAAAAAAGATATTCTATCAACCCCAACGAAGAACCATTTTTTGATATGCCAACAACTCTCAATCTTGAAAGGATAGAATATATCCCACCAACTGCAAGCGAAATTGAGCAGATGGCAAGACAAAAACTCATTGTGGCATTCAACAAAAAACAAGACGAAATAAACGAAAAATATCAAAAGGCAACAGACACCATCAACGTAAAAAAACAGGTGGCACAAAACAAAGCACAACTTGACAAACAAAAGGTGCAGTCAAACCTTGACGAAAGAATTGCAGGCATACAATACGACATGTTGCGTCGTGGACTTGCACGCAGTTCTATCTGCGACGAGCTTGTTCAAAAGGCAAAAGACGATGCGTCATCGCAAAACACAAGTGCAGACTGGGTGCTTGAACTCACGCTAAAAGAGCTTGACCTTGCACAGCAAAACGCAACCGATCAAAAAGACCTTGCATTGCAAAATCTGCAACAAAATTTTGATACCGAGCTTGCACAAAAAATAGCAGAAATCACCGAGAGTGTCGCAAAAAAGACAGAAAGCACTTTAAAATACAACAACACTCAGGCAGAAAAAGAGTCAGACTACAAAAAAAGCTGGCACTCGCAGTATATAGATGCAAAGCAGGCTCACTCCGAGATGGCACGCACGTTGCTGACCGTGTCTATCAACGATGGCTACGACGTGATAAAAGAATATATCATGCAGGACAAAACGACTTTTGCCAAAGACTATTATCTTGAGTTTGACGCACTTTCTGCCTACAACGAAATTGTGTCTCTCCGTCAGGATTTTGTATCTCACCTTGGCGAAACTCACTACAACGAGCTTGTGTCATTTTTTGCAGACAGACTTTAACAACAAAACACCTTGCAACAAAAACCAAAGGCTACCCAAAAGGGTGGCCTTTTTTGCATATTGACATTGCCTGTGCAGTAAAGTAAAATAACAAAAAGGGGAAAAGGATTGCAGATTGACAAAAACTATCAATCACAGAACCGTCCCCTGATTGACCCAGGAGCGAGAGCTGTAGCGGCCGCAGCTGCGTGTATTATATTTATAGTTGATTTGTTTAATTAAATTGTAGGACAATTATGGATAATAAAATTATTGATGGAATGAAAAAAGAATCGAAAAAGCCTAGAAATGCTATGATTTTATGTTATCTTTTTGCTGTTTTAATGCCTTTGATGCATTATTTAATAGATAATGATAAATTTAGTGATACAGATATTTTATTAATTTTTCTTTGGTGCTTTATTTTTGGATCAATTGGCCTATATGGATGGTTGTATGCTATAAAATATAGAGTAGAGTTTGATAATGAAAAAGTTTATTTAAAAACTTTATTTAGAACAATCGAACTTAATATATGTGATGTTAAAAAATATACATGCAATAGATATAGAAAATCGGTGTTCTATCAATTCAATTTATTCATAAATGACAAAAAAATTTTGATTAATACAAGATATAAAGATGAATTTGAAAAAGTATTAAAAGATTATAAAATCGAACAAATAATTAAATAATCGGCAACAGGAAAAGACGTGCGTCACTCTGCATCACATAGTCTTGCACGTCCCCTGATTGGATTAGGAGTGATTAACAATTATGTTAAAACATAAATTTTATAAAAATCTATTTCAAACGATATCATATTTTTCTGTGATAATGATTTTTGTAATATTTTTACTTATAGGATTTTTTGAAAGTTTAAGTTATGGACCAAATTTTGGTTGGATACTATTGATAATATCTATATCTTTAATTGTATTATTCTTTCTTATAGGATTTTATTGGATTTTCCAAATGGTGTTTATTGATGAAAGTGGTATTAAAATATTATTCAAAAGTAGAATTGTTAAACAACTTAAATGGGAAGAAATAGATACAATAGAAGAAGCAAATATAATGAGAAATCCTGCGCTAAGAATTAAAGCTTTTGATGGAAACGAAATCCATCTAGATAAAAGAAAACCAATTGTTAAAGCGATTGAAATATATTCTCAAAAGAAAATAAAATAATTGTATTTAACACAAACTTGCAGGAGTGTGGCTATCTACTCAGGTAGTTGTTGCCCCATCAGGCAATCACGGGACGGTTCTCTGATTGACTCTACATAATAAAGATTGACTCTACATAATAAAGTTGATGGTATAGATGATACTGCTAGACTTATTTATGAATTAAAACCATATAGTAAGAGAAACATTATACAAGGAATTAGACAATTATATAGGTATCAAAAAGCGGTTTATAAAAGGTATGGTTTTATTTATGAAATGATTTTAGTGGTCTATTAATTTGGAGGGTAATATGGATAAAAAGGAATTAAAGCAAAGTACAACAAAAGTATATGAAGAGTATGGCTTTGTTAAAAAGGGGAAATATTATTATCTTGATTTAGAAAAAGTTGTCATTTGTTCCGGATTTTCATCTATGCATGGAATTACATATTTAGCTTTCAATTTTAGTGTAAAAGCAACAAATAGTGAGGAAGATAGGAAACCAAACAATATGTTTGATGGATATGATTCTATGGAAATTCAAATGTATTTTAATAAGAATGCTGAGGGGTACCATAAAAAAGAAATTCGTTTTAAGGAATGGGATAAAGAATTTTATTCAAACGAATTAAAAAAACTATTACATTATTATTTTGATCCGTATAAAAAAGATGCAATAGAGCATATAAAAAAATGCTATCAGAATATAGGTTATGTTCATGATAATGAGATAATCATGGTTCAAGCAAAAACGCGTGAATATCTAGGAATATAATAGTGATTAGAAAGAAGACAATCATCACAATCAACAATCAAGGCAATCACGGAGACGGTTCTCTGATTGACTTCTAAAACAAATCAAGGCTACTCGCAAGGGTGGCCTTTTTTGGTTGCATGTTGACATTGCCTGTGCAGTAAAGTAAAATAACAAAAAGGGGCAAGGCTGTAATGATTGACAAAAACTATCAATCACAGAACCGTCCCCTGATTGATGGATGGAAGGAGCGTTGAAATATGGACAAAGTATTAGATTTGTTAGGTGAAAATAAAAAAACTTTATTTAAATATGCTGAAGATAACAAAATAGAGTGTTATAAAGTAAAGAAAAATGTTTATAGTGTCAATATCCTTTTCCTTAATATGGAGCATAAATGTGAATTTCATATTTACAATAATATCGTCTATTCCATTCAATTATATTTAAATAAGGATAATGGGATATATAATTGTAGTTTTAATGATTTAGTTGACATGTATAAAGATAATTTCAACTCACAATATGGCAATCCAATTAGTGATAATACAAACCATCCAACTGATAACATTGCTATTACATATAAGAATGATAAATGTTTAACATGTATTTTTGGACAAAGTAGCATTAATCAAATTAAAATTTCTATTAGCAGAATTGGAAAAGATTTTGATGTAAAAATGTATGACTTTAATCCTAGAATAAGATATGTTTTATATTTAGTTGGAGGCTTATTATGGGGATTATTAATGTATTTTGCAATGTCATATGAAGACTATTCTTGGACAAATTTTGGGATATGTATGATTGGTGGTTTAATATGGGGAATATTGTTTGGCTTAATGTTCGAAAAAGTTATTAATTGTGCTCCAAAACAAGCAAAAATAAATTTAAAACAAATTAATAAAATTGAAGAGGATGAAAAACAATTTGAATTTGAAATTAGTAGTTGTGGTCAAGTATATTTCTTGAATAATAAGAGGAATAAAAGTTATACAGCTAAGATTTATTTGAATGATAATATTTTTAAAATCATCTATTATAAAAAAGGTAAAATTTATAATATTGAGAAAAATATAGAATTACTAGCAGAAGGTTTAGGTTTTGGTCATTTGGCTTTTGAAATAGAGAATAAGAGGGTTTCTTTTAGTTTATACAATTGGGAAGAATTCAATAACATTAAAGAACATATTGATGAAAAACTAGGATATCATTCTTCAAAATTTGTAGAAATATATTCGTTAGTTAAGAAGACAATAATAGAATATAATCCTTATTCTTTATATAGCGATAATAATAAAAATGTTTTTGATTATGAAATTGATATTATTTCTAGAAGAATATTTGAAAAAGGAAATATGAGTCTAGATGAACTAAAAGAAGAAGTGATGATTGCATTTGATTATGATTACTCATCACAGATCAATGTAGAATTACCTACTATTCTTTATAAACAATTTTATAAATAGGCGGCCATTTATGTTAAATAAACATATTAGAAAGATAGAACCTATTATTGAAGAATTAAAAGGAAAAAGAATAGAAAATCAAACAATCAGGGGACGGTTCTCTGATTGACAACTAAATCACAAACAAAAAAGGCTACTCGCAAGGGTAGCCTTTTTTGTTTGCATATTTGTTCTGCTATTGAATTATGCTTTTTGTTAATGTATAATTTTGTTGATGAAGTTGAGAAAGGTTGTCATTGCTGCAATTGGCATTGCCGTGGGCATTGCTGTTGCATCGCAAAACGAAAAACTAAAAATTGTTTTTATGCTTGCAATGGCTTTGTTGCTGTGTGCAGGTTTGTTTTTTGGTGCAAAACAAAATGGTGTTGCCATTGTGCTGTGTGTTTGCATTGCTTTGGGTTTCGCAAGTTTTTCTGTCACAATGCAGGTTTTTCATTCAAACGATGCAAACCAAAAACAGGTGCAGGTTGTCGGCACACTCACAGACGAAGAGTTTGTGTTGCGTGACTGCATGGTGGACGGCAAAAACGTTAGCGGATATATCGACTTTAAAAATGCCAGTTATCCTGGCAAAAACAACAAAGATCTCACGGCAGGCACAAGGGTGCAGTTCGATTGCATTTTGCAAGACTGTTTTCCGGACAAAGACGGCATATACACAGTGGACTACAAAAGCGGTTGCAGATATTTTACGACAGAAATTTTGTCCAAAGTTAGTGTGATAGAAAAGGGCAACCCAAACCTTGACGAAAGTGCAAGGCTTTATGCAAAAGATATGTTGTCGCACTATCTTGACGAGCAAAGTTTTGGTGTGACCTATGCAATGATTGTTGGCGATACAAGATATATCCAGGCAGAGACTTTGCAGGCTTTTCGTGACGTTGGCATTGCGCACGTGTTTGCAGTCAGTGGTCTTCACGTTGGTTTTGTTGTCATGCTTGTTAACGCATTTGTAAAAAAGCGCAAAAAACTTGCTCTTGGTGTGACGATGGTTGTTGTGTTTGCCTATGCGTGGGTGTGTGGTTTTGCACCAAGCATAATGAGGGCAATGATAATGACCTTTTTGTTGCTTTTGGCAAAAGCACTTGGTCGTGAGCCAGACTTTCTTGCATCTCTTTCAACTGCGGTTTGTTTTATTTTGTTGATAAAACCGCTTTATCTGTTTGACGTTGGCTTTCAGATGTCTGTGGGTGCGGTGCTTGGCATAGATTTTGTCACAAAAAGCATCGAACGTATGTCTAAAAACAAAAACAAAATTGTCAAAAAACTGCTTTCTGTTTTTGGTGTGAGTTTTGGTGCAACGCTTGGCACTTTGCCTTTTATGTTGCAATATTTTGGCAGTGTGTCACTCATTGGCGTTGTTGCAAACGTTGTGATTATACCTGTCGTTTCAATCGTGTTTATGGCAACATTGATTTGCCTTGTTTTGCCATTTTTGTTCTGGACTTTTCCTGTCATCGGTCAGGTATTGTCTGCAATTGTCAGTGCAACCTTTTTGTTTCAAAACGTGCCTGTGGTTTTGGCAAACGGCTTTAACTTTGGCACAATTGCATACTTTTTGTTTTTGGGCACATTCAGCGGACATTGCACGTATAACGTCAAACAAAAAAGTGTGTTTGCATGTTTTATGGCGTTGATTGTCTGTTTGTGTTCTGTGCTTGCAACCTTGCCATACACCGGCACAAAGATAGAGTTTAAACAGAGTGATGGCGACACTTTTTGCGTGACGGCGGGTGGTCAAAACTATATATTTTCAAAACTCAATTCAAACTATGACTACAACTGTGTTTTGTCTTTTGCACAGGACGATACAATTTTGTTTGTAACCGATTTTGATGAGATGACGTCGCATTTTGCAGTCAACCTTGCAAAGTATACAAACCTGACGATATATTCTTTGTCAGATATGGACTATTTTGACGACGACTACGTCAACCTTTGTCAAAACGGACTAAAACCAAAAAGAACAAAAAGTTTTGAGGACGAAAAGGTCAAAATTTTTGCCTTTGACTATCTTGGCAAAACGCTTGGCGTTGTGGTGGAGTTTGACGGCTTCAGTTTTGCATACGTAGATGAACTGACACAGTTTCAGACGCAATATCTTTTGGACAACATGCAAAAATGCCATGCATATTATTCAACCAATGCCTTTGAAAACATAAAAGACAAATATGCAGACAGCATTGTGGTCACAAAAAATTTTGTGGACAGAGATGATATTTATACAACCTATCGCTGTGGCAACTTTACAATCTCGCCACGTGGTGGTAAAATGGTATTTGCAAAATAGTATAGTTTTGTAGTAATATTAATT
>JAFTHO010000173.1 GCA_017457385.1 Clostridia bacterium | reverse complement strand
TACTAAAAATTCCTTTATAATAATTTATTTACAACCGCACCCACCCTGTACGTGTTGCATCTATTTATACCAACTCGGTGGCTCTCTTTTTGTCCACTTTGGAGGATATTTGTCACTGTTCCATTTTTTAATAAGTTTTTGCTTAAAGAGTTCGTGCACTTTTTCGTTGTCCGTTTCCCTTATGCAGTCAGGCACGTTTTTCCTGCCCTCTGCGTAAATAAGGCTTGGCATACCAAAAGCATTTGAAATTAAAGACAACACATCAAGCCAACCAAAAAATGAAGCAAGATTATGTCTTTTCCCAAATCTATCTTCATATTCCAAACAAGCAGACCGACCATATCTAATTAAAAAACCCAACCCAAATTCTTCTTCCCTGTAATGTTTAACAACAGGGTGGTTCGCATAGCCGACATTTTGTTCGCCGTCAATAACACGAGCACTAGCCACAATAAGCTGCTTGCACTCCAAAATCTGCTTTATCAACCGTTTGTCGTCCAAAGCCCTAACGCTTTCTTCAATGTTTTCGCATGGCATAAATACATTCATTTTCCCTCTCTGCGTTTTTTGTCAAAATATCGCTTTGATTGCAAATCTGATTGATATTTTTTCTTTTCACGATATGGTTTTGACAAATCACGGCTATTTCTATCTGCTTTTTTCTTTTTTCGTTCTGCTCTATAAAAGCCTTGTATATTTCGCAAGTTGAGTGACACGTTTTACCTGATTTTGCGTCCACCCACCTGTCTTTGCACCCCTTGCATGCATTCATCTGCCTGTTTCTCTCTTTGTTTTTTCAATAGTTTTTTAAGTCCTTTTGCTCCGTTACGTTGCAACTGTTTAATTACAGCAGACTGTGAAAGCCCATAATATTTTGCCCACTCCGTTGCTGTTTTCCACACGCCGTCAACCTCGTATTTACAACCAACATGTTTCCCTTTTAAAATGCAACGTCCATCTGAGTATTGAGCGCACTCATCATACTTTTCGCATTTCAGACAATCTTTCTTTGGAGTGATGTAAGTCATTTAATCATTTTCTCCCTGAAATCAATCAACGGTTTTTTGCGCGCCTCTAATTCCTCAATACGACTGTCCAATTCACGCCAGCAGTGCTCAACGCTTGGCAGATCGGCTTTTCCAGTTGCAACTTTATATCCCTTTTCCGTTGAAACAGAGATAATCGGCTTTTTCTTGGCAAGTTCGCTAATCAAACGTCTTACGTTACGCTCACTCATTCCGAAGTGTATCTGCAACTCCGTTTTCGTCCATACCCTTTGTTTCAAAAGCTGATAAAGTTCATTTATTTTTGCTTTTTGCTCTTCCGAAAGTTCCGGTTTTTTAATTTCACTCGCCATTTTCTCCCCCCTGTTTCAAATATTCAACAATCGCCACCGTGTTCAACATGCCTGTTTTATTCAAAAAAGTAAGCATTCCACTTGGCGTTTTTTCCACTTTTTTGTCATTCGCCCACTCTTCAAAGGCTTTTTCAATCTGCACACGTTGTGAAATCAACACAAAGTCACACATTTTACATTTTCTCCATTTTTTGTTTTAGCCTTTTATTTTGTT
>JAFTHO010000172.1 GCA_017457385.1 Clostridia bacterium | reverse complement strand
GTTAAGTATCATATCTGTTCTCCTGATGGTCTTTCTATCAATACGTGTTTTTGCTCTTTGGTCTCCATCATCACCAAAGGAAAAACCAGCCCGCCTGTTGTTCGCTCAATATATTCTCCTGTTTTTTGCAACAGTTGAGTCACAGGCAAATCTTTGTATTTTTGCAAATATGCATATCCCCAATAAAACAGCCGTGAATGGGTATGAAAACCTTCTATATCGATGACGTTGCCATTTTCGCCCACAAGAAAAGCCTTGTTGCCCTGCGCAATTAAAAACAGTCCTTTTGTTTTTTGTTCGGCATCCTCCAGTTCGCCCGCATCAAAAAGCGCCTGTTTTATTGCCGGCAAAATTTTGCTTTTTATTGCAAGGATATCAAGTGGCCCCTGGACACCTTCGCACAGATTGGTGCAGTATTTTAAAACGTCGTTTTCACGCAAAACTTCGCACATCATAATGCAGTTGTCAGAACCAATTATCTTCCAGGCCATTGTGTTGTCATCGTCAAGAAAGTCTGTTTTGCCGAGGTTGTATCCTCCAAAATAATTTTGCTCTCTGCCGGCAGAATAAACCAGATAAGCATTGTCATCTTTGCTGATTGCTATCACAAAAATCCCTCCTTTAGTGCACAATTTTGTATTGCATATCTTTTGTATCAATAAAAACAAATGGTCCGCTTACGGCCTGATCAAATTTTTCTGCCATTTTCATCCCGCTCATAAGGCGCTCCTGCATGGACAATTTTGTGTCATCAAGAAAAGGATATGCCAGATCACTTCCTGAGCCAATTGACACATAGTTGTTGATTTTGCTCACGCAAAAATCGTCATGCACTTTAAAAATCCTGTCTTTCCATACAAACAAAAAGCTAAATTCTCCCTTGCCTTTTTCATCAAGGGCATCTGCTTTTTTGAGAATCTTTTTGTATTTTGGTATGATTTCCTGCACGATATATTTTTTTGTCAACCCCGTATCTTTTGGGATGTTTTCAAAAAATTCCGGTCTGAAAACCATTTCCTGTGTGACACTTGAACGACCACTTTCTGCAACCAATACGTCGTTTGGCATTTTGCGTATTTTGAGGTTTTGTTCGCTGAGATAGTTTTCTTTAAAGGGATCAAAAGTTGATTGTGTGTCAGCTCCCATAAAAACTGTATTGCCCTGTCTCACTGCTACTACTACTGTCATTTTGTCTCCTTGTTTTGCATTTGCTCGTTTGAAGTTGTGTTTTTGTGTCTTTGTTTTAAAAAAATTGCATCCTCCTTTTTGCAAAGTCCATTTGTAGCGGGACGTTGCCCGCACAACCTTGCGCTGTGATATTTAAAATTGTGCACTCGTTTGTCTGCACCCTGCTTTTGCCTCCTTGTGACAATTTATAGAGGCAGACAAACTGCGACTTAACGTTTTTTTGAAAGTTTTTGAAAAAAAATTTTGAAAAAATTTAAATGGTTTTGAAAAAATTTAAATGGTTAAACCCTTGTTTGTTGTTTGTTTTTTTGACCTTGTATAGTATTGTGTTTTTGAAAAATTAACCTTTGTCTGTGCCTTTTTGAAAAAAAAAGAGTGGCATCAAAAGATGCCACTGCCAAGCACAAGGCTGATGCCACCAACGATGCCACCTGCCGCAATGACCCAGTACATAAGGCCATAGTAACCGGTGAGGTGTTCTGGTGTTCTAAAGAGAGATACTACAACGGCACCCACTGTAAAAAGCAAAATTACGATACCCAGGATAAGATTGATCATACTGTTCCTCCTTGTTGTGTTATACGTCATTTACGCCATCTTGTTGTGTTATACGTCATTTACGCCATGCAGGAT
>JAFTHO010000171.1 GCA_017457385.1 Clostridia bacterium | reverse complement strand
ATCTGCGTTGTCAAAGACCCAAAAGACGTTTTGTCAATCGAGCGTATACGTGATTTCAACGGCGTATACCACGTTTTGCATGGCGTGCTCAACCCAATGGAGGGTGTTGGCCCAAACGACATCAGGATAAAAGAGCTTGTGCAACGTGTTGGTGCAAACGACGTGAAAGAAGTTATCGTGGCAACCAACCCGGACGTAGAGGGTGAGGCAACTGCAATGTATATTGCAAAACTCATTAAACCACTTGGCATAAAGGTCACCCGCATTGCACAGGGCATTTCTATCGGCAGTGATCTGGAATATGCAGACGAAGTCACTTTGAGCCGTGCTATCGAAGACAGGAGGGAACTGTGATATGAAACAAACTGTGTCTTATATCCTCACGGCGATAATTATCGTCACTTTTGTCGTTATGCTGGTGAGCTTTTTTGTGACTTTGCCAAAACCATTGGTCATTGGCGACACGGCCGCACTCATTGTTGCAATTGCACTCGTGCTGTTTTTGGACAAAAAAGATAAAGAATAAAAATAGTTATAAAACAAAGCAAAAGCCTGACTTATCGTCAGGCTTTTGCTTTGTAAACCTTGTTTTTTGCATTGACAAATTTGTCTGGCATCAATGGTTTTTGTCACTATGAGGATATTGACATGTTATATTGCCTGTGCAATAATGATGGTAGAATATGCGTATATGCTCATGATATGCGTGAGCATCTCTGCAAACAGTAAACAATCTGCTGCAAACAAAACAGTCTTTGTTTTTTTGGGAGAGTACAGTATGAATTTTGACGTAATTATCATTGGTGCAGGCCCTGGTGGAATTTTTTCTGCATACGAACTTGTTCAGCGCAAACCACAACTTAAAGTTGCCGTGTTTGAGGCAGGCCATGCATTGCACAAAAGAAATTGTCCTATTGACGGAGAAAAAATCAAAGAGTGTGTGCACTGCAAAAGTTGCTCTATAATGAGTGGCTTTGGCGGAGCAGGTGCTTTTTCTGACGGCAAATACAACATAACAAACGATTTTGGTGGCACGTTGCACGAGTATATCGGCAAAAAACGTGCACTCGATCTTATGCAGTATATCGACGGAATAAACCTGAAATATGGCGGAGAGGGCACAAAACTCTATTCTACTGCAGGCACAAAATTCAAAACGTTGTGCATACAAAACGATTTGCATCTGCTTGATGCATCTGTGCGACATCTTGGCACAGACGTCAACTACGTTGTGCTTGAAAACGTCTATGCCTATCTCAAAGACAAAGTACAATTCTTTTTTGACACACCTGTGCAAAAAGTCGGGATTGTTGACGGTGGATATCAGGTGGTGTGCGGAGATGACGTTTATCAAAGCAAATACTGCATTGTGTCTGTTGGTCGCAGTGGCAGCAAATGGATGGAAAAAATCTGCCGTGACCTTGACATAAAAACAAAATCAAATCGTGTGGATATCGGTGTGCGTGTCGAGTTGCCTGCAAACGTGTTTGCCCATCTCACTGACGAATTGTATGAGAGCAAAATTGTATATCGCACGCAAAAATACGGCGACAAAGTGCGCACCTTTTGTATGAACCCTAAAGGTGCTGTCGTTGTAGAAAACACAAACGGCATCATCACCGCAAACGGACACAGCTATTCTGACCCGGCAAAGCAGACAGAAAACACAAACTTTGCTTTGCTTGTTGCCCAGCATTTTTCAGAGCCCTTCAAAGATTCAAACGGATATGGCGAGTCTATTGCCAGATTGTCAAATATGCTTGGCGGTGGTGTTATCGTACAGCGCTTTGGCGATCTCATCCGTGGCAGACGTTCAAACCCACACAGGATAAAGCAAGCGTTTATCACACCAACTCTCAGTGCAACTCCTGGCGACCTCAGCCTTGTGTTGCCAAAACGCATACTTGACGGCATCATTGATATGATATATGCCCTTGACAAAGTTGCGCCTGGCACTGCAAACGAAGATACCTTGCTTTATGGTGTAGAAGTCAAGTTTTATAATATGGAGGTTGAGGTTGACCAAAACCTCGAGTCAAAACACAAAAACCTTTATATCATTGGCGATGGCAGTGGCATCACGCACTCACTTTCTCATGCGTCAGCAAGTGGTGTTCACGTTGCCCGCAACATTGCAGAAAAACAATAACAAACTTTTTAAAAATACAAAAACCCCACGGGAAACCGTGGGGTTTGTTTTTGTTTTTAAAAGAATCTGTCCCTTTTAGCCTCACTCGGAGGAGAGAGGTGGCTGGCATATGCCAGACGGAGGGAGTCCATTTGTTTTTAAAGTGCTTTGGCAATTGCGTCAAGCAAATCGTCATATTCTTCAAAGGCAGGCAGGTGTGGATAGTCCTGTTTGATTTTTTCTGTACTGCGGAACAAAAATCCTGCTTTGCTGTTTAAAATCATGCCAAGGTCGTTGTAGCTGTCGCCGGCAGAAATTGTTTCAAAGCCAACAGACTGCAAAGCCTTTACAGTTGACAGTTTTGATTGTTCGCATCTCATACGAAAACCAGTTATTTCGCCATTGTCGCCAACCTCAAGCGTGTTGCAGAATATTGTTGGCCAGCCAAGTTTTTTCATAAGTGGTGTTGCAAACTGAGTAAAAGTGTCACTAATGATGATGACCTGTGTCATACTGCGCAGTTTGTCCAAAAATTCTTTTGCGCCTGGCATTGGGTCGATTTTGGCTATAGTCTCCTGAATTTCTTTAAGACCAAGACCATGCTGTCTCAAAATGTCAAGACGCCAGTTCATCAGTTTGTTATAATCAGGCTCGTCACGTGTTGTGCGTTTGAGTTCGGGTATGCCACTTGCCTCTGCAAATGCAATCCAGATTTCTGGCACCAAAACACCTTCGAGGTCAAGACATACAACGTTTAAATTGCTCATTATATTTTCTCCTTGTTTGGTTGCTTTTTAGATACCCATATATTATACCAAAAACATCAAATTGTAAAGAACAAAAAATTGTTGCAGGGTTGATTTGCCATTGCCCATTGTGCTATACTTTAAAAAAACGATATGGTGATGGATATGAATTTTAACGATTTTGACCAACAGACTCAACTTGACATAAAAAGCATAATTGACCAGAACCTTGTGGAGTGCCAAAACCTTTTGCAGACGGACAAATATATCAATCCAATGCTTGCAATCAAAAAACAAAACGAAAATGACGAAATTGTCACTTTTGACGATCAGGATGCAGAAGACGCTTTTGACCTTGTTTTGCAAAAACTGCAACAGACAGATTATACCTTTGCAAAGTTTGTGTTCAGCGCAAAAATACTTGCACGCAACGGCGACGTTGCAGATGCAATCAAAACGTATGTCATCACAAAAAAGGGCGAGATGATTTATTTCGTCACTCCATATGCCATAAAAGGTCTTTTCAAAAAAAAGGTGTTTATCGGCGACACCATCCTTGAAGAAATTACAGAAAACGTATTTGAATAAGATAAAAACAAAAAACCCCGACTAAACGTCGGGGTTTTTTGTTGATTTAATATTTCGTCAACCCCAATATTCTGTCTGTATCAAGGTTGTATTTTATTGCCATTTTTTGAAGTTGGCAATAACGAGGTTCTTGTGAGCCGTTCAGCCATTTGCTGACAGTGCCTTGGGTTGTTCCAATTGATTTTGCAAACTGCTCTTGAGATATATTTAATTCGGCTAACAAATCTTTTATTACTGATTGAAATTTCTTTTCATTCATATGTCTATGATAAAAGAGTATATTCGTTTTCGAATTGACTTATTCGAAAACGAATGGTAAAATTTTCATATAATATTTTACAAGTATACAGGTGTGTTATGGATTTAGTAATTTTAATTTGGATCATTATAGCTGTTGCAATAATTCAAATGGTCATTATTTTAAAGGGGGTTGATAAGGGTAAAAGTTCAATAGACGAAAAAGATAAAAAAGAAATAATAGATGCTTTTTCGCAAAATATAAACGTTATATCTACATCGTTGACAAATTCTGCTGAAAGTTCTGCTAAAGAGACGAAAAATGCTATAGATGGTATGAGGCAGAGCTTGAGTGACGTTAGTGCTAATATGGAGTTGCGTTTGAAGACTGTTGAGTCAGTGCAAGAACAAAAATTGGAGGCAATGCGAAAAACAATTGATTCTCGTCTTGAAACAATGAATCTGAATAATGACAAGCATATTTCTGAAATAAAAGAACTGACAAACGAAAAATTTACTAAAACAATAAATGAGAAATTTACAGAATCATTTTCTCATGTGTCAAGTCAATTAAAAAGAGAAGGAGAGATCCTTGAGAGCAATGTTAAAAAAATGCAAGAAAACAATGATAAAAGGTTATTGGAAATACAAGACTCTGTAAATGAAAAGTTTGATCAATCGTTCAAGCGAGTGACGGATGCTTTAGAGAGGGAAGAAAAAAGTCTTGAAATAAGTGTTAAGAATTTGCAAGAAAACAATGACAGACGTTTGTCTGAAATGCAACAAATAGTTGATGAAAAGTTATCAAAGACATTGAATGATAGGTTTAAGGATACATTTGAAATTCTTTCAAAACAATTAGAATCTGTTCACACAACAATGGGTGAAATGAGGCAGGTGTCAACAGATGTCAACTCTTTATCAAAAGTATTATCCAATGTCAAAACTACTGGTATTTTTGGTGAGATTCAGCTCGGTGCAATTATTGAGCAAATTTTAACACCAGAACAATATATTAAAAATGTGGCAACGTCATCGGATACAAGAGATGTTGTTGAGTTTGCAGTAAAATTGCCGGGTCAGGGTGACGAGGAAGTACTTTTGCCGATTGACTCAAAATTTCCATACACGGTATATACTGATATGCAATCTGCATACGAAAATAATAATTTCGATGAGTTTGAAAAAAAGAGAAAAGAACTATTCACAAGAATAAGATCCATGGCAAAAGATATTAGTACAAAATATATAAATGTTCCAAAGACGACTAATTTTGCGATTATGTTTTTGCCAATAGAAGGGCTGTATGCAGAGATTGTTAAAGGAGGCCTAATAAGTGAATTGCAACGAGAATTTAAAATAACTGTTGCAGGACCAACAACAATGTCCGCTTTATTAAATAGTTTTCAAATGGGGTTTCAAACATTGGCAATACAAAAAAAATCAGGGGATGTGTGGAAGATTTTAAGTAATGTTAAAAGTGAATTTGAAAAGTTCAATGGAATAATTGAAAAGGTACAGAAAAAGCTTGTGGAAGCAAACACTAATTTGGATCAGTTGGTTGGGGTCAGAGCAAGAGCAATAGACAAGCAATTAAGAAATGTGACCACATTAGAAGAAATAGAAAATAAAAATTACCAAAACACCACGACGAGTGTCGTGGTGTTTTGCTTTTCTTTTTACATTTGTGTCAGGCAAACGGCTTGTGAGGCAATGCCTTTTTCTTCGCCGACAATGCCAAGGCGTTCTGTCGTTGTGGCAGAAATATTCACTCTGTTTGCAGGCAGGTTGAGTGCGTTTGCTATGTTTGCGCACATTTGCGGAATATATGGTGCAAGTTTTGGTGCCTGTGCCATTATCACACAGGATATGCTTTGTATTTTTGCATTTTTGCTTTTTGCAAGTTCGTTTACCTTTTGCAAAAGCAACATGCTTGATATCCCTTTGTAACTGTCGTCACTGTCAGGGAACTGGTTGCCAATGTCACGCTCGTTTATGCTTGAAAGCACGGCATCCATTATTGCGTGTGTTGCCACGTCTGCATCACTGTGTCCGTCAAGACCAAGATGATGGGGGATTTCTACCCCGCAAAGCACAAGTTTGCGTCCCGGCACAAGTGGATGCACGTCAAAACCGTTGCCAATGCTTTCGGCATACAGGTCGGACGGATAGGTTATTTTGACGTTGTTGTTTTCGCCCTCTACAAAATGGAGCGAGCCAAATGCGTCAAGATATACCTGCGAGTCGTCTGTATAACTTTTTGCCTCGTCACGGCAGGCATAGGCCTGTTTTATTTTGGCAGTATCAAAAGTCTGTGGTGTCTGCACTTTGCACACCTTTTGTCTGTCCACAAACTTTGCCTTTTCGCCATCCTGTATATATATAGTGTCAACAGCTCTGAGCACTGGTATTGCATTGCCATATTCTTTTGCAACGTCAAAACAAGTCTGCACCAGCGTTTTGCTCACGTATGGCCTTGCACCGTCGTGTATTGCAACAAGGGTGCTTTTGTCGGATATGGCTTTTAGTCCGTTCAAAACGGATTGTGTGCGTGTGTGACCGCCCGTTGTGAGTTTTATTTTGCTGTTTGCAAAAAGCAAAGTCATCTGCATCATATCTTTTGCATTTACAACAAGTACTATTTCGTCAGCCACGTCCAAAAAGGCGTCGACCGTCACCTGTATCAACCTTTTGTCAAAAAGGGGAGCAAACAGTTTGTTTTGTTCAAACCGACTGCTTGTGCCACCCGCAACTATAATTGCACTTTTCATATTTGTCACCTAATCCAAAATGCGATACATTTTGTCTGCATCAACTTTTTTTGTTGTTTCCAACAGTTCAAGCACTTCAAATCTGAGTGCGCCTGTGCCAAAAGCAATTTCTACAACGTCGCCACTTTTCAGCTGAACAGATGGCTTTGCGGTACGTCCGTTTACAGTCACTCTGCCGTTTGTGCATGCCTCGTTTGCAACGGTGCGTCTTTTGAGTATTCGCGATACTTTCAAAAATTTGTCAAGTCTCATAAAAATTTTTTCTCCTGCTTAAAATTTAGCACAAAAACACAGTATATTCAAGACAAAAGGGCAAGATGAAAAAAAATTATTATTTTTTGCAAAATCATTGACCATTGACAAAAGTTGTGTTAATATGTTTAATGCATTATTATCCGTAGTATAGTGTCCTTTTGTCCTTTTTTTCAAAAAAAGGGGATAAAACAGACTTGAAATAACGATAAAAATGCTCACAAATCAGTTGTGAAATTTATCTTTTTTATTAAGGAGAAGGAGTAGTAAATGGCTAACATTCATCCAGTAAAATTAGGCAAACGCGAAAGAATGAGTTTTTCACGCATTAAAGACGTTTTGGAAATCCCAAATCTTATCGAAGTGCAAAAAAATTCATACGATCAGTTCATTCGCGAAGGTATAGCCGAAGTATTTAAAGATTTTTCTCCAATTCAGGACTATAGCGGTCGTTTTGAGTTGTACTTTACAGGTCACACTCTCAAAGACAAGGCTAAATATTCTGAAGAGGAATGCAGAGTAAGAGATGCAACTTACGCAGCACCTCTCAAAGTTAAAGTAAGACTTTTGCGCAAAGACACAGGCGAAATTCAAGAGTCAGAAGTTTTCATGGGCGACTTCCCGCTTATGACAGACAATGGTTCTTTCATCATCAACGGTGCAGAACGTGTAGTTGTAAGTCAGCTGGTTCGTTCACCTGGCGTTTATGCTGCAAAAAACAAAGATAAATTCGACAGCAAAGAAATGTTTGACACAACAGTCATCCCAAACCGTGGTGCATGGTTGGAATTCGTGACTGATGCAAACGGTGTTTTGTGGGTACACGTTGACAGAAATCGCAAATTGCCATCAACTGTTTTGATGCGTGCTATCGGTCTTGGCACTGATGCCGAAATCATCGAAATGTTTGGCGAAGACGAAAACTTGTCAAAAACTATCGAAAAGGATACAACAAAGAGCGAAAGAGAAGGTCTTATCGAACTTTACAAAAGACTCCGTCCGGGTGAAGTTCCTACAGACGAATCTATCAAAAAACAACTCAACGATTTGTTCTTTGATCCACGCAGATACGATCTTGCAAGAGTTGGTCGTTACAAATTCAACAAAAAACTTTCACTTGCAAACCGCATCAAAGGCTTTACTTTGGCAGAAGACGTTGTTGCTCCAACAACAGGCGAAGTTATCGGTTGTGCGGGCGAAGTTGTAGACGCTGCAAAAGCATACGACATCCAGCACTCTGGCGTTAACGTTGTTTTCGTTGTTGCAAACAATGGCCAAAAAGTAAAAGTTATCGGCAACGGCGTTGTAGACCTCAAATATTATCTCGGCAAATATTCAAGCGACTTTGCAGATATCAACGCAAAAGAACTTGGTATTCTTGAATTTGCAAACCTTGCAGAGCTTACAAAAATCCTTGAAGAAAACTCTGACTATGCATCTGTGTGCGAAGCTATCAAAAACAGTGTAGAAGTTTTGACACCAAAACACATCACACGTGAAGATATGATTGCCACAGTGAGCTACAACCTCAACCTCAAACACGGCCTTGGCAGTGACGACAACATCGACCACCTTGGCAACCGTCGTGTTCGCAGTGTTGGCGAATTGTTGCAAAACCAATTCCGTGTGGGTATCAGCAGACTTGAAAGGGTTATCAAAGAGCGTATGCAAATGAAAGACCCTGATGAAGCAACACCACAATCACTCATCAACGTAAGACCTGTTACAAGTGCAATCAAAGAGTTCTTTGGCAGCTCTCAATTGTCACAATTTATGGATCAGGCAAACCCTATTGCAGAGCTTACTCACAAACGTAAACTTTCTGCACTTGGTCCTGGTGGTCTCAACCGCGAACGTGCTACGTTTGAAGTTCGTGACGTTCACCACTCTCACTATGGCCGTATGTGCCCTATCGAAACACCAGAAGGTCAAAACATTGGTCTTATCACATCACTTGCTACATATGCAAGAATCAACGAATATGGCTTTATCGAATCTCCATATCGCAGAGTAGACAAAGTCAACAAAATCGTTACTACACAAATTGACTACCTTACAGCAGACGAAGAAGATAACTATATCGTTGCACAAGCCAACGAACCTTTGAACGAAGCAGGTTATTTCGCAAACGAACGTGTAAACTGCCGTCACAAAGAAGATATCTCTGAGTATCCTGCAGAAGTAGTTGACTATATGGACGTAAGCCCAAAACAACTTATCTCAATTGCAACAAGCCTTATTCCGTTTTTGGAAAACGACGATATCACTCGTGCGCTCATGGGTTCTAACATGCAACGTCAGGCAGTTCCTCTCCTCAAGACAGAAGCTCCTATCGTAGCAACTGGTACAGAATATCGCATCGCACGTGACAGCGGTATCATGGTTATTTCAAAAACAGACGGCGTAGTAACTCGTGCAACTGCGGACGAAATCTGGGTTAAAGACGCTCAGGGCGAAACTCACGAATACAAACTCAAAAAGTTTGTACGCAGCAACAACGGCACTTGCATCAACCAAAAAACTTTGGTAAACACAGGTGACGTGGTACACGCAGGCGACACTCTCGCAGACGGTCACTCAACAGAAGGTGGCGAACTTGCTCTTGGTAAAAACATTCTCGTTGGCTTTATGACATGGGAAGGTTACAACTACGAAGACGCCATCCTCATCAGTGAAGAACTCGTTAAAGACGACGTGTTTACTTCTATCCACATCGAAGAACGCGAAGCTGACGTACGTGACACAAAACTTGGTGCCGAAGAAATCACACGCGACATCCCTAACGTGGGCGAAGAAGCACTCAAAAACCTTGACGAAGAGGGTATCATCCGTGTTGGTGCCGAAGTAAGAGTTGGCGACATCCTCGTTGGTAAAGTTACTCCAAAAGGCGAAACAGAGCTTACAAGTGAAGAAAGACTTCTTCGTGCAATCTTCAACGAAAAAGCAAGAGAAGTCAGAGATACTTCACTCCGTGTTAAAAACGGTGGCGAAGGTATCGTTGTAGGCGTAAAAGTATTTACAAGAGAAAACAAAGACGACCTTGACCCAGGCGTAAACAAAAAGGTCAGGGTATATATCGCTCAAAAGAGAAAAATCTCTGTCGGCGACAAAATGGCGGGCCGTCACGGTAACAAGGGCGTTATCTCACGTGTATTGCCAAAAGCAGATATGCCGTTTATGGAAGACGGCACACCGCTTCAAATCGTACTCAACCCATTGGGCGTACCTAGCCGTATGAATATCGGTCAGGTATTGGAAGTTCACTTGGGTCTCGTTGCAAAAATGCTCGACTGGAAAGTTTCTACTCCTGTATTTGACGGTGCAACAGAAGCGGACATTAAAGAATTGTTTGAACAAAACTGCCTTACAAACCCTAACACAGGCAAAGTTGACGGCAAGGTTGTATTGTACGATGGTCGCACAGGTCAGCCTTTCGAAAACCGTGTTACTGTAGGTTATATGTATATGCTCAAACTCATCCACTTGGTTGACGACAAAATCCACGCTCGTAGCACAGGTTCTTACAGCTTGGTTACTCAACAACCTTTGGGTGGTAAAGCACAGTTTGGTGGTCAACGTTTTGGTGAAATGGAAGTTTGGGCACTCGAAGCGTATGGTGCTGCTAACATTTTGCAGGAAATCTTGACAGTAAAATCAGACGACGTAGAAGGTCGTCTCAAAACTTACAACAGCATTTCTCAGCCAAAAGACAAACGAAGCTCTGACACAGCTGCTCCAAGCCTGCCAGAAGCATTCAACGTTTTGCTCAAAGAATTGCAATCACTTGCACTTGACGTAAAAACACTCAACGAAGATGGCGAAGAAATCACTATCGGCGAAATGATCGACGACGAACACGAAATGGTAGAGGCTGCAATGAAGGCAACTGACGACCGCAAAGAAGTTGAACTCACGTTTGACGAAGAAATCGGTGCGGGCGTTGTTGACGATGACTTCAGCTTTGACGTTGATGACGAAGAAGACGTGTTTGGCGAAGACTCTTTCGGTGATGACGCATTTGATTTGTTCGAAGACGACAGCGCCTTCGAATCAGATGATCTTTTCGAGTCAGATGACTTCGAAGAATAATTCAGGAGGTAAAAGAATTTATGTCAAAACTTTCTAATCTTAATTCTATCAGAATTGGTATAGCCTCTCCTGAAAAAATCAGAGAATGGTCTCATGGCGAAGTAACAAAGCCAGAAACTATAAACTATCGTACGTTCAAACCAGAAAAAGACGGTTTGTTCTGCGAAAAAATCTTTGGACCTACAAAAGACTGGGAATGCCACTGTGGCAAATACAAACGCATCCGTTACAAAGGCGTTGTATGTGACAAATGTGGTGTAGAAGTCACAAAGTCTAAAGTACGTCGTACACGCATGGGTCACATCGAGCTTGCTGCACCTGTATCACACATCTGGTACTTCCGTGGTGTTCCATCTCGCATGGGTCTTTTGCTCGACATCTCTCCAAAAGTGTTGGAACAGGTACTTTATTTCCAAAACTTTATCGTTCTTGACCCGGGCGAAACTGACCTTTACAAAAAGCAGATTTTGTCTGACAGAGAATACAGAGAAAAACAAGAAGCTTTTGGTTCTAAATCATTCCGTGCAGGCATGGGTGCAGAGGCTATCAAAGAACTCTTGCAGGAAGTTGACCTCGAAAAAGAAGCAAAAGAACTTAAAGAAATTATCGAGACGTCAAGCGGTCAAAAGAAATTTCGTGCTGTAAAACGCATCGAAATCGTAGAGTCTTTCCGCAAATCTACAAACAGACCTGAGTGGATGATTTTGGACGTATTGCCAGTCATCCCACCAGAACTCCGTCCAATGGTACCGTTGGAGGGCGGACGCTTTGCAACAAGCGACCTTAACGACTTGTATCGCAGAGTTATCAACCGCAACAACCGTCTCAAACGACTCAAAGAAATGAACGCACCTGACCTCATCATCCGCAACGAAAAACGTATGTTGCAGGAGGCAGTTGACGCTCTTATCGACAACGGCAGAAAAGGCAAAGCAGTTTCTGGCGCAGGCAACAGAGAACTCAAATCACTCTCTGGCTTGCTCCGAGGCAAACAAGGTCGCTTCCGTATGAACCTGCTCGGCAAACGTGTAGACTACTCTGGTCGTAGCGTTATCGTCGTTGGTCCAGAACTCAAACTTCATCAATGTGGTCTTCCAAAAGAAATGGCTCTGGAACTTTTCAAACCTTTCGTTATGAGAAAACTCATTGAAGAAAACGACTGCGCAAACATCAAGAGCGCAAAACGCAGAATCGAACGTGCAGACGGCAAAGTTTGGGACGTATTGGAAAAAGTCATCAAAGACCACCCTGTACTTCTCAACCGTGCCCCTACGTTGCACAGACTTTCTATCCAGGCGTTTGAACCTGTCCTCATCGAAGGCAGAGCAATCAAACTCCACCCATTGGTATGTACAGCCTTCAACGCCGACTTCGACGGTGACCAGATGGCAGTTCACGTACCATTGTCTGTTGCTGCACAGGCAGAGGCAAGATATCTCATGCTTGCAAGCAACAACATCCTCAAATTGTCAGACGGCAAACCGGTTGTTACACCTTCACAGGATATGGTTATGGGTAGCTACTACCTCACAATCGACAAAGAAGGCGCAAAAGGTGGCCCAATTGCATCAGAAATCGACGGTACTGTATCTGTAGTACCAAGCGAAGGCAAGGTAGAAGTTATCGTACGCAGTGACGATGGCGAAACAAGAGCATATCAGATCGAAGGTGCAAGAAAAGTTCTCGTTGCAGACGGCGCAAGAGTTGTTGCAGGTCAACATGTGCTCAGTGGCAAATGCTTTAAAGACGAAGACGAAGCTATCATGGCATATCAGGTTGGCGAAATCGAACTTCAGGCTATGGTAAGAGTAAGAGTCGAAAGAGAATTTGAAGGCGAAACAGTATCTGGCATTGTAGAAACAACAGTTGGTCGCATTATCTTTAACAAAGCTATTCCACAAGACCTTGGTTTTGTAGAAAGAAAAACAAAAGAAGATGCGCTCAAATATGAAATAAACTTCCTCGTTGCCAAAAAGCAACTTGGCAACATCATCGAAAGATGTTTCAAACTCAAAGGCACAACAGAAACAGCAGAATTGCTTGATGAAATCAAAGCTTTGGGTTACAAATATTCAACAGTGGGTGCTATCACTACAAGCGTATTCGATATGCATATTCCACCAGAAAAAGCTGGCATCATCAAAGAGGCAGAGGCAAAAGTTGTCGAAGTAGAAGATATGTTCGAACAAGGCTTTATCACAGACGACGAAAGATACAAACAAGTAGTTGGCATCTGGGATCAGGCTACAGAAGACGTAACGGAAAAACTCAAAGGCACTTTGTCAAAATTCAACCCAATCTGGATGATGGCTCACTCTGGTGCCCGTGGTAGCATGAAGCAAATCCGTCAGTTGTCTGGTATGCGTGGTTTGATGGCCGATCCAAAAGGTAAAACTATCGAATTGCCGGTTAAAGCATGCTTCCGTGAAGGTTTGTCTGTTTTGGAATACTTTATTTCATCACACGGTAGCCGTAAAGGTCTTGCCGATACAGCCCTCAAGACAGCCGACTCTGGTTACCTCACACGTCGTCTTGTAGACGTCAGTCAGGACGTTATCGTTCGTGAAGAAGACTGTTCTTCTGGTTCACGTCCACAAGGTGTATGGGTACAGGCAATCACAGGTAATACAAAAGACGAAATTATCGAAAAACTCGAAGACCGCATCACAGGCAGATGGTCAATCGACCAGATCGTTCACCCACAAACTGGTGAAGTGCTTGTAGAAGCAGATACAATGATCACAGAAGATCAGGCAAATGCAATTGCAAAAGCAGGTATCGAAAAGGTATTTATCCGTTCTATCCTCACTTGCAAATGCAAAGAAGGCATCTGTGCAAAATGCTACGGCAAAAACATGGCAAACAACAGACCTGTTGGCCTTGGCGAAGCTGTTGGCGTTATTGCCGCACAGTCTATCGGTGAACCTGGTACACAGCTCACAATGCGTACCTTCCACACAGGTGGTGTCGCATCTGGTGGCGATATCACACAAGGTTTGCCACGTATCGAAGAGTTGTTCGAAGCAAGAAAACCAAAAGGCGTTGCTTTGGTGTGCGAAGTTAACGGTGTTGTTTCACTTTCACAAGGTGCAAACAAAAACGAAATCATCATTGCAAGTCCAAATGGCGAAGTAAAAACTTATCAGGTATCTAAAAAGGCCCGCCTCAAAGTTCAGGATGGCGACGTTGTAGAAGCCGGTACAGTTCTTACAGAAGGTAGCGTATATCCACAAGACTTGTTGCGCACAAAAGGCGTAAAAGCAGTTCAGGACTACTTGGTAAAAGAAGTTCAGTCTGTATACCGCCTGCAAGGTGTTGCTATCAACGACAAGCACGTAGAAATCATCGTTAAACAAATGCTCCGCAAAGTCAAGGTCGAAGACGCAGGTGATACAAACTTGCTCCCAGGCGAACTTGTTGACATCTTCCGTTTTGACGACGAAAACCTCGAGGCTTTGCAAAACGGTGGCAGACCAGCAGCGGCAAAACGTACTTTGCTTGGTATCACAAAAGCATCTTTGGCAACAGACAGCTTCTTGTCTGCAGCAGCCTTCCAGGAAACTTCAAGAGTTTTGACAGAAGCCGCTATCCGCAACAAAGAGGATTCTTTGCATGGTCTTAAAGAAAACGTTATCATCGGTAAACTCATCCCTGCAGGTACAGGTCTTAAAGAATACCGCAACATCGAAGTTGTTTCTAACGTAGAATATGCTACAGAAGAAACAGCAGAAGAAGATTTTGCAGAAGTTGAATAACAAAATATAAATCAAAAACAACCGTCAGTTGCTGGCGGTTGTTTTTATTTTGCCAAACAAAAAAACACCGTCGTTTTGGTTGTTTTTTTTGTTGACGTGTGTTAAACTTTTGGTATAGTGGTAGTTTGCGCAAAAACAAGTTTGTTTGTGCAAAAAACCAAAAAATCGGTATAAAAACATCAGGTTTTGCAAACCTTTGACGTGTATATACGTTAATTTGTTTGACATTGTCCCAATGTTTTTGGTAAAATGGATTGCTATGAAAAATTTGATTGCCGATATCAAGGCAAACAAGTACGTGGCAGGGGTGAGACAAGTCAACAGACACCTGCTCGAAAACAAGATTAAAAAGATCTATCTCGCAACTGACTGCGAAAAAGACTTTGAAAAAAAGGTGACGGATCACTTTAAAAACTTTGACGTAAAAGTCGAGTTTTGTGGCACAAGACAAGAGTTTGCAAAACTTTGCAACATAGAGGTTTTGTGTGCGGTGATCGGTATACTCAGCTGATTATTGTCCGTGCAAACGGTTCAAAATACAAAAATGCCAACTTAAAAGGCATCCGACAATATTGAAAGGAGGTAAAAAGAATGCCAACAGTTAACCAACTTATCAGGCAAGGTAGAGAAAGAGATGTTATCAAATCAAAAACTCCACTTTTGGACAACTGCCCACAAAGAAGAGGTGTTTGCCTTAACGTAACAACTACTTCTCCTAAAAAACCTAACTCAGCATTGAGAAAAATTGCCAGAGTACGTCGTACAAACGGTATGGAAGGTACTTGCTACATTCCAGGTGAAGGTCACAACTTGCAAGAGCACAGCGTTGTTCTCGTAAGAGGCGGCAGGGTTAAAGACTTGCCAGGTGTACGTTATCACATCGTAAGAGGCGCTCTCGACAGCACAGGCGTTGCTAACAGAAAGCAATCTCGCAGCAAATACGGCACAAAACGTGGTAAATAAGCAAGATATTTCAATTTAGTCGGATGTATTAACCGATTGATTGCAGTATGCTTATCAAGCAGAAGGTTCTCCGGGCTCAAGCCTGAAGAAGTATGGCATGGGCAACCACACCCATACAGGACAGGTATTTATTGCCCGTTGAGTTAGCCATCAAAAGTTTAATTTAAAATTTTTAAGGAGGTTTATTATGCCAAGAAGAAGCGGTGTCCCAAAAAGGGATGTTTTGCCAGATCCAGTGTACGGCAGCAAGGTTGTAACAAAACTTGTTAACCAAATCATGTTGGACGGCAAAAAAGGTACAGCACAAAAAATTGTGTATGGCGCTTTTGAAATTATACAAAACAAAATGAACCAAGACCCAATGGAAGTATTTAACCAGGCTATGGCAAACGTAATGCCAATGCTCGAAGTTAAAGCTCGCAGGGTTGGTGGTGCAAACTATCAAGTACCAATGGAAATCAGACCAGAAAGAAGACAAACTCTTGCTATCCGTTGGATCACAATTTGCTCAAGAAAACGTGGTGAAAAACTCATGACAGAAAGACTTGCTGGCGAATTGATGGATGCATTCAACCAAACAGGTTCAGCTTTCAAAAAGAAAGAAGATATGCATCGTATGGCAGAAACAAACAAAGCATTTGCTCACTATCGTTGGTAATCACAGGAGAAGAATATGCCAAGAAAATATCCACTTCAAGATGTTCGTAATATCGGTATCATGGCTCACATCGACGCTGGTAAAACTACTACGAGCGAAAGAATTTTGTTCTTCTCAGGTAAAACTAGAAAAATCGGCGAAACTCACGAAGGTAGCGCCGTAATGGACTCAATGGTCCAGGAACAAGAAAGAGGTATCACAATTGCCTCTGCTGCAACTACTGTAAACTGGCACAACAAAGACCTTGGTAAAGACTATCGTATCAACATCATCGATACTCCGGGCCACGTTGACTTTACAGTAGAAGTAGAAAGATCTTTGCGTGTACTCGACGGTGCAGTTGCAGTATTCTGTGCAAAAGGTGGCGTAGAACCACAATCAGAAACTGTATGGCACCAAGCTACAAAATACAGAGTTCCACGTATTGCATACGTTAACAAGATGGACATCAATGGTGCTAACTTCGAAAACGTTATCAGCATGATGAGAGAACGTCTCAAAACAAATGCAATGCCAATTCAATTGCCTATCGGCAAAGAAGAAACTTTCAAAGGCCTTGTTGACCTTGTAAAAATGAAAGCTTACTTCTACAATGATCCAACTGGTAGCGTAATTGACGAAGGCGAAATCCCAGCAGACATGCTCGACTATGCACAACAATGCAGAGCAGAACTCATCGAGTTTATCGCTGGTCGTGACGAAGTATTGATGGAAAAATTCTTCAACGGCGAAGAATTCAGCGAAGCTGAAATCAAAGCAGGCATTCGTGACGCAGTTTTGGCTATGGAGCTCAACCCATTCTTTGTGGTTCTTCATACAAAAACAAAGGCGTACAAAAATTGCTTGACGCTGTTACAGACTTCCTCCCATCACCTATCGACGTAGACCACGTTGTTGGTTTTGACCCTAAAGACGAAAGCAAAGAAATCATCAGAAAATCTGATGACAACGAACCACTTTGTGGTCTTGCTTTCAAAATCGTTGCTGACCCATTTGTAGGCAAACTTGCTTACTATCGTGTATACAGCGGCACAATGCAATCAGGCAGCTACGTTCTCAACTCAACTAAAAACAAAAAAGAACGTATCACTCGTATCCTTCAAATGCACTCTAACCAAAGGGAAGAAATCCCAGAGACATTTGCAGGCGAAATCGTTGCATTGGTAGGTCTTAAAGACACTACAACAGGTGACACTCTTTGTGCACTTGAATCACCAGTATGTTTGGAAACTATGAGCTTCCCAGAGCCAGTTATCAAAGTTGCCATCGAACCTAAGACTAAACAAGGTCAGGAAAAAATGACAATGGCACTTGTAAAACTTGCCGAAGAAGACCCAACTTTCAAAACATATACAGACCACGAAACTGGTCAAACAATCATCGCCGGCATGGGCGAACTTCACTTGGAAATCATCGTTGACAGATTGTTGCGTGAATTCAAAGTAGAAGCAAACGTAGGTAACCCACAAGTTTCTTACCGTGAAACAATCCGCAACGCGGTAGAAGCAGAAGGCAAATACGCTCGTCAATCTGGTGGTAAAGGTCAATACGGTCATTGTAAAATCCGTATGGAACCACAAGAAGCAGGCAAAGGTTACGAATTTGTTGACGAAACAGTTGGTGGCAGCATTCCAAAAGAATACATCCAACCAATCAACAACGGTATCAAAGAGGCTGCTCTCAATGGTCCAATCGCTGGTTACGAAGTCGTTGACTTTAAAGTTACTGTATACGACGGTAGCTACCACGAAGTAGACTCATCAGAAATGGCATTTAAAATTGCAGGTTCACTTGCATTTAAAGAAGCCGTTAAAAAAGCTAAACCAGTATTGCTCGAACCTATGATGAAGGTAGAAGTAACAATGCCAGAAGAATATCTCGGCGACGTAATGGGCAACGTAAGCTCACGCCGTGGTAACATCAACGGTATCGAACTCAGAAACGGTGTTCAGGTTGTAAATGCATTTATTCCACTTGGTGAAATGTTCGGTTATGCAACTGACCTCAGAAGCCGTACTCAAGGCCGTGGCAACTTTACAATGCAGTTCAGCCACTATGCAGAAGTTCCAAAGAGCATTATGGAAAAAGTTTCTGGCGAAAGAAATAAAGAAAGCAAATAATTTTTGTAGCCAAACTGAATTTTTTATTGTATAATTTTAATATATTGTTTAATTTGTTAATTCTTTAGGAGGGATTAAAAATGGCAAAAGCTAAATTTGACAGAAGCAAACCACACGTTAACATTGGTACTATCGGCCACGTTGACCACGGTAAAACAACTCTTACTGCTGCTATCACAATGACAATGGCTATGCAAGGTAAAGCAGAAGCTATGCGTTATGACCAAATCGACAAAGCACCAGAAGAAAGAGAAAGAGGTATCACAATCAACACTGCTCACGTTGAATACCAAACAGAAACTCGTCACTATGCACACGTTGACTGCCCAGGCCACGCTGACTACGTTAAAAACATGATCACTGGTGCTGCACAAATGGACGGTGCTATCCTCGTAGTATCTGCTGCTGACGGTCCAATGCCACAAACTCGTGAACACATCTTGCTTGCTCGTCAGGTAGGTGTTCCATACATCGTAGTATTCATGAACAAAACAGACCTCGTTGACGATCCAGAACTTCTCGAACTCGTAGAAATGGAAGTTAGAGATCTTCTTTCTAAATACGAATTCCCTGGCGATGATATTCCAATCATCAAAGGTTCTGCTAAAACAGCTCTCGACGCTGCTGCAGAAGGCAAATCAATCGACAGTCCAGAATTCGATTGCGTTAAAGAACTTATGGATGCAGTTGACTCTTACATCCCAACTCCAGAACGTGCAACTGACAAACCTTTCTTGATGCCTGTAGAAGACGTATTCACAATCACTGGTCGTGGTACTGTTGCTACTGGTAGAGTAGAACGTGGTACAGTTAAAGTTCAAGACCCAGTTGAAATCGTAGGTCTCCAAGACAAACCAAGCACATCTGTTATCACAGGTGTTGAAATGTTCCGTAAACTCCTCGACGAAGCTTACGCTGGTGACAACATCGGTGCACTTCTCCGTGGTATCCAAAGAAGCGAAATTCAACGTGGTCAAGTATTGGCTAAACCTGGCACAATCAAACCACACACTGAATTCGAAGCTCAAGTTTACGTATTGACAAAAGACGAAGGTGGTCGTCACAGCCCATTCTTCAACGGTTACAGACCACAATTCTATTTCCGTACAACTGACGTTACAGGTTCTATCGAACTCGACGCTGGCGTAGAAATGGTAATGCCTGGTGACAACACTCACTTGACAATCAGACTTATCACTCCAATCGCTATCGAAGAAGGTCTCCGTTTCGCTATCCGTGAAGGCGGCAGAACTGTAGGTTCAGGCGTTGTTTCAAAAATCTTGAAATAATAAGTCAAAACATTTTATATAAAAAACCGTGTCAACCGACACGGTTTTTTGTTTTTTCAAAAATATCAAAAAAACACCTCTCTGCATAAAATACAAAAGGGCAACGTCAACAAAACATACGTTGCCCACGAGGTTTTTATGTGTGATTTTTCAAGGATAAACAACGTTTGTTGCCACGTTTGCCACCATCAGCCTTGCATTTGTCCAAGACGACCCGTCAACGTGTTTGTCGGCCCAACGGGACCAACAGGTCCTCGTGGCCGTCAGGGTGTGCCTGGTCCACAAGGTTTGCCAGGGTTGAACGGTGCACCAGGTGCAACCGGCCCGGCTGGTCCACAAGGCTTACAAGGTGAAACAGGTCCAACAGGACCTACCGGTCCACAGGGTTTGCAGGGCATTCAGGGTGTGGCCGGCGATATTGGCCCAACCGGACCACAAGGATTGCAAGGTATAGCAGGCGAAGTGGGTGCAACAGGTCCAGCAGGTCCTCAAGGTGTTCAAGGCGAAATCGGTCCAACAGGTCCTATCGGTGCTACCGGACCTCAGGGTATTCAAGGAATTCAAGGTGAAATCGGTCCAACTGGTCCTATCGGTGCTACTGGTCCTCAGGGAGAAGTCGGCCCAACAGGACCTACCGGCCCACAGGGTATTCAAGGAATTCAAGGTGAAATTGGCCCAACCGGCCCAACAGGTCCACAAGGATTGCAAGGTATAGCAGGCGAAGTGGGTGCAACAGGTCCAACTGGTCCAATCGGTGCTACTGGTCCTCAGGGAGAAGTCGGCCCAACAGGTCCTACTGGTCCGGCAGGGACTGTTACTCCTGCCGCAGACGTAGCTGATCTTGATGCAACTGCCACCACAGAAGAAATCGTGACATCTTTCAATCAGTTGCTTGCATCGCTCAGAGCGGCAGGCTTTTTGGCATAATTTACAAAACAAAAAAAGCGACCTTTTTGGTCGCTTTAATTTTTTGCTTTGCTTTCAAAAAACAGTTTGTTTTGGTGCAGACGATCCTGTTTTGACAGGGTGCATGCAATTTTGCTGTTGAGCAGGGCATTTTGCAAATCGTCAGTATAAAAATATGCAATGCTCAGCAAGTCGTATGGATATGCTCCCCACGACATAGGTTCGTTGATATAACTAAGGCTACGGTGCTTTATTGTCAGTGCCTTGTTTACAAAAAATATCACTCCGTGCCAGTTTTGCTCGTTGTAACACAAAGTGGCAAAGTCAATATATGGCTCCCGCAGATATGGTGCCTGAGCTATGGCGTTGTGCAACCACTTTTTTGCACCGTCGACGTCATTTTGTGCAATGCAACATTTTGCAATATATCTCATAGATGCACATCTTTCGTCCGCCCAGGTTGCATTTGGCATAGCCAGGTGTTTTTGCAAAGTTTGTTTTGCTTTGTCATATTGTTTTGCAAACATATATTCTCTGCCAAGATAGTGCATATTTCTGTCGTCAAAAGGGTCTTCGCTAACAGAAAGTTCAAGCAGGGGAAGATAACTTTTGCGTGACTTTGTATTGTCAGGATAGTGATTGAGTTGCATATCAGGCACGTACGTCGCTTTGTATTTGTTTTCGCCAACGTATGACAACACCTCGTGCACAGGGTGTGTCCACACAAAACCATCCCGTGTGTGTATCTTTTCACTCCAAAACACAACGCCCTCCTGACCGTCCTCCAAAAACGACCAGGTATACCGGTATTTATATTGTTTTGCGTCAGGAGTGTATGCTTTTTCAAGGTGTTTTCTCCATCCTTTTTCAAACCTTTCGTCAAGATCGGTGCATACGCAAAGGTCTGCATCTTCTGGCACAAGTTTTAGTGACAGGTTTCGTGCAACGTCAAACCGAAAGGGGTCGATTTTTTGTGTTTTTACTGTTGCGCCAAGTTGTTTGAGCCTTTTTGCCGTATTGTCAGCCGAGCCTGTGTCAAGCACGCAAATCATGTCTGCCTCACTCATGCTGTCAAACCAGCCGTCAACAAACTTTTCTTCATCCTTGGCAATGGCATATACGCACACTTTCATATTGTATATATATTAACAAAGTTGTCGTTTTGTATCAAAAAAAGGCAAAAAACGCACAAAAATTGAAATATGCCCCTTGACATTTGATGATATAGTTTTATAATTGTAATATCAAAATTCTTTTTAGATTTCCTAATCAGGAGGTACATATATGTCTTACGTTTCAGAAGTTATTGCTGCAGTAGAAGCAAAACATCCAAACGAAACAGAGTTTTTGCAAACAGTAAAAGAGGTTTTGAATTCTATCGAACCTGCTGTAAATGCAAATGAAGAACTTTACAGAAAAAATGCCATTCTCGAAAGAATGGTAGAACCTGACCGTCAGGTAACTTTCCGTGTGGCTTGGGTTGACGATAACGGCAAACCACAGGTAAACACAGGTTATCGCGTACAATTCAACAACGCAATCGGTCCTTACAAAGGTGGTTTGCGTTTCCATCCGTCAGTAAACATCAGCACCATGAAGTTTTTGGGTTTCGAACAAACTTTCAAAAACAGCCTTACAGGTCTTCCTATGGGTGGTGCAAAAGGTGGCTCTGACTTTAACCCACGTGGTCGCAGCGAAGGCGAAATCATGCGTTTCTGCCAGGCTTTCATGACAGAGCTTTACAGATACGTTGGCCCGGACGTTGACGTACCGGCAGGTGACATTGGCGTCAGTGGCAAAGAAATCGGTTATCTCTATGGTCAATACAAACGCATCGTTGGTGCATTCAACAACGGTGTATTGACAGGCAAAGGCTTGTCATACGGCGGCAGCCTTATCCGTCCAGAGGCAACAGGCTATGGTGCAACATACTTCCTCAACGAAGTTTTGACACACCTTGGCGACACAATCGAAGGCAAAACTTTTGCATTGTCTGGCTTTGGCAACGTTGCATGGGGCGCAGTAAGCAAAATTACAGAACTCGGTGGCAAAGTTGTCACTATCTCTGGCCCAGACGGCTACGTATACGATCCAGACGGCATCTCTGGTGAAAAAATCGACTATATGCTCGAAATGCGTGCATCACTTCGCGATAAAGTACAGGACTATGCAGACAAATTCGGCGTACAATTCTTCCCTGGTCAAAAACCATGGGGCAACGTAAAAGCAGATATCTATATGCCATGTGCTCTTCAAAACGAAATCCGTCTTGAAGACGCTAAAAAGATTGTAGAAATGGGCATCAAAATCGTAAACGAAGTTTCTAACATGCCTACTACAAACGAAGCATTGGCATACTTGCAGGAACACGGCGTTCTCGTTGCACCAAGCAAAGCGGTTAACGCAGGTGGCGTTGCGGTTTCTGGTCTGGAAATGAGCCAAAACAGCGAAAGACTTTCTTGGTCTGCCGAAGAAGTTGATGCAAAACTTAAAGAAATCATGAAAAACATCCACCAACAAATTCTGGATGCTTGCAATGCATATGGTCTTGGTTACAACCTCGTTGCAGGTGCAAACATGGCTGGTTTCAAGAAAGTTGCAGAAGCTATGGTAGCACAAGGCATTAACTGATACTTAAAAAGTAGCACTAAGGAGCGAAGTGACGGAATAGCGTATTTGCTTGCAAATTGCGTCATAGTATAGCTCGGTATTAAGCACTATGAAATCACTTTGCTTTTATGGTGCTTATTTTTTGTAGTACTAATACTCTTTTGGCATTTTTTAAATGCCCACTTCACAAGTGCCCAACAGTTGGCTCTGTATAAAGTGTAGTTTTGATACAATGCTTTTATGGTGCTAACAAATTTTAGAGTGCGCAGTACAAAGTGAATTAAAATAGTAAAAAGGCATAGCAAAACGCTATGCCTTTTTTGTTGCATATTGACACAGGCTGTTTTTTAAATTAAAATTAAAAAAAAAAGATTTTACAGGAGAAACAATGAAACCTTTTTTGTGCACAGATATAACGTATGACAAAAAAAGCAAAGTCAAAAACGGGCAGAATTATGCTTGTGGATGTCCAGACGAGGCATATGCAGGAGTGTATAAAAAAATCTGCAACCAACTCAACGAAATACAAAAAGAAAATGGAAAAAAGCTGATGGTCTGGTCAGGCGTGTCTTGTCTTTTTACTACCGTGTGGTTTGCAATTTTTTATTATCTGATAATTGTCAAAGATTTGTGGTTTGACAATATGTTTAATGAACAACCTGTTTTGTCGGCAATTATGATAGTTTTTTTTGTGCTTGCCTATGGCATTATGGCCATTGCTTTAAAAAGAGCCGGCAAATATAAAAAAAGCAGTCAATATCGTGATTTGATAGCAAAAAAAGACAATGCACTGGATGCTATGTACGAGGATATGAGGGTGTCAAATGATGCCGTTAAGGTTGACATAATCACCTTTAATTACAAAACAAAAGATGGCAAAAACATCCCAAAAGGCAATGTGTTTGAAACTGTGCCATACAGATTCAGCCCATATGTGTTGTGGGGAGAGGATAAGTTTTTGCATCTTGCAAATCATGAACAAAAATATGCATTTGAAAAAAAATATTTCAGCAAAATATCTTATAAAAACGAGTATATCTCAATGGTTTGTGAGGACAGATATTTTGACGGCAAAAAAGCAAAAGAAAGGGGACTCACTCAATCAGGTGGCTATTATTCTTCAAAACCATATTTTGTTTTAGAATATGATGATGGTATTGAACAGGTGGCAATATATTATACAAACTTCAACAGTGATGCTTTCGCAAAAATAACGGGCATACAACCAAAAGAAGATATTTCAAAAAAGAAAGCATGGAGAAATTAAAAGGAGAAAAATATGAAAGTATTTTTAGGTGTTGACATGACTGACAAAAAAAATCCGGTTACATCCGACGTCAGCGTGTTTAAAACAAAAGAACTGTCGCAAATAAGCAAAGAGGCTTTGCAAACTTCTTATGACCAGATGGACGACGTGCAACAGAAGGCAAGCCTGCCAAAAGTGTTAAAAATCGCTTTGTATGTATTTGGTCTGGCATTTGCAATTTGCCTTGTGGGACTTGTTCGTTCTATGGACGACGTTTCTTTGGCTACGGCTTATCAAAATGCACCTCTAATTTTTTGGATTGGCGGTGTGTCAGGCATACTTTGTCTGTGCCTGTATTTATATGGCAGATATCGTGTAAAGGTCGTTGCACAGGACGAAAAAACAGGTCACGTTTTAAACAGACTTGGCTCTGCAGTAGGCAATGCCTTTGACGAACTTGGTGTGCCTGCCGATGCAAGTTATTTTGACGTGATTTGCTTTAGATACGTTATCAAAAATGGCAACGTAGAGTTTAAAGACGTCATAAGCGGATGCCGTACGGCAATTCCGTTTGAGTTTAAAGCATACACAAACGGACAAAATCTTTGCCTTGCCGATCCGGAACACGTGTTGGAAATCCCGTTGTCTTGTTTTGAAAAAATAACAACGACAAACAAACGCATTATGTTAAATACGTGGAACAAGACAGAGCCTTTCAAAAAAGGTGTGTATGCAAACTACAACATCAAAAGCATAGACGGCAACCCTGCGTTTAAACCTTATCACGTTTTGCACTTTTGTCACAATGGCGAAAAGTGGGGCATATATTTTCCTTGTTATGAGTTGCCTGTGATAGAAAAACTTACTGGCCTTGTTGCCGAGCCAGAAGAAAAATAAAACAGTTTTTGCAACTTAAAAAAGCACAGTCAACCGACTGTGCTTTTTTATATAATTGCTAAAATATATTGCCACTATAAAAGTTTTGTATTATAACTACATTTTATACCAGGCCATGCTCTTTTGGATATTTTTTAAATATCATCGCACATTTGCAAAAATATTTTTTCTGCCTCGGCACACCACAAGCCGTTGTTTTTGGCTACAATGGCTTTTAGTTTTTGCTCCATCTCGCCATCGCCAAACTCGTTTACGTCCGTTACAGGATAGTTTTTTTGCGAATATACAATCTTTTTGCCACCAGGCATATCGGGCAGACGTTTTATGCTGTCACAAACGTCGTTGAGACCCATCACGTGAGTTGCAATTTTGGCAAGGTCAACGACTTTGTCTTCTATACATTTTATTGCGTCTTTCATATCCTGCGTGTTGCTGCCACTTGTTCCTACAAAATGGGTTGCGTTGTAGTGCAGGTTGTAAAAGTTGATTGAAGAACTGAATTTGCTGTCGCTTGGACCTGCAAAAAAGTTGAGGCATCCGTCGCCTGCAAGCAGGGCCTCTGCTTTGGTCACCATATCCTGTTGCGCCACCATAAGGAAAATATCGTCAAAACCTTTTTCGCCCGGCGTGAGTGCCTTTAACTGGTCTACAAAGTCGCTTTGCTTTGGTGTGAGCACATAGTGGAGCGTCACGCCGTGTTTTGCCGCTTCTTCAACGGTATAAAGCATTTTGCTCCTTTCAAGTCTGCTTGGCGTACTGCCCGTCACTACAAGAACAGACGGTTTTTTCTCCCCGTGTATTGCATAGTCAATGGCAAGAGATCCCATAGGGCCCGTACCACCGAGTATAGCCATTGCACCACCAACTTTTATGCCCATTGTGTGGTCATAGTCGTTGCGGTCACGCAAATGAAAATTTGCTTTAAAGCCTGCAATTATGCACGAAAGTGGCTCTACCAGCGCACCTTCAAAAAAACTGTCGCCATTGTATGGCAAAAGACAGCCTGTTTCGATAGCCTCGTTCATGATGACAACTTT
>JAFTHO010000170.1 GCA_017457385.1 Clostridia bacterium | reverse complement strand
CCTGTCCCTGCCATGGTCACAACAATTGCAGGCACGTTGATTTTTGGTGCTTTTGAGACCTTTTTGCTCAGCATTATTGCAATTATGCTTGGTCGCCTTTTTGCCTTTTGGCTTGGCAGAAAATTTGGTATGCCATTGGTAAAATGGATGGTCGGTCAGGAAGATGCAACAAAATGGTCACAGGTGCTTGGACGAGGCAAATATACCTATTTTTTGATGTTGCTTTTTCCACTCTTTCCGGACGACATATTGTGCATGATTGCAGGCATAACAACCATGACCTGGAAGTTTTATATCATTGCAAACGCCATTGCCGTTGTGATAACAAACTTTACAATGTGCTTTTTTGCCAGTGGCGAACTGATACCTTTTAGCGGTTGGGGCATACCGGTGTGGATTGTGCTTGGCATTTTGCTTGTGGTTGCAATTTTTTGCTCGTTTAAATACAAAGACAAAATCGAACAGTTTGTATACAGACTTGGCGAAAAACTTGGCAGAAAAAAAGACAAATGATATATCAGCGTGGGCATATACCCACGCTTTTTTGCACCTTTTTTTTACTTTTTGCATTGACTTTTTTTGCCATTGTGGTATAACTGAATATATAAAATATTTTAAAGGTGGCAAAAGTTATGAAAAAATTGATAAAACGTATTTTTACACTTTCTTTGGCGCTTGTGCTTGGTGTTTGTGCATTTGCAGGCTGTGCCGGTGACGGATATGAAACGATAACTGCACAAGAGGCAAAAGCCCTTATGGACAGCGAACCAAACTGTGTGATTGTGGACGTGCGCAGATATGACGACGAATATCTCGTTGAACATATTGAAGGTGCAATCAACATTCCTAATGAAGTGATAGCAGATCAGGCAGAAAGCATCCTTACAGACAAAGATCAACTCATTTTGGTATATTGCAGAAGTGGCAAACGCAGCAAAGAAGCCTGCGCAAAACTTGTGGATCTTGGTTATACAAACGTAAAAAACTTTGGTGGCATTCTCGACTGGACTTACGGCACTGTGACAGACTGACAAAACCTTTGGGTATGGCAAAATGCCATACCCTTTTTTGTTTTTGCCATTGACTTTTTTTGTATTAATGGTATAAATGAATTATCACATTTTTTGAAGGTAACTATGTATAACTTGAAACTCAGCAAAAGAAGCAACAACCTTTATATAACGTGGCTTGATGCACGGGATGCACGCAAAAATCTTTTGGATGGCAAAGTTTTGTGTTTTGAAGAAAACAACAAAAAAATCGTTTTGTCACAGGATGGTGTTTTGACTGTTGACGGTTTTGAAACTGTGCCAACAATATTTGTGGATTGTTGTGGTTTTGACCCGCATGAATCTGACCAGAGTGACCGTGGGATAATACGCAATTTTGTAAAGAAAATTGTTGTTGGCGACGGAACAAAACACATTGGATACAAAGCACTGAGCGGATATAAAAATGCAGAAGAAATCCTTTTGCCTGACAGTGTTGAAAGCATTTATGAAAGTTTTGCCTACTGCCCTGCTTTGAAAAAAATAAACTTTCCAAAAAATCTGGTAGAAATAAAAGGATCACCTTTTATGGCAAGTCTTGACAATGCCGACACATTTGTTTTGCCGGACCATTTAAAAAACATTGGCAAACTTTTTGCATGGTCTCACATAAAAAGTGTTGTTTTGCCAAAAAACCTCAAAAAACTCGAAGCAGAAACGTTTTATAACGCAAAAAACCTTGAAAACGTAACTTTTAACGAAGGTCTTGAAACAATTGAAAAAGACTGCTTTAAAAACTGCAAATCTCTTAAAGAAATCCTTTTGCCTGCAAGCATAAAACAAATTGAAAAAAATGCTTTTTGCAACACAAATATATCAAAAGTAGAAAAACAAAACGAAATTAAACTTTGCAAAAATATGTTTTTCAACTCTCCTTTTGCATCAGAGTTTTTTGACGAAATTGAGCAGGAAATTTTTGACGAAAACAAACATACGCAACCAGTTTTTGACCAAAAAACAATATCTGCCCTGTCTGGCAAAAATATTTTGCAACAGGCAAAACTTTTGCATTTTGCAAAAAACGAAGTCACAACAAAATACAGTTATGGCAAGGTTGACAGCAAAAACGAATTTTGCACTTATACTCCACTTTATCAGGTGAGTCAGGCAACGAAAATAATTGTTAAAGACGGCATAATTGCAGGTGCAGTGATTGACGATAAAACTTTTGTCGTTGGCAAATGGCAAAACGTATATTATGCAAGCGATGACGACGGCACAGGTGGCACAAGCACACAAACTGATGCAACTTTGATGCTCAAATAACAAAAAACACCCCTTTTGGGGTGTTTATTTTTTTGCAATCAGGGGCAAACTAACCACATTGACGATACTTTATGCAACACCAAAAAAGGTTGCAAATACATAAAATAAAAGGTATCGGCTATTGTGGAGAAAATATGATAAAACGCGGACAACTTTATTATGCCGATTTGAGTCCCGTGATTGGCAGTGAGCAAGGCGGTGTGCGTCCTGTGCTTATTTTGCAAAACGACGTTGGCAACAAATTCAGCCCCACTGTGATTGCAGCGGCAACCACAAGCAGACTGACAAAAGCAAAACTGCCCACACACATCACTCTGGAAAAAGAAAAATATTGTCTGCCAAAAGACAGCATTGTGCTTTTGGAACAGATACGCACAATTGACAAAAGCAGACTTTTGGACTATATCGGCGAATTGCCAACCGAAATAATGAGCAAAGTAAACTCTGCCCTTTTGATAAGTCTTGGTTTTTTTGGCAACTCTTCGTCGCAGGCACAGGAAGTATAAAAAACAAGGGAACAGAAAAAATCTGTTCCCTCTTTTTATTTTATCATTGCAAATGCAACTGCATAGTTGCCGTCGTGAGAGATGGAAACAAAAATTTCCTCCCCCTTGTCCAGCAAAATTGCTTTTGCTTTGTTTTTTAGCAACACAAAAGGTGCGCCTTGCGTGTTGTGGCAAATCTCGATGTCTTTGTAAGTCACGTCTGACACAAAACCCGTGCCAAGTGCCTTTACAACCGCCTCTTTGGCTGCAAAAATGCCTGCTGCGGTATATACCGGATTTTTTTTGCTGATGATGTAATTCGCTTCGTCCTCTGTAAAAACTCTTTTGCACAAGTCTTTAATGTCCATTTTTGCAATTCGT
>JAFTHO010000169.1 GCA_017457385.1 Clostridia bacterium | reverse complement strand
CAAAAACAATCAGTGGCAAAATCCGTCGTGTTGCTCTCAGAGAAGAAGCTAAAAAAGATTGATTTAAAAATAAAGCATAAAACAAAAGCACAACCAAATTGGTTGTGCTTTTTTGTCTGCAAATTATTCGATATCTTCAATCTTTAAAGAAAAATATCTGTCAATACTCATTTTTTGTCAGGCAAATCGTTGCACACACAGTCAATCAGTTTTGCCAAAAACTCCTTGTCGTCAAGGTTTTCTATCAAAATCATTTCTTTTGCTCCCGGGTATGGTTTTTGCAAAGGAGCATCAGGCAAAAGGGCACGGGCAGATTTTGTATGCTTTACAAGCAGTCTGTCGTCATAAATGCCACCAAAAAGTTTGCCGTCAAAATAAAGCAAAAATTCGCCCATCATTGCCTTGAAAGAAAGGTTTTTTACAAGGTCAAGCTGGTCGGAAATAAAGGTTAAAAACTCTCTGCTCGATGCCACAATTTTCACCTGTTTTCGTATATATCATTGCCATGGCTGTCAATTGCAACAATGGCAGGAAAGTCTGCTACAGTCAGCATATACAAGGCTTCTGCGCCAAGATCTTCAAAGGCAATCAGGTCTGCTTTTTTTACACAATCGGCATAAAGTGCGCCTGCTCCGCCAATGGCTGCAAAGTATACTGCGCCTTGTTTTTTTATTTCTTGTTTAACCTTGTCGTTTCGCCATCCTTTGCCCGTCATGGCCGTGAGACCACACTGCAACAGGGCTGGCGTATAGCTGTCGCACCGTCCGGAGGTGGTTGGACCACAACTGCCAATTGTTTGTCCCGGTTTGTTTGGGCATGGCCCTGCATAATAGACGGATGCGTTTTCAAGGTCGATTGGCAAGGGTTTGTTTTGCTTTATCAAATCCACAAGGCGTTTGTGTCCTGCGTCACGTGCAGTAAACATTTTGCCATTCAAAAGCACGCAGTCGCCTGCCTTTAAGGTGGATATATCATGTTTTGAGAGTGGAAGATTTATCCTTTTCATATGCCACCTCAAATTTCAACAGTCATGTGTCTTGCGCAATGACACTGCACGTTTATAGCCACTGGCAAACCTGCAATATGTGTTGGATATTTGTCTGCAAAAACGGCAAGGCAAGTGTTGTTGCCACCAAAACCCTGCGCACCAATGCCAAGTGCATTTATCTTGTCGCACAAGTCTTTTTCAAACTGTGCAAGTGTGTCGTCATTGTTTGTTGAGCCAACCTCTCGCAACAGACATTTTTTTGCCAAAAGGCTTGCCTTTTCAAAAGTGCCGCCAATGCCAACACCAACAATCACTGGTGGACAAGGGTTGCTGTCTGCCTGCTTTATCGTTTCAACAACTGCGTTTGCAATGCCGTCGACACCTTGCGATGGCGTCAGCATAAACACCTTTGACATATTTTCACTGCCAAAACCTTTTGCTAAAAAACTCAGTTTTATTTTGTCGCCTTTTACAATCTGGGTGTGTATAACTGCAGGCAAATTGTCTTTTGTGTTGATGCGTGAAATCGGGTCAAGCACGCTTTTTCTAAAGTAGCCTTGCTCGTATGCATCTTTTATGCCACGGTTTATTGCGTCATCCAAAAATTCGCCCTGCAAACAAACCTCCTGACCAATTTCGCAAAAAACAACAGCCATGCCCGTGTCCTGGCAGGCAGGCATATCTTTTTGCTTTGCAATCCCGTCGTTTTTAATTATCGTCTGCAACGCAAATTTTGCAGGAGCAGACGTTTCGGTTTGTTCTGCCTTTTTTAGTGCTTTTATAACGTCTTCGTTTACGTTGCAGTTGCAAAAAAGAGCCATTTGTCTTATCTGCTCGTATATCACCTGTGTATCAATTTTTCTCATATCTAAATTTTAGCACCTTTTTGACTCACTTTCAATGGGATATCGTTTTTGATTATAGATTTTTTCGTTGTATATGGTATAATAAACAAATGAAGTTTCAAACGTTGTGCAGTGGCAGCAAGGGCAATTGTGCCATTTTGCAAAGCCAGCACTCAAAAATACTTATAGACGTGGGTTTGCCATTGTCCACGCTGGAAAAAGGCTTGCTCGAGTTTGGCATAAGACCAGACAAAATAGACGCCGTTTTTGTCACTCACGAACACAGCGATCACGTCAGCGGACTCGAGGCATTTTCTAAAAAATATGACAAGCAGGTTTTTGTGCACAAAAAGGGTTTTTTGACTCTTGCAAAAAAGTCATATTATGCAAACCACAAAATCACGCATTTCGATGGGCCTTTTAACTTTAAAGATTTGCACGTAGACACCTTTTGTTGTTCGCACGACAGTGCCTATTGTTGTGGCTATCGTTTTGACGATGGCAACACGGCAATTGCAACAGTCACCGACCTTGGCGTTGCAGACAGCACTCTTGTGGATTTTGTAAAAGGTTGCAAACTTGTTTTGCTCGAGAGCAACCACGACGAACAAATGCTTGCAAAAGGCGACTATCCTGACATACTCAAACGCAGGGTGGGTGGCATAAAAGGTCATTTGTCAAACACGCAGGCATCACGTCTTGCGGTAGAAATGCAAAAAGCTGGTGTAAAAAGGTTGTTGCTTGGTCACCTTAGCCAAAACAACAACAGTCCAGAGCTTGCTTTTTATGCCACTTTGGAGCAACTCAACAAAAACAATATTCGCGAAGGTGTCGACATAATTGTTGACGTCGTCACACAGGATAAAAAAAGCGAGGTATACATCATTGAATAAATCAAAAGTTTCAATAAAAGACAGTGGCATTGTTTTTGCTTTGTCTGTTTTTGGCACGGCGGTTGTCAGCCTTGTGCTTGCTTTTATCATGGCAGGCAACAAAGACTTTTTGTCAGATCAAAAAACTTTGCAGTGGGTTAGTGGCATTGTTGCTCAGCTCATCATCATTGGCAGTGCCGTTGGCTATTGCATTTATAAAAAGAAAAACGTCGCAACTGCGGTTGGTGCAAAAAACGGTCTAAAACTGTGGCAGATTTGTCTGCTTGTGGTTTTGGCATTTGCAATGCTTTGCTTTATGTTGCCCGTGCAGACATTTGTGTCAGATGCTCTCGTTGGTGCAGGTCTCACACCTCCAACGGGTGTTGTGGTAGAAAACGCCGGTGACCTTGTGCTTGCAATTGTGGTTGCGGCATTGTTGCCTGCCCTGTGCGAAGAGACGGTATACCGTGGCTTTTTGTGCAACAGTTTTGCACGTCCCGGCACAAAGGTGGACGTTGGTGCGGTGTTGGTGTCTTCTGCGTTGTTTTCGCTCATGCACATGAGCCCATGGCAGACTGTGCATCCGTTTGCACTTGGTTGCGTCATTGCAGTGGTATATCTTGCAACAAGGTCTTTGTGGGCGGGTGTTATTTTGCATTTCAGCAACAATCTGCTCGTGTTGTTGCTTGGCTATCTGCTCAAAGGCGATTTCGAGGCATTTGTGCTTGCAAACTGGTGGTGGGTTATGTTAATTGCCATTGCGGTTATCATCCCTGTCATCTGGTTGTTTGTCAAAAAAGCGCACGTCATTGACGAAGCAGACGAGCAGACGCTTGAACTCCGTCGCATTGACAAAACAAAAAGTTTGTCTTTCTTTACTGCAGGCGGTGTGTTCTGTCTGTTTATGTGGGTGTTTGCACTTTTGGGTTAAAACTTATGAAAATAAAAATTTTGTGCGTTGGCAAAATCAAAGAAAAATATTTTACCGATGCGATAGAAGAATATACAAAAAGGCTTGGTCGTTTTTGCAAAACAGAAATTGTCGAGGTTGCCGAATGCACGGCATACAAAACCGATCTTTCTGCAAGCGAAATCGACAAGATAAAAAAGAGCGAGGGCAAAGACCTTCTCGCCAGAATAGAAGGGTTTGGCATTTGTCTTGACATTGGTGGCAAACAACTTGCAAGCGAGGAACTTGCATCAAAAATTGACGAAATAAAAAACACAAATTCTGTCATCACTTTTGTCATCGGTGGGTCGTTTGGCATGGACGACAGTGTCAAAAATGCATGCAAACTAAAAATATCTTTTGGCAAATGCACCTATCCTCATCAGCTCATGCGTGTTATCCTTTGCGAGCAGGTATACCGTGCATTTATGATAAACAGCGGTTCTGCCTACCACAAGTGAGGCACTTCACAAGTGCCCAACGGTATGCTCCATATACAGTACGTTTTAGTGCAAAACTACCAATTGCAGTGGTGATATGCAGTACGGCATAACATATTAAAAGAATTGCAGAAAAAAAGGGGGGGGTGCCGGTGCGATATTTCAAATATAAAAATACAAATAAAAATAACAACAATGCCTGGAAAGAGCATTGGGCTAGTTTAACCAAAGATGAAAAACGCATGGTAAAAAAAGAAAAGTATTGGCGAAGATTCAGCAGTGTTGTCACGTTTATTCTTTTTATCTCTTTTGTGATTGCAATCAATTGTCTTTTGAAAACAATACCCCGTCCAGCCGTTGGGTGGCAGGAAGTTTTTGTTGTTGCGGGTACAGTAATTGCATGGTTTGTATTGCTGGCAATCAGTGGATTTTTTACCTATTGGATTACCTATCCGCTGTGGAAAAAGGTCGGGTCATTTAATATACCGCTGATGAAAAAAGAAATATTTTCAAAGGCATGTGCTCATCTGCGTGATTTTTATGGGTTGCGTGAACCGTATATTATAACCAAATGTTATGACTCGTCAGACTCACAATTCAAAAATCATGACGTATGTATATTTGTTGTGGAGGACGAGCTCTGTATTACCACAGATTTGATAAACGGCTTTTTATACGGAGACAGAGACCTGGGGTGCTATGCATTAAAAAAAGAAGAAATAGTGCTTTCTAAAAAACGTAATGCAAATCTTTTGATCGCAGAAGTAACGTCAAAAGAAATCAGTTTTTTGTTGGGTTATCGGGCAAAAAGTTTTATAGAAAAAAATTTTCTTTAAAAAAATGATTGATAAAATATGCTTTTTTGTTGTGACTCATGTTAAAAGTGTCATGTGCAAGATGCAACGTAAAATTAGTCCCCACACCTTATTGTTTTGTGATATATTTTTGCAAAAAGTCATACCTTGTGGTATGTATACTTTTTTTCATCTCACAAAGGACGTGCAACGGTTTAAAAACGCCGGTTGCGAGTGTGGTGTGGTGGGCAAAAGCCATCTGGGGCAGGACATTCCATATCTGTTTTTGGGACAAAAAACAGGCACAAACGTGCTGGTGGTGGGGTCAACCCACGCAAGAGAGCATATCACCTCGTTGCTTGTGGCAAGACAAGTGTGGTTTTATCTCACGCAAAAGGTCAATTTGCACGGTGGCATATATTTCGTGCCCATGCTCAACGTAGACGGTGTGCGCCTTTGTCACGAGGGTGTGGACTGGATAAAATCAAAAGAACAACGTGATTTTTTGATTGAAACAAACGGTGGGTATGACTTTGCCTTGTGGAAGGCAAACGCCAACGCCGTGGATATAAACGTAAATTTTGATGCTCACTGGGGACAGGGTGCGTCAAACGTTACAAAACCTGCACCTGCAAACTATATCGGTACTCACCCGATGAGCGAGGCAGAAACCGTTGCAATAGCGCAGTTTACACAGCAGACAAACCCCGACTGCGTGATAACCTATCATGCAAAAGGACAGGAAATATACTGGCAGTTTTTTCAGGACGAGGTTGCAAAAGCAAGAGATTATCGCTATGCAAAAATGATTGCCAACTACACGGGATACAAACTTGTGGGACAAATGCCGTCCACAGGCGGATACAAAGACTGGTGTGTGCAAAAACTTGGCATTCCTGCCGTCACGATAGAGGTTGGTGACGACAGATATCCACACCCATATCCATATCATCAGATTGACGATATAGTTGCAAAAAATCTGCTCGTTCCGCAAAAAATGACAAACACAATTTTTAAGGAAAAACAAAAATGAAAAAAAAGTTTATGAAAGCAGCCTTGAAAGAGGCTCAAAAAGCCGCCACAAAGGACGAAGTGCCTATTGGTGCCGTGATAGTCAAAGATGACAAAATCATCGCAAGGGGGCACAATACAAGGCAACAGACGCAAAATGCAATCAACCACGCCGAAATGATTGCAATACAAAAGGCTTGCAAAAAGGTTGGCAGCTGGCGTCTGATCGATTGCGACATATACGTCACCCTCGAACCGTGCCCAATGTGTGCGGGCGCAATCATAAACAGCAGGCTTGCAAACGTATATTTTGGTGCATACGATCAAAAGGCAGGTTGCACGGGCACTTTGTATAATCTGCCTGTGGACGAAAGGTTCAATCACAGGTCAAACGTGGTTGGTGGCATTATGGAAAAAGAATGTGCCGATATGCTGAGCGACTTTTTCAGGCAAAAACGTGCAAAACAAAAAGAACAAAAACAACAATAAAAAGGCAACAAAAAAAGACCACCCACGGTGGTCTTTTTGTTTTTGCAAAAATTAAGATACTCTTTCAAAGTGCATATAACCAGAGTTCATTTCAACAAGTTGTTGTTGCATGATTGGTTTGCCGATACCGCCACCTGGGTGAGGTATTGTTTTGCTTTGTTCAAAATACATAAAGTAAGAGTATGAAGAAACGCCGTCAACACTCACACCAACACGATAAGTGAGGTCGTCTTTGTTGTCGTCAAGTTTGTATTCGTCGCTTGACATAGCAACTGTGATAGTCTGCATTTTTTGTTCTACAGAGTTGAAAGACTCAAAAGTTGTAGTTGCTGCTTCTGAGAGCATTTCCATATCGATTGAGCGAACTGCCAAAAGGAGCATTTCGTTGTCAAAGAAAAAGTCTTCTGTGTCAACTGTTGCACTTGCAGGCACGTTTGTTACCTTGCCTGTTTTGTCATCAAAGTTTACGGTTGCTTTGCCACCAGAATAAGACACTTGTGATACAAAATCGTTTACAGAAAGTTCTGGCTGAGTGTCTTCGTTGTAATAAACAACCACGCCTGTTACGCCTTTTGCAGAATAAACCGGTGTTTTTTGGTTGTATACTGTGCCAAAGTTAGCCATACTTTGCATTTCTGTTGTGATAACAACGTTGTTGCCATTTTGTGTATAAGGGATTTGTGCATCGTCGAGAGTTGCTTTCCAGTCTGATGGCAACTGGCTTGTAGCATAAGTTTCTTCAACCTGCATTTTTACTTCAAAATGCCAAATGTTGTCATTATAGCTTGTTTCAAGTTCGAGTGTGCCTGTCACGTCAGTTGGTTTTACCTGTGCACCAGGAACTTTGTTGTAAGTTGGCACTTCTTCTTCAAAATCTTTTACGTTTGTTTCATCTGCAAGAGAGATTTCAAAAAGTGCAGTTTCGCCGTTGGCCCATCTGTCAGTGAGTGTTGGCACAGCCGGACCACCGCAGGCAGTCAAAACAAAAACCATTGCCACGAGCAAAGCAATTATGCTGAATGATCTTTTCATTTTATATTTCTCCATATTAAATTTTGATTTTAGTTAAACAAGTATATCACAAAACCCGTCAAAATCAAAATGCTTTTTGTCTTTTTGCAAAAAAACAAATTTAGTGGTGTGCAAAAAACAACACAGTTGCATATTTACAAAAAAACCACGCCTTGTTATAATTTGTCTATGGATTTTAAAATTATTGCGGCAAACAACTATGCAACCGCCTCAAAAGCAATCACAAGCATGCTCAAAAAGACAGATCAGACAGATCTGTCCGTCAATCACGTGGTCATTTCAAACGACAGATGTCGCATGACAAGTGAGTTTGAAATGCTTGACGCACTTGGTGGCAGTTTTAACACACAGGTGCTCACTTTTGCACGCCTGACAACAAGGTTGATGAAAGAAAAGGCATTTATTTCAAAACAAAGTGCCATTATGCTCATCAGCCGTCTTGCAGAAGAAAACAGCGACAAGTTTTTGTGTTTTACAAAGTCATACAACACGCCTGGTTTTGCTGCAGGCATTTATGAGACGATTTCGCAACTCAAATACAGTGCAATATCTCCCGAACAGATAAATCCGGGTCAATATGACAAAAATCTTCAGCTCAAAATGCACGATATAAAAATTTTGTATCAGGCTTATGAAGATTTTATTCACGACAGATATATCGACTCGGGCACAAAACTCACTCATCTCATCAATGCTGTACCGCAAAGTGAGTTTGTAAAAAACAGTTATTTTTATATAAAAGATTTTGACGATTTTTCCACACAAGAGGTTTTGATCATCCGTCAGCTCGTCATTTATTCAAAAGGCGTTGTGGTGTCTTTGCCATACGTAAAGGGCAGACGCATTTACAGTGCAGACAATTTTGAGCATATGCTTGACGTTGCCAAAGGGCTAAAAATCAATCCGCAGGTGACCTGGCTTGTGGACAACCAGCCAAACTACGTGTCACATTTGGAGCAAAATCTGTTTGACTATAAAACACAGTTTGACAAAAAACAAACTCAGGACGTGTTTGTCAGCAAAGAAAGCGACGTTTTTGCCGAGGCAGAAGTGGTTGCAAAACACATCAGACAACAAACAATGCTTGGCGCAAGATACAAAGATTTTCTTGTTGTTGCGGGTGACACCGCAAAATATGCCTATGCACTCGAAAGAGTTTTTGCAAAATATCAGATAGCATATTTTTTAGACAACAAAACGTCACTTGGCAGTCATGCCTTGTCGCAGTTTATGGTGGGTTTGTTGCGTGCCTTTAAAGGTGGCTTCAAACGAGAAGACTGTCTTGCCGTGATGAAAAACCATTTTTATACTACACAGCATGACGTATATGCATTTGAAAACGCATGTCTCAAAAACAACTGGCGCTTTTTTGCCAAACCTTTTGACGACAAAAAAGACGAGGGTGCTCTGGCAGAGCAGGCGAGATGTGAATTTGTGTCTTTTGTGGAAAGTTTTGGTTTTAAACACAGCGACACTGCAGATGCATATATCCAAAAACTAAAAGAGTTTGTCACAGGTGAAGGCATGGTCGCTATGGTGGATGATCTTTGCGAAAAAGCAAAAAACACAGAGGACAGCCTTGCAAAAGTTTCGTCACAGGTGCTGGACAAAATCGTTGTGGTGCTTGATACTTTGCAGGCACTTTTTGGCGACAAATTTTTGTCTGACCAAAAGTTTTGCGATTTGTTGCAAACCGGTCTTGATGCAGAAAGCATATCAATCATCCCGCTTTACAACGATTGCGTTGTCGTTACAAACGTTGCAAAATCAAGGGCAAACGGCAACAAACATCTTGTGATTATGGGTGCAAACGACGGCGACTTTCCTGTGGTCAAAAAAGACACGAGGATTGTCAGCGACGGTGACATAGATTCACTTGCAAAAAGTGGCGTATACCTTTCGCCAAAGACAGAAAGCGAAAACGCCAAAGAAAAATTCAACGTATTTCAACTGCTCACCTGTCCAAGACAAAGTTTGTTTGTCACCTACGTTGCAAACGGCGATCAGGCAACCCCTTGTCTTGCGGTGGAAGAAATTTTAAAGATGTTTGACCTTGAAAAAGACTACGTCGACTTTCTCAAACGGGCAGACCTTGTGTTTGGCAAAAACCAGGCAAAAGAAAAACTTGTTGCAGAGGCCTCAAAACTGGCAGATGGCAACATATGTGGGCTTGAGCAGGCAAGCAACCTTTTTTATGCACTTGATGACAAACAGGTGCTTGACTATGTGCCTTGCACTTTTGAAAAACAAAACCTCGTCAAAAACAAAGACGTGCTGTTGCCAAAAGGCAAAACGTCCGTCACAAAGATAGAGGGCTTTTATGGTTGCCCATACCGTTATTTTTTGCAAAACGGTCTCAAAATTGCAAAACGGGATACGGGCGAACTCAAAAGTATAGACACGGGTGTTATCATTCACGACGTGCTTGAAAATTTTGTAAAGGCAGTATACGTGGACAAAACCGTAAAAGATGATTTTTGTCCCGACACACTTGCAAACAACCTTGTGGACGAGGTTTTGCAAAGGGACGAATATCAGTATCTGACAAATCATCCAAAACTTGCACACGTGCTTGTCAAAATCAAAAAAGAGGCGGTGTGTGCGTGCAAAGCAATATACGACCAGATGCAAAACTCATCTTTCAAACCATATATGGCAGAGCAGTCTTTTGGTTTTGACACAAAAGACAGCTGGCCACCCGTAAAGATTGTGGCAGACGGTCACGAAATTTTGCTGAACGGCAAAATTGACCGCATTGACGTGTTTGAAGACAAGTTTGTGCTTGTGGACTACAAAACGGGCAGTGCGTCCTTTAACGAAAACGAACTGTTTGCCGGCAAAAAACTGCAACTGCTCACCTACGTTATGGCGTGTCTGCAGGGCTTGCAAAAAAGGTGTGACGGCTTTTTCTATATGCCTGTCAACGACGTGTTTACCGAAAGTGGTGGCAGATTTTGCTATATAGGACGTGTCGTCAACGACAAAGAGGTTATACGTCAGCTTGACAACGCATCAGAGCAAAGTGGCGCAAGCAAACTGCTGGACAAAAAACTCACAAAAGACGGGGTGCTGTCTGGCAGGGTGGCAATGGGTATGGACGAAAATACGCTTGACGTATACGTGCAATACACAAAAATTATGTTGCAAAACGCCATAAAAGAGATGGCAGACGGCTTTATACAACAACATCCATACAGTGGCAACTGCGATTTTTGCGACTATGCAGGGGTGTGCAACTATAAAGATCTTGGTGGTCAGGAAGACAGTGTAAAAGGTATAAACCAGGACGTGATTTACAAGGTGATAAAAAATGAAGTTTAATCCATCGCCAGACCAACGCAAAGTGTTGGAGTGCAAAGACAAAAACATACTCGTTTCTGCATCTGCCGGCACGGGCAAAACGACGGTTATGATAGAAAAAATATCAGGGTTGCTTGTTGAAAAGCAGGCGACACTCAAACAACTGCTCGTGGTGACCTTTACCGACATGGCTGCATACGAAATGAAAAAGCGTCTGGTAAACAAACTGTCGCAAAGTGACGATCCGCAAATTTTGTCACAACTTGGACAGATAGATACCTGCAATATATCAACTCTGCACAGTTTTTGTTCGCAACTGATACGCAAATATTTTGTCGAGGCAGAAATTGACCCTGCATACAAAATCATTTCGGGCACAGAGTGGACTGTTGCATATGACAAGGTGCTTGACGAAACGTTTGAAGGCCTTTATAACGAGCAAAACGAAGACTTTTTGTATCTTGTGGACGTGTTTGGCAAAAAACGCAAAGACGACAGCCTCAAAAAACTTGTAAAAAGCATATATTCGTTTAAAGTGGCAAAGTATGGTTTTGACAAATGGCTTGATGAACACAAGGCGCAATATCAGTTTGACGGTGATCAAAACTATTTTACTTTGCAATACAACAAACAACTTTGCGACGATATGTGTGATATAAGGCAAAGGTGCGAAAATCTTGCCGTGCAGGCAAAGGAAATTGGCATTGAAAAACTGGTTGAGTTTTTTGCCGAATATGCATCACGAATACATATTGCTCATCACAAGCCACTGCGAACAAATATGCAGGAGATGGTTGGGTTTGATCCCCCTCGCTTTCCTGTGCCAAAAACACTTGCAAAACAAGTGACAAACGATGCTCAGGAAAGGTTTGTGGAGTATTGCAAAAAACAAAAAGACGAAATGTTGCAAACGGTGACAAAACATCGAAAGGTTTTAAAAGATGTTTGTTATGACGAACTTGTGACAAACATGACGCTTTCGTGTCAAATATGCACAAAACTGTTTGATCTTGTGCAAAAGTTTTGCGACAATTTTGACGCATACAAAAAACAAAACGGTTGCCTTGACTTTGGCGACCTTGAGCATATTGCACTAAAAGTGCTTGACGTGCCAAAAGTTAAAGAGGACGTAAAGCAGACTTTCAAATTTGTTTTTGTTGACGAATATCAGGATATCGACGAAATTCAGGAAGAAATCATTTCCCGCATAAAGGGGCAAAACAATTTGTTTCTTGTTGGCGACGTAAAGCAGAGTATATATGCTTTTCGTCAGTGTGCTCCTGACATTTTTGTGCAAAAACTAAAAGACTATTCAAACACAAACGAAAATTTCATAGCATATCTCAACGACAACTATCGCAGTCATTCAGACGTTCTTGAGTTTGTAAACGATATTTTCAGTTTGCTCATGAACAAAAATTTTGGTGGCATAGACTATGCATCAACATCTATGCTGGGTTGTCCCGAGGGTGGCGGTGGCGCAAAAACAAATCTGCCTGCTGTCAGCGTGGATATCATTGCCAAAAAAGACGATGCAAAAAAAGAAGCGGATGATTGCAAAACAACTCAGCCATATTCTGTAAAAAAACGCAATTACACAGACGCCGACCCTCAAAAGGCAGAGGCAGAGGTTATTTATCGAAAAATAAGAGAGATTGTCGGCCTTAAAATCAAGGTGGACGACAAAGAAAAAATCATCACCCACAACGACGTCGTTTTGCTCACAAGGGGCATGAATGCGCAGACAAAAAAGATAGTTGCCGAGTTGCAGTCACGTGGTTTGCCGGTGGTGTATACATCAAAGCAAAATCTGTTTGACAGTGCCGAGATAAAGCAACTTGTCAACCTTTTCAAGGTGGCAGACAACCGCTATGACGACGTTGCAATGTTTGGTTGTCTTGCCGGCGGTTTTTGTGGCATTGACGAAGACGAAATTGCCGAAATTGTGGTTTCAACACAAGACGGTCAAAAACAGGCAAAACCACTTGCCACACGTGTGGCAGACTATTGCCAAAGCCACGACAACACACTCTCACACCGTTTGCAGGCATTTTTGGCGTTTTTGGACAAGGTGACTTTTTTGTCAAAACATCTAACCGTCACACAACTTGTTGCCAAAATTTTTGCCGACACCGACTATGTGTTAAAGGTGCTTGGTTTGCCTGACGGTGAGATAAGACTCAAAAAAGTCAACGACTTTTTGTCATCGCTTGCAGACAAAAGTTACAACAAAAACGTGGGCGAATTTTTGGCGTTTACAAATGCCGTTGCCGACGAACAGGTAGAGGTAGAAAGTGCATCTTATACAGATGCCGTCAGAGTGATGACGATACACAAAAGCAAAGGTCTGGAGTTTCCGGTGGTGTTTATCATCAACTGTGGACAAAAATTCAACACCAGGATGGATGCCGTTGTGTGTGACAAAAAATATGGTTTTTCTTCTGATGCATTTGACGTAAACACACGCATCAAAAGTGACACTTTGTCAAACTGGTTTGTAAAAAACAATGCAAAACGTGCCATGAACGAAGAAGAAATGCGTATTTTGTACGTTGCAATGACAAGGGCAAAATCTCATTTGTATATGACCGGTTGCATTGGTCAGGAAGACAACGACAAAGACAACGAAGATGGTTGCAGATATTTTGACTGGTTGCATTATGCCCTGACGCAAAACCCGTCACTCCGTAACAAATATCAGTTCAATCTGCACAATGACTGGCAGTCAAAAGCAAGTGACGGCAATTCAAACCGCAGACAGGTTGTCTTTTCGCCATACAACGAGCAACAGGTTGAGGTTGTAAAAAATCAACTGCAACAAACCTATCCGTATCAGTTTGCAACCACTTTGGAACTCAAGGCTGTGTCTTCAAAACTGCACGACTATCAGCAACCGCAGGGTGACGAAGACGTTTGTCTGCCAAAAGTTGTGGCAAACGAGGTTGATGCCGGCGGTTTGCAACAAAACGAAATAGGCACGGGCTATCATGCTGTGTTTGAGCATCTGGATTTTGGCAACAAAACGGAGCAACACGTGCAACAGGTGGTGGATATGCTTGTTGAAAAAGACGTTATATCCCGTCAGGTGGCAGACGTTATTGACAAAAACCTTGTGCTAAAGGCACTTTGCTCGCCATTGTTTGACGGCATACAAAGCAAAAAGGTATATCGTGAGTTGCCGTTTATGTTAAAAACAAGTTATCAAAACCTGTTTGGTGGCGACGTGGACGAAAACATGTTTTTGCAGGGCGTGATAGATATGTTCATCGTCGACGGCAACAAAGCGACGGTGGTGGACTACAAATATACAAAACATCCGCAATATATAAAACAAAACTATCAAAAACAACTCGACTCTTATGCCCAGGCGGTAAAACAGATATTAAAAATTGACGACATAAAAAAATACGTGCTTAGTCTGTATGACGGTCAGTTGATAGAACTTTAAGGAGTGTGTGTTATGGCAAAAGCAAGACTCACAAAAAATGCAAAACTGTTGCTTTTTGCAAAACAAAAAGGATACGTCGGCGTGATAAAACTTGACGTGGATCTTGACGGAATTGAAATTTACTGGCTGGAGAGCAAACAGTTTGCAATGTTTGACGGCTTTCCTGACTTTTTGCTTGCGGAAGGGCGAGAAGTGCGTTATGCCACAGAAGAAGAATGCGAGTTTATACTCACAAACATACTTGGCGTAGATTTTTGACAAACAAGGTATAAAAAAATTCCATACGGCAAAACTCTCAAAAAAAGTTAAGGAGTTGCCCCGTATGGAATTTATTTTTGTCTTTTTGCAAAACGGCATAGCCTTTTTGGCTCAAAACGAGGTTTTTGTGTGGTATGGCGTTTTTGCAATAATTTGTCTTTGTTTTCTGGTCAATCTGTTTGCGTCACCCTATCGCAGATACAACAAAACCCTCAAAAAAACAAACGTATATCTCAGGCAGTGTTTTGCATCAAAAACAATGCCACTTGTCGGCAAAATTGTTTTGCCCGACAACCTTGCCGAGGGTTTGCAAAACTATCTTGTCAGCAAGTACAAATTCCCTGGTGAGGTGATAAAATTTGTCAAAAAACCATATCGCACAAAAGGTGTGTTCTGGGTGGTTTTGTCACTTGCAGTTGCCTTTGTTTTGCTTTGTGAAAAGGTTGTTTTTGGTTATATGCCAATTTTGCTTTTTTTGCTCTCGTGCCTATGTCAGGTGTCTCTCATTGCCTTGGCAGACATACGCCACAGCCGTGCCAGCAACATTACACGACAAACCACAAGACTTTTGGACAGACTTTTTGGTCAAAGCAAAATGAGTCAACAAAACTGTGACGAAATGGACGTGTGCATTGACAAAGAGGTTGACGACGTGGTTGCAAAAATCAACTTTTTCAAACAAAACGGCATAAACGAACAAACAGCCAAAGAGGTTGCAAATTTGCTTTCGGACGAAAAACTCAACAAAATACGCACCAAAGAACAGCAAAAAAAACTCAACCTTGCTCTCAACGGTCTGTTGCAGGTTATGAGCAAAAAACAACAGGACAAACAGGTTGGATAAAACTGACGGCATCACGCCGTCTTTTTTGTTTTGCAAAACAAACTGACATTTTTGTGATAACTATTGAAAATTGCTCAAAAAGTTGCTAAAATATATACGTTATAGGTTAAAGGGGGCTTTTATGTTTAAAGACATGACGCTGACAGATTTTGTCAAAGATGCTTCGTCATCAAAGTCTGTGCCTGGTGGTGGCAGTGTTGCGGCACTCACGGCTGCAAACGGGGCATCGCTCATTGCAATGCTTTGCAACCTGACTGTGGGCAAAAAAGGATACGAACAGCACTGGGACAAAATGAAAGAGATTGCAGAAATATGCACAAAACAAGCACAGGACTTTTTGGATTTTATCGACAAAGACTGCAAGGCTTTCAACGAGTATATGAATGCACTCAAACTGCCAAAAGATGACAAAGAGCAAAAAATGTATCGTGATCTTGTGGTGGCGTCAACTTTGTACGATGCAACGTTTGTGCCTTTGCAGTTGGCAAAAATGGCAGAAAAACTTTTTGAACATGCCGACTATGCCATAACTTATGGCAACAAAATGGCAACAAGCGACGGTGCAATTGCAGTATCTTTGCTTAAAAGTGCAATTATATCAGCCCTTTACAACGTAAAAATCAATCTGCCGTCTTTTACCTCAGACGAAATCCGTCAAAAGATATCTTCTATTATGGAAAAGGTAGAACAAAACGCAATCATGCAGGAAAAATTAATTTTGGAGAAAGTGAAATTATGAAACAGTACAAAAAAGATTTTATTGACTTTTTGCTTGAAGCACAGGCACTCAAATTTGGCGAATTTGTAACAAAAAGCGGTCGCAACACACCATTTTTTATCAACCTTGGTTGCTTTAACGACGGCGAACAGTTGCAAAAACTCGGTGGTTTTTATGCCGAAGCAATAAAAGAAAATTTTGGCGACAAAATGGACGTTTTGTTTGGACCTGCATACAAAGGCATCCCAATCGCAACTGCAACAGCAATTGCATTGTGGGACAAATTTGGCATCAAAACAACTTATTGCTCAAACCGCAAAGAAATCAAAGATCACGGCGACACAGGTATCTTTTTGGGCAACAAACTCAAACAGGGTGACAAAATTGTCATTGTAGAAGACGTTACTACTGCCGGCACAAGCGTATACGAAACTATGGATATGGTAAAAGATCTTGGCGTTCAGGTGCTTGGTCTTGTTGTTTCTGTTGACCGTATGGAACGTGGCAAAACAGAAAAATCTGCTATCAGCGAGCTTTCTTCTGCTTTCAGCTTTACTGGCACAGCAATCGTTACTATGGCAGAAGTCGTAGATTATCTTTCACAAAAAATCGTTGACGGCAAACCAGTACTCGACGACGAAAAAATTGCAAAAATCAATGCATACTATGCTCAATACGGCGCAAAATAATTTTTGTTGACAAACAGATTTTTTCAAAGAGCCCTTGTTTTTTGCAGGGCTCTTTTGTTTTGCTTTTTTCGACAAATAGTTTAAAAAATAACTAATGCAAATCGTATTGTAATGGCTCAAAAAAAGGTGTATGATATACACAGGAGAAATTGGAATTATGGAAAAACTTAGACAGCAATTGGTAGACCTTTATATGATATGTTTTCCAGAAGACACGCAAACTTATGCAGAGTTTTTTGTTGACAACAAGTGGGACGGCACAAACTGTATGACTTTGTTTGAGGGCGAAAAACTCATCAACATGCTCTTTTTGGTAAAGAAAAAAATGTTTTTGCGTGGCGTTGTGTTTGACGTGCCATACATGGTGGCAGGTGGCACGTTGCCGGAGTATCGTGGCAGACACATCTTTACGGGTGTGTTGTTGCAGGGCATGAAGGATCTTGCGGCAAGCAAACACCCAATCACAGGTCTTATGCCCTTTTTGCACACTTTTTATGAAAAGCAGGCATACGTTACACACTCTTATTACGTGTGGCAACCTGTCAAAAAAGGCAATCTGCCAATGAAAGAAATCGGCTTTGACAATATTGACGAAATGATAAAAGTGTACGACAGTTTTATGCAGGACAAAAACGGTTGGTTTTATCGTGACCGTGATGCAATGACACTCAGACTGAAAGAAATTTTCCTTGAGGGTGGCAAGGCATACGGCTTGTATAAAGATGGCAATATGCAAGGATATATCCTCACTTTTGACGACGAAAACATTGACGAATATTGCGCTTTGTATCCAGAGGTTATCGACCAGTTTGACACTCATTTTGAAGAGGTCAAACTCAACGTGCCTTGTGACTATCCGGATGCCGAGCAGGACAATCAACTGCGCATCTGCGATAATAAATATCTGCTTGAGTGCATAAAATATCCCGAGCAGATTGACACAACTGTTACTTTTTCGGTTGACGACTGGTTTTATAAAGAAAACAGTGGCAAATACAAACTCGTGATAAAAAACGGCAGTGCCGTTGTAGAACAGGCAGACGAGGTTGAGTTTGCTCTGTCTATCGAAGAATTTACAAAACTTGTATCAGGCACTTATCGTGCTGACGAGTTTGATAAAAAACTGCAACAAATCTTCCCACAAGTGCTCAACTGCGCTCTCGACAAATTTTGATTCTGGTGGACAAAAAAATGAAAAACTACGTCATAGGCATTGACATCGGTGGCACTTATATCAAAAGTGGCATCATAAGATATGACGGCACACTTGTCGTTACAGACAAATTGCAAACTCCGTCCGAAAGTGACCCACACTATCTGGTAAACACAATTTCCTGCCTTATTTCGCAAATGCTCAGACAAACGAGCATCAAACGAAAAGAAGTCATTGGTGTTGGCATTGGCTCTGCCGGTGCGGTGGACAGAGTGCGTGGCGAAGTTTGTTTTGCCGCAAACCTTGGCATACAAAAAGTGCCACTTGCTCAACTGGTAGAAGAAGAAACAGGCTTTGCAACAAAAATTGCCAACGATGCAAACTGTGCCTGTGTTGGCGAGTGGAAGTTTGGCAACGGCAAGGCATACAGCGACATCATCCTTGTAACTCTTGGCACGGGTGTTGGCGGTGGCATCATCATTGGCAACCAGCTGTTTGAGGGCAACTGCGGTGCCGGTGGCGAAATTGGACATATGTTGTTGTACAAGGGTGGCAGACAATGCTCGTGTGGTCGCAGGGGTTGTCTTGAGGCATATGCAAGCGCAACTGCTTTGGTTCAAATCACTCTTGAACAAATGAAAAAAGACAAATTTACAAAATTGTGGAACGTGCTTGACGAGTCAAAAATGATCACACCACAGGTTGTTTTTGAAATGAGCAAACAGGACAAACTTGCAAAAAAAATAGTGGACGAATATATACAAAATCTTGGCGAAGGCCTTGTGGATTTGTGCAACGTCTTTCGTCCGCAGGCAATCATCATTGGCGGTGGCATGAGTGCCCAGGGCGAAAACCTCATTGCGCCACTTCGTCAATACGTTGCAGATCACATTTTTGCAAAAGACACCACACCACCTGTCGACGTTTTGCAGGCATCACTTGGCAACGATGCGGGTGTAATTGGTGCGGCAAGCCTTTTTGTAGACTGATATACATAAAACAAAAACCACCCAACCGGGTGGTTTTTTATGCAAAAAGACGGACAAAATGCCCGTCTTTTTTGTTTGAAAATATAGCAAAAATCAACGCATACAGGAGTTTACAAATTTGACTGGCACGTCCATGCGCTCTGCAACCTGTTGCGGTGTCATGCCACTGTTTAAAAATCGCTTGCAAACCACCTTTATGTTTTCGCCAATTTCAATCACGTGCTTGTCCGGGTCGTATATTCTCACTACTCGTTGTCCCCACGAGTGTTCCTTTACCGGATGAACGTATTCTACGTTGCATTTTTCAAGGTGTTTTACAAACTCGTCAAAATTGTCTTCTTCAAAATATATTTCAAAATTGTTGCCTGCAAAACAAACGTCTTTGCCAACAAACTCTTTCCAGCTTTCAAGTGTTTGCAAAGACAAACCACCCGTCAGGGTTTTGTTTGCACCAAAATCCAAAATCACGTGAAGACCAAGCACATTTTTGAAAAATTCTGTCGACTTGTTTATATCTGTTACCACAAGCATAGGGTTTTTTAGTTTCACCATTTATACCTCGTTTTTTCAGCAACAAAACAAATATGGTTTTGTTTTTGTTTATTATACAACAAACAAGGCATGTCTTTCAATGAGCATACAAAAAAATTGTCAAAATAGTCAAAATTGCAGCAACAAGTTGATTTTATGCAAAAAAGTGCGTTTTTTGCATAAAATATTGCATTTGCATATTGTATTTTGACAAAAAATCTTATATAATGATGTTAATAAATTAGAATGGTTAGTTTATTGAATTTATAAAAATACGAGGTATTTATTATGGCTAATATCAATCTCGAAAAGTATGGCATTACTGGCAGTGTGGAAATCATCCACAACCCATCATACGAATTGTTGTTTGAAGAAGAAACAAAAGCAGGTCTTGACGGATACGAAGTAGGCAAAGTTACAGAACTTGGTGCAGTAAACGTTATGACAGGCATCTATACAGGTCGTTCTCCTAAGGATAAATATATCGTTATGGACGAAAACTCTAAAAACACTGTATGGTGGACAAGCGACGAATATAAAAACGACAACAAACCTATGTCAGAAGACGTATGGAGCAAAGTAAAACAAATTGCTATTGACGAGCTTTCTAACAAAAAATTGTACGTTGTAGATGCATTTTGCGGTGCAAACAAAGACTCTCGCCTTGCAGTAAGATTTATCGTAGAAGTTGCATGGCAGGCACACTTTGTAACAAACATGTTCATCAGACCATCTGCAGAAGAACTTGCAACTTTTGAGCCTGACTTTGTTGTTTACAACGCATCAAAAGCAAAAGTTGACAACTATCAGGAACTTGGTCTCAACTCATCTACAGTTGCCGCATTCAACATCACAAGCAAAGAGCAGGTTATCCTCAACACTTGGTACGGTGGCGAAATGAAAAAAGGTTTGTTCTCTATGATGAACTACTTCTTGCCACTCAAAGGCATTGCATCAATGCACTGCTCTGCAAACACAGATATGAACGGCGAAAACACAGCAATCTTCTTTGGTCTTTCTGGCACAGGCAAAACAACTTTGTCAACAGATCCAAAACGTTTGCTCATCGGCGACGACGAACACGGCTGGGACGACAACGGTGTGTTCAACTTTGAAGGCGGTTGCTATGCAAAAGTTATCAACCTTGACAAAGATTCAGAGCCAGATATCTTCAATGCAATCAAACGCAACGCTTTGCTCGAAAACGTAACAGTTGACGAAAATGGCAAAATCGACTTTAAAGACAGCAGTGTAACAGAAAACACACGCGTATCTTATCCAATCACTCACATCAACAATATCGTACGCCCTGTTTCTGCAGCACCTGCGGCTAAAAACGTTATCTTCTTGTCAGCAGACGCATTTGGCGTATTGCCACCAGTTTCTGTTTTGACACCAGAACAAACAAAATACTACTTCTTGTCTGGCTTTACTGCAAAACTTGCCGGCACAGAACGTGGCATCACAGAGCCAACTCCAACATTCTCAGCATGCTTTGGTCAGGCCTTCCTTGAACTGCACCCAACAAAATATGCAGAAGAACTTGTTAAAAAGATGGAAGCAAGCGGTGCAAAAGCATACCTTGTAAACACAGGCTGGAACGGCACTGGCAAACGTATCTCTATCAAAGACACTCGTGGCATCATCGACGCTATTTTGAGTGGCGAAATTGAAAAAGCAGATACAAAACAAATCCCATACTTCAACCTTGCAGTTCCAACACAACTCGCAGGCGTAGACACAGGCATCCTCGACCCACGTGACACTTATGCAGATGCATCTCAATGGGAAGAAAAAGCAAAAGACCTTGCAAGCAGATTTGTTAAAAACTTTGCTAAATACGAAGGCAACGAAGCCGGCAAAGCACTTGTATCAGCAGGTCCACAACTTTAATAACAAATTGTATACAGTTGCAAAAAAACAAAAGCCACCCGGCAGGGTGGCTTTTTTGTTGTTAAAAGGTTTGTGTCCTTGTCTTAAAAAAACAGTTAAAAAAAGACGGTCAAAAAACTTTGCCGTCTTTAAAAAATTTTTCTATCTGTGTTTTGTCAACCACAACAACGGGGTTTTCTGCCTTGGCAAGGCTCACGTCAACTTTGCCGTCAAAGGTTGCAAGCTCGCCGTCCATGCAAAAATCCGTCCGTTGTGTGAGTGTTATGGTCAGTTTTTCAAAAGGAACAAAACTCATATTTTTAGAGTGATATTCTTTTTTAAAGCCAACAAAAAATGCACGAAACAATGGAAAAAATATTTTTATTTTTCCAAAAATGTTTTTGCGTTTTGGTGACTTTATTGCAAGCAAATGCATTTTGTCGTCGTCGTGGGCATATGCCTTGTTGAACCTGAATCCAAAGCATTTTGGTGAGTCAAGTGCAAGCAAAAGGGTATACGTGCCCTCGCAATCAAGTCCGTCGGTGGATATTTTTGCTGGTATGTGGTGCACTTTGTAGTGCTTTATCACGTTTAGTATATATGCAAATGCTTTGAGTTTGCGTTTGTGACTGTCTTTTGTGCGGTATCCAAGGGGTGTGAAAATGCCTGTTGCCAAAACGTAGGCAAACTTTTTGTCGTTGGCTATGCACACGTCTTTCAGGGTGGACGTTTTGCCTTTTGCAACTTCGTTCAGCGTGCCGTATGGACAATAAAACACCTGTGCGCCCTGTTTTGTTTTTTTGTTTACAAGTCGGTTGAGTGTGCCGTCGCCACCGCATGCAACAATGCGGTCATATGGCAAAAGGTCTGGGGTAGGGGTGTTGTTTTTTACAAAAAACACGTCCACGTCAAAACCACTGCCAAAAACCTGGCGCAACATATTTTCGTCGGCATGCTTTCCATTGCCGGACAGCCTGTTTATAATTATCAGACACTTCATAACTAGATTTTACAACAACCTTTGGTTATTTGCAACACACTTGCCTTTTTAGTATATGCAAATTTTGTTTTTGGTGCAAATTGCAAGGTTGCTTTGGCAATTCTGTTTTTTAATTGCAAACAAAAATGCCACCCTTGCAGGTGGCATTTGCTTTTTATTAAAGGTTGTAATATTTTTCAAATTCTGCCGGAGTTGGGATTTTTGACAGTTCTTTGAGTTCGGCACGTTTTGTTTTGATAAAGTTTGTCAAAAGCTCTTTAGGGAAAACACCGCCTGCAGTGAGGAAGTCGTTGTCCTGCTCCAATGCAGTGAGGGCATCGTCAAGTCTTGTTGGCAAACCTTTGAGTTTTGCTTTTTCTTCTTCTGGCAGGTGATAAAGGTTAAAGTCATATGGACCCCAGCCGTTTTCGTGTGGATCAATTTTGTTTTTGATGCCGTCGATGCCAGCCATAAGTATTGCCGCATATGCAAAATATGGGTTGCAGGTTGCGTCTGGATTGCGCAGTTCAAAACGACGTTTGTCAGGTGATTTTGCATAAGCAGGAATGCGTATAACCGCACTGCGGTTTGAAGTTGCATAGCCAACAGTTACAGGTGCTTCAAAACCTGGCACAAGACGTTTGAAAGAGTTTGTTGATGGGTTTGTGAGTGCGCACAAAGCATCTATGTGTTTGAGCAAACCACCCATAAACCAGTGTGCCTCTTTGCTGAGGTTTGCATAGCCGTTGTCATCGCTGAAAACAGGTTGACCATCTTTCATAAGGAGCATATGCACGTGCATGCCACTGCCAGCCTCGCCGCAAATTGGTTTTGGCATAAAGGTTGCAGTTTTGCCATATTTGAGGGCAACGTTTTTGATGATATATTTTATCATCATTGTTGCGTCTGCCATTTTTGACATAAGACCAAGTTTTGGCTCGATTTCAAATTGACCAGATGCAGCAACTTCTGGGTGATGATAGTTTATTTCGATGCCTGCTTTTTCAATTTCAAGGCACATTTCACTGCGCATTTCATAAGATACGTCATATGGTTTTGCAATATGATATGCTTTTTGTTTTGGCACGATAACGCCTTGTCCCTGCACGTCGCTGTTCCAGTAAGACTGCATTGCATCGAGAGTTACGCTGTTGTTGTTTGGTTCAACAGCCCAGCCAACCTGGTCAAAAAGATAAAACTCAAATTCTGGCAAAATATACATTTCGTCAGCAATGCCACTGTCTTTCATATATTGTTCGGCGGCAAGCACAATGTTGCGTGGATATTGTGCAAGCGGTCTGTTTTCTGGGTTGTCAATGATCATTGCATTGCCTGTCATTGACAAAGTTTTTATACCGCAAAACGGGTCGATTTGTGCTGTGTCAAGGTCTGGTATAAACACCATATCACTTTTTTCTACCACAGCATAGCCATAGTTTGATGCGTCAAAACCAACGCCATATTTCATGAGGTCTTCGTTAAAGTTTTTTGCAGGGATAGTCACGTGACGATATTGACCGTTTATGTCAACCATTTTAAAGTCAATCATTTGCACGTCTTCTTTTT
>JAFTHO010000168.1 GCA_017457385.1 Clostridia bacterium | reverse complement strand
TTGATTTTTTAGCCTTTCAGGACGGTGGTAGCTTTGGCGAAGCAATAGCAAAAATTTTTGCCCTGATTGCACAGACCGCCATATTTATTATCATTGCAATTGCTCTTGTTTTGATTTTGGCAATTGTGCTCATTGCAAAAGTAGTAAAAAAACGCAAAAAGAAAAAACAGCAACAAATAACAAAAGTTGAACAGACAGACAATGGCAGATACAGTCTTGAAGACGATCTTGCACCACAACAAACAGACGGACAAAGCAACGCATCTTTTACAAAACAGGACGTTGTTGTGAGCAAAGGGCAAACTTTGGTTGCAGGCAAAAACAACGACATTGCCATTGGCAAATATACCGTGCTGACAACAGTTGACGGAGTTGAAGCCTTTAACGTGAGAATAAATGGCTTTGTGCGAGAAATACAGCACAACACCGTGATTGTGCTTGGCGAGGGTGACAGCATTTGCCCTGTGTCACACAGCATAATTTTGAGATAAACAAAAGCAGGCATTTGCCTGCTTTTTGACAAAGGAAAAAATATGTATCAGTTGAAAAACAGTTGGGACAAAGTGATTGGCGACGAATTTGGCAAGCCATACTTTGCCGACCTGTGCGAATTTTTAAAAAAAGAATATGCCGAACGCACCATATACCCACCAAAACAACGTGTGTTTTCTGCACTCAAAACAACAGAGTTTGACGACGTAAAAGTTGTTATTTTAGGTCAGGACCCATATCACGGCGAAGGTCAGGCACACGGTCTTGCTTTTTCTGTTCAGCCCGGAATAAAACCACCGCCAAGCCTTGTTAATATGTTTAAAGAGATAAACGAAGAATATGGCACAAACCTTGGCAAAAACGGATGTCTTTTGAGTTGGGCAAAACAAGGTGTTTTGTTGCTCAACACGGCACTGACTGTGCGTGCAGGTCAGGCAAACAGCCACAAAGGCATGGGTTGGGAGACTTTTACCGATGCAGTGATAAAAGCGCTAAACCAAAAAAACACCCCTGTTGTGTTTATGTTGTGGGGAAGCAACGCAAGGAGCAAAAAAAAGCTGATAACAAACCCAGACCACCTTGTGCTTGAAACCGTGCACCCAAGTCCGCTTTCTGCCTATGCAGGATTTTTTGGTTGCAACCACTTTAAAAAGGCAAACGAATTTTTGAGCAAATTTACCACTCCTATAGACTGGGGCAGTGTGGAAAGTTTTGAGTGACAATATTAACAGATTTTTTGTGCAATATTTTCGACTCCCTCCGTCACTGCCGTGACACCTCCATCCTCCGAGGGAGGCTTTGATATTATTGAATTTTTTATAAAACAATAAAACAATAAAATAAAAAACAAAGGCTCGGTTTAAACCGAGCCTTTTATATTTGTCAACGTGTTTTGTTTTTTGGTCTGTTATACAAAAACTATAACAAGCCGTTTTTTTGAGTTTACTCTGCAAAAAGTAAGTATAACCAAATTTTGTATTTTAACAAAACTTTATACAGAGCCGACTTTTGCACACTTTTTAAGTGTGTTACTTTAAAAGTTCTTTTGCTTTGGCAACGATGTCAGCCACTGTCATGCCGTATCTTTCTTTGAGTTGTGGAAGTTTGCCAACCTCACCAAACTGATCCTGAATACCGATAACGTCTGCTTTTGTTGGGCATTCTTTAGCCAAAACTTCGCACACTGCAGAATACAAACCGCCGTATACGTTGTGGTTTTCTACAACCAAAACGCGTTTTGTCTTTTTGGCAGATTTAACGATAGCCTCTTTGTCGATAGGTTTGATAGTGTGGATGTTGATAACCTCAACAGAAACGCCCTCTTTTGCCAAAATGTTTTTAGCCTCGATAACGTCTGCTGTGCAAAGGCCAGATACAAAAATTGTAAGGTCTTTGCCATCGCAGATTTTGTCTGCCTTGAACAAATTGAATTTATATTTTGGATCTGTAAAAATTTCTGGTGTTTCTTTGCGGAACATGCGGATATAGCATGGTTTGTCGCATTTTACGATTTGTGGCATAGCCTGTTTGAGCTGATGGATATCAACAGGTTCAAACACAACCATATCAGGGATTGCACGATAGATAGCGATATCTTCAAAACTCATGTGGGTGCCACCGTTGAGTTCTGCCGCAATGCCAGGGTCTGTGCCAACGATTTTTACGTTTTGCATACCGTATGCGATAGATACTGCAACCTGGTCACAGATACGGCGTGATGCAAAAGGTGTAAAGCTTGTGATAAAAGGAATGTAGCCATAAGCAGAAAGACCTGCCGCTACGCTTGCCATATTTTGTTCTGCAATGCCAACGTCAAAAGCACGAGTTGGGAAAACCTCTCTCAACTTCATAGTGCCACTTGCTTTTGCAAGGTCAGCGTCAATAAGGCAGATTTTTTTATTTTTGTGCATCAGTTGTTCAAGTTCTGCTGCAAAAACTTTTCTCATTTCCATAAAAACAATCCCCCCCCCTTATTTGAGCTCTTGCAATGCAAGTTCGAGTTGTTCTGGACTGATGTTTGTGCTGTGGTTAGACACACCCATTGCCTCGATAAAACTTACGCCTTTGCCCTTGACAGTGTCAAGAATGATTGCAGTAGGTTTGCTTTTGCATTTTTTTGCTTTTTCTATTGCCTGGTCAATTGCATCGTGGTCGTGACCATCAATGCGGATTGCATTAAAACCAAAGGCTTTCATCTTCTTTTCATAGTCTTCCATCTTGATGACGTTTTCTGTCGTGTCGTCAATCTGCATTTTGTTGTTGTCTATAAAAAGAGTAAAGTTGTTGAGTTTCTTTTGAGCGGCAAGCATGATAGCCTCCCAAACCTGACCCTCTTGACTTTCGCCGTCACCAATGATGCAGTAGATGCGTGCTTTGTCACGAGAAAGTTTTGAGCCGATTGCCATACCAACTGCACAAGAGATGCCTTGTCCGAGCGAACCTGTTGTCATATCTACGCCAGGTGTGAGCGTTGCATTGCAATGGCTTGGCAATTTTGTGCCGATTTTGTTGAGAGTTTTGAGTTCTTCTTTAGGGAAGTAGCCAAAACTTGCAAGTGTTGCATACCATGCAGGGCCTGCGTGACCTTTTGACAAAACAAGTCTGTCACGACCTTTCATTTGTGGGTTTTGTGGGTCTACGTTCATATGCTTTGTATAAAGCACAGACAACACGTCGGCAATTGACAAACAACCACCGATGTGACCAACACCAATTGATGCAATACACTCGAAAGTAAGGCGTCTTATTTCCTTGCTTCTTTCAATACAATCCATGTTGACTCCTTTGTAAACGCGATAATTTGCGCAAAATGCGCCATTTGTACTTAAAAAGTATATCATAAAACAAGAGCAAATACAAGACCAAACGGCACCAAAGTTTCGTTAAAAAATTGATTAGTGCTTATTTTGAGTTTGATATTGACAACGGGTTTTTGCAAGGGTATAATTTATAAATAATAGATGTGGTATTTGCAGATTTTTTCTGCCAAAATGCAGTTTTTTTGCAAAAAACACAAATTTACATAAAAAAGGAGACAACTCTTATGGACATGGTAGTACAACAAAAACTTGACGCATTGAAGAACGTTGTTGCCAACACTCCTCTTGCGAAAATCAACCTGAAATACAAAGGTAAAGAAACTTGCGTATACGCAAAACTCGAATACTTTAACTTTTCTGGTAGCATCAAAGACAGAATGGCATATTACATCCTTCGCAATGCATACGAAAACGGCGACATCAAACCTGGCGACGAAATCAGCGAAGCAACAAGTGGCAACACTGGTATCGCATTTTCTGCACAAGGTGCCTTCCTTGGCCATAAAGTAAACATCTTTATGCCAGAATGGATGAGTATCGAACGTATCAACCTCATCAAATCACTTGGCGCAAACATCATCCTCGTTTCTCACGAACAAGGTGGCTTTACTGGTTCTGTTGCAATGGCAAAACAATATGCTATCGATCACAACGGCTTCCTCCCTGGTCAATTTGAAAACGAAGCAAACGTAATGGCTCACTATACAACAACTGGCCCAGAAATCTGGAACCAAATGGCAAAATTTGGCGTTGTTCCTGATGCATTTACTGCCGGCGTTGGTACTGGTGGCACAATGATGGGTACTGGCAGATATCTCAAGAGCCAAAACCCAGACATCAAACTCTATCCTATGGAACCTGCAAGTTGCTCAACACTCCTCAACGGTATGGTTGGTCCACACCGTATCCAGGGTATCGGTGACGAATTTGTTCCTCCTATCGTAAAACTTGAAGAACTTGATGACATCATCGAAATCGATGACGGCGATGCAATCATCATGGCTCAAAAAATTGCAAAAGTTTTGGGTATGGGCGTTGGTATCTCTTCTGGTGCAAACTTGTTGTCTGCTCTTTACGTACAAGAAAAATTCGGCAAAAAGAACGTTGTTACTGTTTTTGCTGACGACAACAAAAAATATCTTTCTACTGACTACTCAAAAGTTGAACCTGTTAAAGAAGGTTTCATCTCATCTGACGTAGAAGTAATCAGCTTTGAAGCAGTTAGATAACAAATAACACAAATTATAAAAGACGGTCGTTTGACCGTCTTTTTTTGTCCACTTTTGCACAAAAGCAAAAATCAACTCACTTTTTTTGTTTTGGATATTTACAAACTTTTTTGAAGTGGTATAATATTTGTAATGATTGAATTTGTTGGCTTTTTGCGTGCCAGCACAGGGGGACTATATGAAATTTGACGACACTATCATCACCATAAGCAGAGAATATGGCAGTGGTGGCCGTATTATCGGTCAAAAGCTCGCAGAACAGTTGGGCATCCCTTTTTATGACAACGAACTCATCAAAATGGCCGCACAACAAACAGGCATGAGCGAAGAGTTTTTGAAAAACACAGAAGAACGTGCAAACCACGGTTTGAGATTCAGCCTTTCTTATCTGGGCAATTTGAGTTATACAATGCCACTCAACGACAAGGTTTTTATTGCGCAGTCACAAATCATCCGTGACCTTGCAGACAAAGGCCCTTGCGTAATTGTTGGACGTTGTGCAGACTATATCCTCAAAGAACACAAACATTGCATAAACGTGTTTATCCACGCAAACATTGACTATCGTATGTATCGTGCACTCAAGCACTATGACTTCCCAAAACAGAAGAACGATGCAAAAACGAAAGAAATGATTTTGAAGGTAGACAAACAACGCGAAACGTACTACAACTACTACACAGATCAGGCTTGGGGCAGAGCAGACAACTATCACATCAGTCTTGACAGCAGTCAGCTCCACATTCAAGGCACTGTAGACGTGCTCCAAAAATACGTAGAAGAGTTTGAAGAAAAACGCGAAACTTTTGATCAATACGAATAAAAAGCAACAAAAAGGACGGGCAGATGCCCGTCCTTTTTTGTTTTGCAAATATTAAAGGACAACTTTCGTTGCCCTTTTTTTGATATTATCTTCAGCTGACGGCAGGCCACACTGTCACCACGCCATCAACGTAGTGCCACCAGTTGCCACTTGTTGTTGGTTGTGTTTCACTGTACCAATAAACCGGGCAATCTTTATGACACCAGCCTTCCTCCCAGCCAGCCGGCTGACTTGTTGCCTCGCAATAGGCTGTGACATAGTTGCAATTTCTAAAAATATTCCATCCAACATACGTTACACTTTGTGGTATAACAACTCTTTCAAGGTTGACACAATCCTGAAAAACATTGTCACCCAAAGTCTGCACGCCTTGTGGCAACGTAACGTTTTTTAATGAAGTGCAGTTAAAAAAAGCATCTTGACCTATCTCTGTGAGTGAGTCTGGAAATTCAACCGACTCAAGAGCAAAACAACTGTTAAAAGCAAAGTCTCCTATTTTGTACACTTGAGAGCCTTGCTCTGCAGTGACAGTTTTTAACGAAGTACATCTGTAAAACATATTGTAATACATATCACCTATTACTTGCACTTTTGCAGGAATGCAAAACGTTTTGAGTGAAATACATTCTCTGTATGTGCCGATATTTTCTACGTTTGGCGGAAACTTTATGCTGGTCAATGACTGACAATAGTCAAAACAGCCCGAATAAATACTTTTTAGTTTGCTGTTTTGTCCAAATGAGACTTCTTCAACACCAGAATACGCAAAAGCATTCCACTCCAGAGTAACAATACTGTCTGGCAAACTTACTTTCTTTAAATTTGTCGTGTATGAAAAAGCATACTTTTTGACAACCTGACATTGACTGTTTGCATCAAAAATCACTTCTTTCAAAGCCTCATCATAATAAAAGGCATATTCGCCAATTTGCTGTACTTTTGATGGTATATAAACCGACTCGAGTTTTTTACAGCCGATAAAAGCCCTGTTGCCAATAACTTTAAGCTGACTGTTTGCGCCAAATGTCACCCCTTTGAGTTCCTGACAATTAGAAAAAGCATATTCTGAAATTTCTTCTACACTGTCGTGCATGTCAACTTTTGTCAATGCATTGCAACTTGAAAAAATGCCCAGAGGCAAAGTTTTGAGGTTGTTGTTTGCAGCAAAATTTATCTGTGTGAGATTTGGACAGTTCCAAAAAGCATACTGACCAATGCTTGTGAGTGTTGACGGAAAGGTTATACTTTGTATGCTTGTGCATCCTGCAAACAAATAGTCACCCAAAGTCTCTGTCCCCTCCGGAATTTGCAGATGAACCAATTCTTCTCCACCGACAAACAGTTTTATTGATGACGCATACAGTACCTCATTAATGTTTCTGAAAGAAATTGAACACCATTTTGCAAGGTCGCTGACGTATATTTCAATAGAATTGCACCCTGAAAACGCCCCTGCTTTTACTTCCTGAAGGTTGCTGTCTTTTCCTATAACAAAAGATTTAAGATCACGACAGTTATAAAAAGCACTTTCTTCTATCGTAGTGACAGAATCAGGCAAAACAAAATCTTTTAATGCACTGTCATAAAATGCGGCTGTTCCTATATTTTGCAAAAGACCGTTTTGTTCAAAAGACACATGCTCAAGATGAGGCGTAACCCTGAATGCATCTTGGTCAATCGTGCGGAGAGATGCCGGCAAAGAAATGCTTTGCAGATCACTGCTGACAAAAGCATGTCTTTCTATTGTTTCAAGCTGACTGCCCTGCTCAAAAGTCACGTTTTGTATTGTTGAATGGCAAAAGGCATACTTTTTGATTATTTTTAGTTCTTTTGGAATTTGCAGGCTGATACACTTTGTGTCGTTGATATACAAATCGATGCCCTGCTGGTAGTAAAGAGTCGACCAACGTGTATGCGCACCCAAAGGATTTGCCGTAACATCTTCAAAATCAACAGATGCCCAGGCAGATATATCAGTTATATACACAGAATGCAACTTGTCACTGTCTTTCACAATGTTTCTGCCAATGCTTTTGAGGTTGCTGTTGTCTGCAAAAATGATTTTCTCAAGATTGTTGCAATTAGCAAGGGCACTTTCTCCAATTGATTCTATGCTTGCAGGCAGGGTGATTTGTTGCAGGTTTTTGCACCCGTAAAAAACAAATTCATCAATTTTTTTCAACTTTGATTCTTCTGCAAACGTCACACTTTGCAGACCAGAATTTGCAAACGCACTTGCGCCAACTTCCTTGACGTTTTTTGGCAAAGTTATGACTGAAAGATTGTTGCAACTATTAAATGCTTGTTTAGAAATAGTTTCAAGACTGGCAGGCAGTGACGCACTTGTGAGAGACGTGCACTCTTGAAAAGCTGACTGACCAATAGTTTTTACACCGTCGGGGATAACGACTGATGAAATGGATTTTCTCAAACAAAAATAGTCACCAATTTCTACAACAGTTTTGCCTGCGATTTTTGCAGGAATAACAACGTTTGACGACTGGCCATAATAGCCAACAACCTTTATGTTGCCATCTGCAGTGTCTTCCCAATAAAAGTTGCCATCTGCAGTGTCTTCCCAATAAAAATTGCCGTCATCTTTTGACCATTTAGCATAGAGAGTAAGATCTTCGTACAGCGCCTTTGGTTGCCATTTTTCAAAATACCCTTTTTGATTTTTTGACATCCAGTATTCAAACTTGTATCCATCTTTTTCTGGCACGGGCAACTCTGAAGGCATAGTGCCCTCTTTTACCTTCATGCTCTCAACCTGGACACCTATTTCTGTTTCAAACGTGATAGTATATTTTGTAGAGCATCCCACAAAACAGAGTGCCACCGACATACACAAAAAAACAATCACAAACAATTTTAACAAACCATGTTTACTTTTCATTTTGACACTCTCCTTTTTTGTTTTTGTCTGCAAATAAATTTTAACATAGTATATACAAAAATTCAATATGCACCAAAACTCAAAAACATTTTGTTTGTTTTTGAGTTGTCTTTGCAAACAACTTTTACAAAAATATGCTTGCAAACAAATTGCCCCGACAACTTTGTCAATACGTATACCCTTTTTTTGCTTGTTTGTGCACAGGTTTTTTGCAAACAAAAAAGCACAACCGGTTTGGTTGTGCTTTTTATTATTTGTTTGTATTTTTCGTATGCCACTGCAACAGGTCAGCACGATTAAAGCATTGTTTTACAAAAATGCTCTAGTCCGAGCCATGTTTTTGCACACTTTAACTCGAATTTTTGTCATTAACATATCTGCACTTACAATGTTTTGTTAACACACGTTTTACTCCTGTTTGTGTGCTACTGCAAAAAATAA
>JAFTHO010000167.1 GCA_017457385.1 Clostridia bacterium | reverse complement strand
GTTGTATTGGAATGAATAATAAATATAGTTGTCCGTCAGGTCAATATCAAGTATACCGTTTGACATGACGTAAAAAGTGTCTTTTTGCTCAAGCAATTGCAGATCAAAAAGTTTGAGTGAATTGTTGTTTCTGAAACAAACCACCATTTTGCCATTGTATACGGCAAATTTTGACACTTCTCCGTCAGGCACGGTATATGCAAGTTGCTCTGTCTGTGCATCAAAAACGTACACACGACTATTTTTTAAAACAACCACTTTGTTTGACGCTTTGTCAAAGGCACAAACACTTTGATTGTCAAAATAACGAAAATCTACAACACCGTCAGCTGTATCCTGATATACAGGTTGTGCAACCGATCCGCCTGTGTTGTCACCCGGATTTGATCCTGAGCCACCGTCACCAGAACCACTGCCTGAACCTGAACCAGAGCCAGAGCCAGAACCGGAGCCTGAACCAGAGCCAGAGCCAGAACCGGAGCCTGAACCAGAGCCAGAGCCTGAGCCTGAACCGGAGCCAGAGCCTGAGCCTGAGCCACTTCCATCATCCTGAGTATAAGGTGGTCTTGTATCCTGATTTTGATACTTGAGCAAAAACTCGGTGATTGTTGGGAGCAACGTAAAGGTAAGAATAAAGTTTATGACAAAAGATATGATGGCAATTGAGCCACATATTTTTGCATTTTTTTGTTTGTCGTCTTTCCACACAAAAAACAAAATAAAACCAATCAACGGTATCAAAAAAGACAGCACACCAAACCAAAAACAGTTTGTTGACATATCCTGTTTTTGCTGATAAGACTGTTGATATGACTGATAAGACGTCGGTTGGCTTTCACTTTTGTCAATATATGAAAAACAATTTGGGCAAATATCTTTGTCTTTTTCTACAAAAGTGCCACATTTTTTGCAATACATAATGCTCCTCTCAAATTGTTTTTGCAGTTGTTTTTATTGTTTTTTCTTTTTTTTGTTTTGCTGACGAACAAGTTCGTTGAGCAGACGTTTGCGACGCACGTATGCCATAACTGTAAACACCGTGCAAAGCACACACAAAATTGCAAGTGTATAACCTTGTCTTACGTATGCGCCGTCACCCACAGTAAACATCAAAATTGTTGCAACAAGGCAAATTGGAAAAAGTATCGCATAAAAAATAAGCAGATTTTTTATCATCGCTTTGTTGCGATCGACACCCTGATTGATATCTTCTGTCGACAAAGATGCCGATACTTTTTTGTTTTTGCTCATAAAAATTCCCCCACGGATTTTGTTTATTCAATAAGACCAAGCTCTTTGCACAAATCTTCAAGCGATTGCTGCACGTTGAATATGTCGTTTTGCGAAATATCGTTTGCCTCCATTTCCAAAGCGGCTTTGTCTTCTTCTTCAAAAAGTTTTTGCACTTTTTCTTTTATAGAATCTTGTTTTTCGGGTGGCTGAACAACAACAGACTCAACCTGTTTTTCGTCAACAAGCTCTTCTGCAACAGACTCAACTTCAAGCGGTGCTTTTGTGACGTCTTCGTCCTTTTCTTCAACCGGCTCTGCCTTTGTTTCGACAACTTGTTCAACAACAGGCTGAACAACCGGTTGCACAGGTTTTTGCACCTCGACGTCTTCAAAATTGTTCAAAAACTTTGTCACTTTTTTGAGCGGATCAAAAGTTTTGTCCTGCACAGGTTTTTCTGCCTGCTCTTTTGGTTGCAAAACTTTTACGTCTTTTGAATAAAGTGCCAAAATTTCTTTAAACTTTTCTGAAGCCTGCTCAAACTTTTGAGCCTCTTGTTCTGCAAGTTCTTTTACAACGTCTTTGGCATAGTTTGTCCACTTTTGCTGAAAAAGCTGCAATCTTTCCATTTCTTCTTCAAAACGTTTTTCTGCCTTTGACTTGAGTTTTGCAGAAGTCTCCTGAGCCTCTACGAAAGCAACGAAAATTTCATCCTTCTTTTTGTCATACTCGCCCAGTTTTTGAGACAACTCGTCGTTTTGTTTTTTGAGTTCTTCTATCTCTGTTTTAAGGTCTGTTACCACCTGATTGTTTTCGTTTGTGATATCACGGATATAACTTTCTACCTGAGTTTTGTCATATCCCTTTTTTACCACGTCAAATTTCATTTTTTGCCACCTTTTGCAAGCAATTCTTGTTTTTTGTCATAAAGTTTGTCAGACAAGTCCACTTTGTAAAACTGTGGTTTGTCAAGACGTTTGTATTCGCTCCAGAACTGATTGAGACTTGCAGTGCATTGTTTTTGCAAATCTGCCACAGAAGGAAAATCATACACAATTTTGCCATCTTTTACTACGTCTACGTAAAGTGATTTGACGTAATAGTTTTCGATAGTCTGCTTTTTCCACCTTTCTGTTGGGTGAGTGATTGTAAGTGGTTGTGTAAAGTCAAATTTTTCGTCTTTAAGGCAGATAAAGTCTGCAAGTGCCATGTGAGTTTCTGCATCATAAATACGATAAATTTCTTTTTCGCCAGGGTTTGTGATTTTGATTGCATTGTTTGAAATTTTCATTTTTGGCTGACCGTCAAACTCTGCAATTTTGTATACGCCACCCAGACTTGGGTTGCTGTGGCTTGTAATAAGTCTTGTACCAACGCCGTATACGTCAATTTGTGCTCCCTGATAATGCAAAGACTCGATTGTATATTCGTCCAGATCGCCGGATACAAAGATTTTTGCATTTGGAAAACCCTCGATATCAAGCAAACGACGTACTGTTTTTGTAAGATATGCAAGGTCACCGCTGTCAAGTCTTACACCAACAGGCTCGTATCCCTTTTCTCTCAACTCTTTAAACACAGTGATTGCATTTGGCAAACCGCTTTTGAGTGAGTCATAGGTGTCGATAAGCAACAGACAGTTTGTTGGATAAAGGTCTGCATAGGCACGAAAAGCCTCGAGTTCGCTGTCAAAAGACATAACCCAGCTGTGTGCGTGAGTGCCTTTTGGATCTGTGCCAAACATATTTGATGCGAGCACGTTGCTTGTTGCAACGCAACCGCCAATGAGTGCCGCTCTTGCGCCATAAGTTGCAGCATCAGGTGCCTGTGCACGTCTCAAACCAAACTCCAAAACGCCTTTGCCCCTTGCTGCACGAACAACTCTTGCCGCTTTTGTTGCAATGAGCGTCTGAAAGTTGACAATGTTGAGCAATGCAGACTCAAGCAACTGTGCCTCAAACACAGATGCTTTAATTACCATCAAAGGTTCGTCCGGAAATACAACCGTACCTTCTGGAATTGCTCTTATTTCGCCACTGAACTTAAAGTTTTCAAGGCGTTGCAAAAACTCTTCGTCAAATGATCCGAGCGAACGAAGATAATCAATTTCTTCTTTGTCAAAAGAAATGTTTTTGATATAGTCAATTGCTTGTTCCAGACCGCAGGCAATGCAAAAACTGCTTTCTCTGCCCTGACGGAAGAACAAATCGAATACGGCAACTTTGTCGGCCATACCATTTTTGAGATAACCGTTCATCATTGTCAGTTCATAAAAATCTGTCAACAAAGCCAAATTCTGTTTCATAACTTTATCCTCTTTTTTTATTTTTGCAAAACGTCATTTTGTTTTGCGTTTTGTTTTGTTTTTATTGGTGGTCGTCTGTCTTCAAAAATCCATTTTGCCCACGTTTGCGGCGCAAAAGACCACGTTTGACCATCTTTGTCTGTGCAAGTGATTGTTTTGCCATCCTTTTGTATTGTCTGTGCAAAAAATCCGTCTTTTGCAAGTGATTTTTTGCGGTCAAGGTTGATGACAACACCACAACCCATCATGATTGTCGCAACAACAAGCACACCGCCTGCAAGCACAATGTTTGCCTCGCCGATGACAAAAAACACTATCGCAAGACAAATGCACAACGCCATGAGAGAAATGAGCAAAATCAAAGAAGTTTTAACCTCCTGCGCATCTGTTTTGAAAAACTTTTTGTATTTTG
>JAFTHO010000166.1 GCA_017457385.1 Clostridia bacterium | reverse complement strand
TATACTGCCTTTGTAGTCACGCATTGTCATTTTTAAAATATTGTTGAGCACTGCCGGTTGCAAACCAGTTGTATAACTGTTGATAAGCACAAACAGCGGATTGTCACTCAAAACGCCTGTGCAAAGCTCTACAAAATCGTAGAGGTCGTTTTCTATCTTCCAGATCTCTCCGTTTGCACCACGGCCATAGCTTGGCGGGTCGAGTATGATTGCGTCGTACTTTTTGCCACGCTTTATTTCACGCGTTACAAACTTTTTGCAGTCATCCACAATAAAGCGACTGCGCTCAAACCCAATGCCAGAAAGCGACACGTTTTCTTTGGCACGTTCTACCATATTTTTAGCGGCATCTACGTGACAAACGTGTGCACCCGCAGACAAACAAGCAACCGTTGCACCACCCGTATATGCAAACAGGTTGAGCACGTTGATCTGTCTGTTGGCATTTTTGATGAGGTCAATCATCTTTGCCCAGTTGACAGCCTGCTCAGGGAACAAACCCGTGTGCTTAAAGCCCATTGGTTTTACACGAAATCTAAGGTCACGCCAACCGACAATCCAGCTTTCGGGCAGTTGTTTGAGATATTCCCAATGGCCACCACCCGTTTCGCTGCGGATATATCTTGCGTTGAGTTTGCCAAATTTTGACAAATTGCTTTGTGATTTCCAGATAGCCTGTGGGTCTGGTCTCAAAAGGTAGACGTCCTTCCACCTTTCGAGTTTTTCACCATTGCCTGTGGCAAGTATCTGATAATCTTTCCATTCGTTGTTTATTTTCATTTTTTTACTGTAAGGCAAATCAATACCTGTTCGCCGTTGATATCCCAAGTCTTTTTAAAGTCGCCTTCGTCACCTTGTTTGATTTGGTCACACAAAGTGTCACTTGCAATAGAAGCAGAGTTTGTTTCAAGCACTTGCGCCGCTTTGCCACTTGCCTGATATTGCATTGTGATGTGGTCTGTAACGTCAAAGCCACTTTCTTTGCGCATTGTCTGGATTTTAGAAACGATTTCTCTTGCAACACCTTCGGCAATGAGTTGTTCGTCAAGGTTTGTATCCAATACAACTGTGATGCCCTTGTCAGAAACTGCCTCGAAACCAGCTTTGTTCTTTGAAGAAATGAGAAGGTCTGCCTCGGCAAGTTCAACTGTTTTGCCGTCGATTTCTGTAACGAAAAGTTTGCCACTGCGTACTGTGTTTACAACTTCGGTTGCATCACACTCTGCAAGGAAAGTTTTGATTTTGCCAAGCAATGGACCATATTTTGGACCAATTGTTCTCATTTGTGGTTTGAGTTCGTATCCTGCAAATGCGCTGAGGTCATTTGCATATTCTACACCTTTGACGTTGATTTCGTCTGCAAGCACGGCAGCCATTTCGTCACTGAGTTTGCTGTCGTCGCCACCAACGATATAAAGTTTTGACAAAGGTTGTCTGTTTTTGATGTTTGCAGCATTGCGGGCACTGCGTCCAAGCACAACAACGTCCAAAAGTTTTTTCATCTGTGCCTCGAGATCTTTGTCAATCAAAGATTCGTCTGCAACAGGGAACGCGTTGAAGTGAACAGAAAGCGGTGCATCTTTGTCTACACTGCGAACGAGGTTTTGATAAATGTTTTCTGCAACGAAAGGCACGTATGGTGCGATGAGTTTTGACAAAGTAACCAAAACGTGATCGAGTGTTGCATATGCTGCTATTTTGTCATCTGTCATTTCGCTGCCCCAGTATCTTTCACGGCAACGACGTACGTACCAGTTAGACAAAACGTCAGTAAACTCTTCTATCTTGCGTGCAGTTTCTGTAATCTGATATTTTTCAAGTCCTTCGTCAACAAATTTGATGAGAGAGTTGAGTTCTGACAAAATCCATTTGTCCATTACAGAAAGTTTGCAGTCTTTGAGGTTGTATTTTGTTGGGTCAAATTTGTCGATTTCTGCATACAAAACAAAGAATGCATACGTGTTCCACAAAGTGCCCATAAATTGTCTTTGTGCCTCTGACACTGCGTCGGCATAAAAACGTGATGGCAACCATGGCGCGCTTGAAGTATAGAAATACCATCTCACTGCGTCACTGCCCTGTTTGTCAAGCACTGTCCATGGGTCAACAACGTTGCCTTTGTGCTTTGACATTTTTTGACCGTCTTTGTCGTTTACGTGACCCAAAACGATACAGTTTTTGAAAGGTGCTTTGTCAAATATCAAAGTTGATACTGCCAAAAGTGTATAGAACCAGCCACGTGTCTGGTCAACTGCCTCTGAAATAAAGTCCGCAGGGAAGTTCTTTTCGAACAACTCTTTGTTCTCAAACGGATAGTGGAATTGTGCAAACGGCATAGAACCACTGTCGTACCAGCAGTCGATAACTTCTGGCTCACGGATATATTTGCCACCACATTCGCACTCCCAAGTGCAGTTGTCGATGTATGGTCTGTGAAGTTCGATATCACCTTGGATATTGCAAAGTTGTTTGAGTTCTGCCTTGCTGCCGATTACGTGAATTTTGCCACACTTGTTGCAAACCCACACTGGCAGTGGTGTGCCCCAGTATCTTTCACGAGAGATACCCCAGTCGATGATATTTTCAAGGAAGTTGCCCATACGGCCTGTGCCGATTGTTGCAGGCATCCAGTTGACGCTTGCATTGTTTTTGAGCATTTTGTCCTTGATTGCTGTCATTTTGATAAACCAGCTCTTGCGTGCGTAGTAGATGAGTGGTGTGTCACATCTCCAGCAGAATGGATAGCTGTGTTCAAACATAAGTTCTTTAAACAACAAGCCGGTATCAGCAAGTTTTTTGAGCACGAGTTTGTCTGCGTCTTTTACAAAAACGCCTTTCATGTCATAAACTTCGTCTGTCATTTTGCCGTCACTGCCAAC
>JAFTHO010000165.1 GCA_017457385.1 Clostridia bacterium | reverse complement strand
TGCAAACCGTTGAGAGTTGATGCACAAAACCTGCAACCCATTCTGCAACCAATCTGTGTAGAAACACACAAAGTGTTGCCATATTTATAATTCATCAAAACGCCTTCTATCACGTTGCCATCATGCAACTTGAAAAGATATTTTTGCGTTTTGTCTTTAGAAACAAGTTTTGTATGTATTTTTGCAGGCACAGCAATGTAGTTTTCTTTGAGCAAAGCGCGCGTTTTTTTGTCAACGTCTGTCATTTCGTCAAAGTCGACGCCACGCAAAACCCAGTTGTACACTTGTTTTGCTTTGTATTTTGGCAAATTGAGCGAAGCAAACTCTTCAACAATTTCTGCCAAAGTCATATCCAACAATATTTTCATCAGCAAATCCTTTTTATTTTGGCTATAAAAAAGCCTTCGGTATTGTCTTTGTATGGCAAAAACTGCAAATATCCCTCTTTTGTCTTTTCAAAATCAAGATTTATCTGCTCTGCAACAAAATTTTTGTTGTTTGCCAAAAATTCATTTACAACGTCGTTGTTTTCTTTTTTGAATATAGTGCAGGTAGAATATACAAGTGTTCCACCAACTTTTACATATTGAGATGCCGTCTGCAAAATTTGTTTTTGCAACTCTGCAAGGCTTTGTATATCCTCTTTTGTCTTGAACAGTTTTATATCTGGCTTTGAGTCTGCAACACCAAATCCACTGCATGGCACGTCACACAAAACCATATCAAACTTGTCAACAAAACTGTCGTTTGTTTTTGACGCATCGTTTGCCATTGCATCAAAACTTTCGCCCATACGTTTTGCATATTTTTTAATGAGTTCTACCCTGTGCGGATGAATATCGCAACTTGTCACTTTTGCCCCAAGTGAAGAAAGATAAACACTTTTTCCACCGGGTGCAGCACACAAATCAAGCAAATTTTTGTCTTTTACGTCACCAAATGCTTTGCATACGTAAAGAGAAGACAAAGATTGCACTGTATACAAATCTTTTTTTATGCCATCAAGACTGCCACTAACGTAAAAACCATCTTCTACAGTCCTGTTATACTCCACGCTTTGTTCTTTCAGCAAAGACTCAAATTCCTGCACTGCAATCTTTTTGAGATTAACTCTGATATGAAAAAAATTGTTATCCTTTTCATACGAAAGGATTTTTTCTGCAATGTCTTTGCCAAAATCTTTAATGATTTGTTCAACAACCCACTCTGGATAACTGTATTTTACAGACAAATATTGTTTTTTATCCTGTGGATATTTTATTTTGTCTTGTTCTATACCATTGCTGATATTTTTGAGCACGGCATTGACAAAACTTTTAACCCCACTTTTGCCTATCGCTTTTGTCAGTTCTACACATTCGTTGACAGCAACCGGGTTTGGGATTGACAAATACAAAAAGCAATAAACACCAATTTGCAAAACGGGCAAAATTGCAGGTTTAACGCTTTTAGCATATTGCTTTATTATATAAGAAAGTTCTATATTTTTATCTATAACACCATAGACAAGTTTTGTTGTCAAAGGCTTTTCGTCGCTCGGCAAATCGGACAAAAACTTGTTGATTTCTTGTCCAGAAAAACTTTTTTTGCGATAAATGTTGTCAATGCATCTGTAAGATGCCAAAAAACTGTTTCTCATTGTCCGAGTACGTCGCCTGTTTTGATTTTTCTTCCATTGATAAAATCTTTGTATCCAAGCATTTTTCCGCCAGAAAGCTGAACGGTCAAAAGCTTGAGTCCACCCTTGCCACACTTGATTGTCAAAGATGATTTTGCACATTCTACAACCTGTCCGTTTTGAGCATCACACTCGCAATCAACAGGCCTGCTGTCATAAATTTTAAAATTAACTCCGTCAAGAGTGGTAAATGCAACTGGGTTTGGATTGAGCCCACGGATGAGATTAAAAATCTCAACGTTAGACTTGTTCCAGTCAATTTTTGACATTTCTGTAGTGATTTTGCTGCAAAAAGTTGCTTTTTGCTCGTCTTGTGGCGTCAAAACAAGTGAGTTATCTTCAATTTTGTCCAAAACTTCAATCAAAGCATTTGCACCACATTGTGCAAGTTTGTCCAATATTGTCTGAGAATTGTCGTCTTCTTGTATATCCAAAACAACCTGAGATGCAATATCGCCACTATCCATTGACAATGCCGTTTTCATTATCGTCACACCAGTTTGTTTTTCGCCGTCTATCAAAGCAAACTGCACTGGTGCAGCACCTCTGTATTTTGGCAAAAGTGATCCATGTACGTTAAAAACGCCATATTTTGCAATATCCAAAACCTGTTGTGACAAAATTTGTCCGTATGCGGCAGTCACAAAAAC
>JAFTHO010000014.1 GCA_017457385.1 Clostridia bacterium | reverse complement strand
CCGCCGTCAAAATCCATGGCGCACAGAGCCATACTTGCCGCAATACTTGCCGACGATGCCTGCGTGGTGCAAAACGTGTCTTTGTCTGCCGACGTAAAGGCAACGCTTGGTGCTGCAAAAGCACTTGGCAAAGACTATACTTTTTGCGACGGCAAAGTGTTTTTTGGCAAACGAAACAAAGTGACAAAAGCACTTGTGGATGCAAACGAAAGTGGCTCAACTTTGCGCTTTTTGGTGCCAATATGTGGTGCTTTGGGTGTGGATACAACCTTTGTAGGACAGGGCAAACTGCCACAAAGACCATATGACCTGCTTGCAAAAGTTATGCAGGAGCACGGCATTGTTTTTGACAAAACGTCAGGTATGCCATTTTGCATTTCTGGCAGACTTTCAAATGGTGTATACAAAATTGCAGGAGACGTGTCTTCGCAGTATATCACAGGTTTGTTATACGCTCTGCCTTTGGTGGATGGCGACAGCGAAATAATTTTGACTTCGCCATTGCAGTCAAAAGGATACGTAGATATGACTTTGTCTGTGTTAAAGGCTTTTGGCATTGATATACTTTGCACGGACAACGGATACAAAATAAAAGGCAATCAAAAATATACCGCAAAAGATTTTGTTGTAGAAGGCGACTGGTCAAACGGTGCTTTCTGGCTTGTGCTTGGTGCACTCAACGATGGCATTACTGTGCAGGGGCTTGACAAAAACTCTTTGCAGGGCGACAAGGCAATTGCAAAAATACTGGCAGATATGGGTGCGGATATCCTTGTGGATGGCAACTGCACCGTCGTCAAAAAATCGTTGTTAAAGGGCATTGAGGTTGACGTAAGTCAGATACCAGACCTTGCACCAATTTTGTCCGTGGCGCTTGCCTGTGCAGAGGGCAAGGGCAAAATAACAAATGCATCACGACTCAAAATAAAAGAGAGTGACAGATTGCAGGCAATATACGACAATCTTGTTGCGGTTGGTGTTTGTGCATTGCCTGGCGACGACTGGGTGAAGATAACTGGTGCAAAAAATCTGCAGGGTGGCATTGCAAACGGATTTAACGATCATCGCATAGTTATGTCAATGGCAGTTTTGTCAACACAGACAAAACAGGGTATTGTGGTGTCAGACCCACACGCAATAAACAAAAGTTATCCCGACTTTTTTGATATTTTTAAATCACTCGGAGGTATGGCAGATGTCATCAACATGGGGCAAAAACCTTAAAATCTCAATATTTGGCGAATCTCACGGTCAGGCAATTGGCGTGACTATCGACGGATTGCAACCAAACTTTCCGCTTGATATGGCAGAGATTGCAAAATATATGGCAAAACGCAAACCTGGTGGCGACCTTGCCACACCAAGAAAAGAAGACGACCTGCCACAAATTTTGTCAGGGGTTTTCAATGGCAAAACAACGGGTGCTCCGCTTTGTGCCGTGATATACAACAACAATACAAAATCAGGCGACTACGACAACGTCAGCCATCAGGCAAGACCAGGTCATGCCGACTATACTGCATACGTCAAATATCAGGGTGCAAACGACTATCGTGGTGGCGGACACTTTTCTGGCAGACTCACTGCCTGTCTTGTGTTTGCAGGTGCCGTTTGCAGTCAGGTGCTCAAAAGTCAGGGCATAGAGGTGTTTGGCCACGTGTCTTCAATAGGTGGTGTTATTGACAAACCTTTTGGTATGCAGGTGGACGAACAAACAAAAGCAAAACTTGACTGTGCCTTTCCTGTGATTGACGACGACGTTTGTCAACAAATGAAACAGGTTGTTGCCCATGCACGCGAACAGGGTGACTCTGTTGGTGGCACGGTTGAATGTATGATCACGGGGTTGCCTGCAGGCGTTGGGTCACCAATGTTTGACGGGGTGGAAAACAAAATTGCATCCATCGTGTTTGGCATCCCTGCGGTAAAGGGCATCGAGTTTGGTCTGGGTTTTGAAAGCGCAAAACTTTTGGGCAGTCAAAACAACGACGAGTTTTTTGTTGACGAGGATGAAGTAAAAACAAAAACAAACAATTGCGGTGGCATTTTGGGTGGCATCACAAACGGTATGCCGGTCACGTTTAAAGTGGCTTTCAAACCAACTCCGTCAATAGCAAAAATACAAAACACAATAGATTTTAAAACAAATCAAAACACAACAATACAAGTAAAGGGCAGACATGACCCATGCATCGTTATGCGTGCAACACCTGTGGTTACTGCTGTGGCAAGCATTGCAGTGCTTGACCTTTTGTACGAAATTTAATTTTTAGTTATGGATCTTAAACAATTGCGAGACCTTATCGACAAGGTTGACGACCAGATAGCAACGCTTTATATGCAGCGTCTTGACCTTGTGCGTCAGGTTGGAGAATACAAAAAACAAAACGACGTGGTGGTAGAACACAACGACCGCGAACAGCAAATTCTGGACAGACTTGCAGACAAGTTTGGCGATCGCACCGCAACAGACTATCTTTACAACAGCATCATGACTTACAGCAAAATGGAACAAAACATTTTGCAGGCAAAAGAGTCTGGTTTTGTTTTTCAAAAAAATCAGCAGGATATCAGCAACGAAACAAACGTTGGGCTGGCAGGCACAACGGGTGCCTATGCCGAAAAAGCAGCAAAAAAACTCTTTCCGCAAATGCAACCAAAATTTTACACACATTTTGGCGACGTTTTTGATGCAGTTGACAAAGGCGAAATCAAATATGGCATTGTGCCTATCGAGAACTCAACTGCAGGCTCTGTAAACGAAGTATACGATTTGCTCAAAGAGTATGACATAAAAATAGTAGGCTCACAAAGACTCACGGTCAACCATTGTCTGCTTGGTCAGCCTGGTGCAGAGATTGGGGATATCAAAAAGGTATATTCTCATCCGCAGGCACTTTATCAGTGCAAAAAGTTTTTGGATGCAAACGGCATACAACCGGTGGAAGAAAGCAACACTGCCGTTGCGTGCGAACTTGTTGCAAAAATGGGCGACAAAACGGTTGGGGCAATCGGTGCAGAAAACAATGCGCAAAAAAATGGTTTGAGTGTGTTGAAGTGCGGTGTGCAAAATGCCGAACACAACTTTACACGTTTTATCGTTATTTCAAAACAAATGACGATATCTCCTGATGCAGACAGACTCAGCCTTATGGTTTCGCTCAAACACAAACCAGGCTCACTCTTTCAGTTGCTCAGCATTTTGTCAAGTTTCAAGGTAGACTTGCTCAAACTTGAGTCACGCCCTATACCAGAGCAGGAGTTTGAGTTTATGTTTTACGTAGATATCAAGTGTGACGTGTTCAGCGAGCGCACACAGACAATGCTTGCCTGCATAAAGGCATATTGTCAGACTACAACAATTTTGGGAGCATACAGCGAAGTTATTTAGTTATGAATATATGTATAGTTGGTCTGGGACTTATTGGCGGTTCTTTCGCCAAGGCCATTAGCAAAAAAACGTCCCATTTTTGCATGGGTATGGATACAAACACAGATACCTGCAACAAAGCACTTGCAGACGGTGTGATAAAACAAGTTGTCACACCAGAGCAAATGTCACTTGCAGATATGGTCATACTTGCATTGCAACCAAAAACACTTGTGCAGTTTTTTAAAAACAATGCAAAACACATCAAAAAGGGCACAATAGTTTTTGATACCTGCGGTGTAAAAAAGGCTGTGCTTGACGAGATGTTGCCAGTTGCAAATCAATATGGTTTGCGTTTTGTGGGTGCTCACCCAATGGCGGGCAGAGAGTTCAGCGGATATGACTATTCGCTCGAGAGTTTGTTTGACAAAGCAAGTTTTATCGTCACAACAGACGGGGCAGAACAAACTGCGGTTGACGTGGTGTGCGACCTTGCAAAACAAATTGGCTTTGCAACGATAAAGGTCACGGATGCAAATCATCACGACAAAGTCATTGCCTATACGTCACAACTTGCACACATAGTTTCAAACAGCTATTGCAAAAGCGACACGATAAATCAAAAAGAAGGTTTTTGTGCGGGCAGTTTTGCAGATATGACAAGGGTTGGCAAACTTGACGTAAAACTGTGGACAGAATTGTTTTTGGCAAACCCACGTCATCTTGGTGACGAACTTGGCAATCTTATACAAAAACTCACACAGTTCAAAACTGCAATTGACAACAACGATGCAACGTTGTTGTCACAGTTGTTAAAAGAGGGCAACGACATAAAAGTCAAAAGCCTTGCAGACGAACAAAAGCAAAAAGCCTGAAAAAATTTTCAGGCTTTTTTTGTTTTATAAAGCAAAAGCTAAAATTTTGCTTTGTTTTGTGGTATAATATCACAAATATTTTTTATGGTGTAGTTATGAAAACAGCAATAATCACAGGTGCATCAAGAGGCATTGGTGCAGAGACGGCAAGACTGTTTGCAAAAAACGGTTATGCCACGATAATAAACTATAACAACAGCGAAAAAGAGGCGTTTTCTCTCAAAGACGAACTTTTGGCACAGGGCTGTTGCGTTGACGTCTTTAAGGCGGACGTATCAAAGTTTGACGAGTGCAAGGCAATGGCAGATTTTGTCATCAAAAAATACAAACGCATTGACGTGCTTGTCAACAATGCAGGCATTGCGCAAATCAAGCCTTTGTTTGACGTGAGCGAAAGTGATTTTGACAAAATGATGTCAGTCAACTTTAAAAGTGTGTTCAACACCTGCAAAATTGTGTCAGACCACATGGTCAGCAACAAAAGTGGCAAAATCATCAATTTGTCGTCTGTGTGGGGCAACGTGGGTTCTTCCTGCGAAACAATTTATTGTGCGTCAAAAGCGGCGGTCATCGGCTTTACAAAGGCACTTGCCAAAGAGCTTGGCCCATCTGGCATAAACGTAAACTGCGTTGCGCCAGGCTTTATACAAACGGATATGAACGGATGTCTTTCAAAAGATGACGTGGACGAAATTGTGGACGAAACACCACTTGCAAGAGTTGGTCAGCCACAAGACGTTGCAAACGTGATTTTGTTTTTGGCAGATGAAAAATCTGCATTTGTTACAGGTCAGGTCATTTATCCAAGCGGTGGATGGCAAATCTGACGAGAGGTATAGTATGAACAAAAAATTAAAAAGTTTTTTTGCAATATTGTTGCTTGTACCTTGCTTTTTTGTTTTTTCTGCATGCAATCAAACAGGCAAATCTGCCTATGACATTGCAGTAGACAATGGTTTTGTGGGCACCGAACAAGAGTGGCTCGACAGCCTTAAAGGTGACGACGGCAAGTCTGCCTATGACATAGCGGTAGAAAACGGATTTTCGGGCACAGAGCAGGACTGGCTGGACAGTTTTGTGCTTGGCAAATCGGCATATCAGTCTGCGTTGGAAAATGGTTTTGTGGGTAGCGAAATCGAGTGGTTGCAAAGTTTGCAGGGTGCAAAAGGCGACAGTGGTGACTGCGGTATGCAAAATGCAATTTCAACGGCACTCACGTCTGTTGTTTCGGTATTTGCAAACTTTACCGTGCAGGGAGTTTTTGGCGCAAGCATCGAAACAAGTGGTGGTGCAGGTGTCATTGTTGATATCGACAAACAAAAGGGCAATGCCTATATCATCACAAACTATCACGTCATTTATTACAATGGTGTTTCTTCAGACATCAGCCTGTATCTGTATGGAATGGAATACAGCGAGTATAAAATAGAGGCAACTTATATCGGTGGCTCTCTCACAAACGATATTGCCGTGCTTGAGGTTAAAAACAACGACGTATTAAAAAACAGCAATGCAACAAAGGCAACCTTTGATATTTCATGTGCAACTGTTGGCACGCAGGTTTCTGCAATAGGCAATCCTTCGGGCACGGGCATTTCTGCAACGCAGGGTATCATCAGCGTTGACAGCGAAGAGATCACACTCACTCTTGCAGATGGTGTCACGCAGGGACAACTCCGTGTTATGCGTGTTGATGCAGCAGTAAACAGTGGCAACAGTGGCGGAGGACTTTTTAATGCATCAGGCAAACTCATCGGCATAGTAAATGCAAAATATCAGTCAACCACTATCGAAAACATTGCGTATGCAATACCTGCCGTTGTGGCATACGGCGTATATCAAAACGTCATCAGCCAGACAAACACAAACAACGACGTAAAAGTGCAAAAATGCAAACTTGGCATAGAGGTGATGATTGACGACAGCTGGGCAGAATATGACTCTGCAACTCAGACGACAAAAATCAAACAAAAAATAAAAATTGCAAACGTGTTATCAACAGGCGTTGCCTATGGCAAACTGATGGCAGACGACGTGCTTGTATCTGTAAATCTTGACGGCAAACAAATGCCGGTTTACAAAATTTACAACGTTGGCGACTATCTGCTTTATTTCAAGCAGGGCGACCAGATGCAAATTACAGTTTTGCGTGGTGGTGTTGAACAAACTGTCACAATAAATCTCACACAACCGCCACAAACGATAAGTTAAAAAAACGGGGACGAAAATTCGTCCCCGTTATTTTTTTGTGTTTCAAGTGTTTTTTTGTCAGTCTTCAAGTGCAAAAAGTGCAGCTTGCTCTGCGTGTATAATTGCAGTGTCAAAAAGTTTTACGTCTGTGTCTTGCTGGTTTATCAGCAGACCAATCTCGGTGCAACCCAAAATCACGCTTTGAGCACCACGTGCCTTCATTTTGTCGACAATTTGCAAAAATTTTTGTTTTGAACTTTGCTTTATCTCTCCAAGGCACAACTCGTTGTATATCACGTCGTTTATCACGTTTACGTCATCTTCGTCAGGTATGATAACTTCTATGCCGTTGTCAACAAGCACCTGTTTGTAAAAATCCTGTTGCATAGTAAACTTTGTGCCAAACAATGCGGTTTTTGTTATTTTGTGTTTTTTAAGCCTGTCGGCAGTTGTCTGTGCAATGTGCAAAAAGGGCAGGTCAAGATCTTTTGTTATCACGTCTGCAACTTTGTGCATTGTGTTTGTGCAAAGCACTACAAAATCTGCACCGCCTTTTTTTAATGCAAGCGCTGCATCGTGCAAAATTTCACCGCTTTTTTGCCACTCGCCGTTTGTTTGACATTTTTCAATTTCTTCAAAATTTACGCTGTAAAGCAAACATTTTGCACTGCAAAAACCACCAAGTTTTTGTTTTACAACAGTGTTTATCACCTGATAATAGGTCACTGTGCTTTCCCAGCTCATACCGCCAATCAGACCAATCGTTTTCATAAAAAAACCACCTTGAGTTTAATAAATTTATTATAAAATAAATATAGCAAATTGACAACATCAAATTAAGTTGATATAATCAATTTGACAAATCAAATTAAGCAGGTGTGTATATTATGGGGAATTGTAAAATCGATTTGCAATCATTGATTATTTGTCTTTCAAAACTCAAAAAAACTTCTATCAAAGCACAGGCAAAAATGCTCAAACCTTATAACCTCAGCACAAGACATGCTGGTTATATCATGGCGCTCAGCGAAGGCAGTGGCATGACTATGAAGGCACTCAGCGACACTTTGTGCGTTGACCCTGCAAACACAACGCGTGTTATTGCTGCTCTCACAGAGATGGGTTACGTTGCAAACGACTGCCGAAAAGAAGGCTGTCGCAAATTTAACGTGTTTTTGACAGACAAAGGCAAATCTATTGCAGAAAAAATGAAAAAAGACGTTGTAGTCAGCGGTGTTGAAATAATGAATCCTCTCACAGATGAGGAAAAGAAAACTTTTGTCACTTTGCTGTTTAAAATGTCACAGGACAAAGATGAAGACTAATTTTGTTGCAGAGGGTGCAAAAATTGTGGGCGACGTAACGCTTGGCAACAATGCATCTGTGTGGTACAATGCCGTATTGCGTGGCGACGTGTGCAAAATTGTCATTGGCGACGAAAGCAACGTGCAGGATTGTTGCGTTGTGCATGGGTCGCAAAACAGCGACGTAATTGTCGGCAAAGGTGTGACGATTGGTCACGGTGCCATTTTGCATGGTTGCAGGGTTGGCGATAACTCTCTCGTCGGCATGGGTGCAATTGTGCTTGACGACGTTGTCATTGGCAAAAACTGCATTGTGGGTGCAGGGGCAGTTGTTACAAAAGGCACAGTTGTGCCGGACAACAGCATTTTTCTCGGTTGCCCTGCAAAGTGTGTGGGCATGGTTACGGACGAGCAGATTGAGTCAAACAGACAAAATGCTTTGCACTACGTGCATATTATCTGCAAATAAAACTTAATATAATTTACAAAAGAGGTATATAAATGAAAAGAAAAAGATTCAAAGGTGACACCGTCCTTTATTTTATATTTGCGGTGTTGTGTCTTGCTCTTGGCATTGTGCTTATACCAAGCATAACAGATCTTGGTCAGGATATCCTCAACGTGCTAATTGCAATTGCAATTCTGGCATATTTGTTTGGATATCTCGTCAAAAAGCTCAAACGCACAAGACAAACTATTTTTATTCTTACTGCCATCGAGTTTGGCCTTATGCTTCTTATTGCATTGGGGCTCATCCTTTCTCAGTTCCGTGTTATCAACGTGACTGGTGGTTGCAAAATTTTGGGTCTTGCATTTGCTTTGCGTGGCACTGTTGAAATGTTTCGTGCATATTATCATCAGGCGGCAAACAATGCAAAATATCCATTGTGGCAATTTGTGCTTAATCTTTTGATCCTCATCTTTGGTGTGTATATGTTTGCAAAACCATTTGTTACAGACCACCAGATGATCATCGTTGCGGCAGTAGTTTCTTTCGTGTGTGCATTGGTGTTTGCAATTCTTGGTTTTTCTGCTCTTGGTCAGGACAACAAGAAAAAAAAGCAACCAAAACAAGCAGAAGAAAAATAACAACAACAAAAAAAGCATCCGGATTTCCGGATGCTTTTTTATTGCTAAAATTAAATTGCAGATTTGTTTTTCCATTTGCCACCCATATAGCGGATGAGTGAAATGATTGTGCCCACAAGCCAGCCGAGCGAAACAGCCCACCAGATGGCAGATTGTCCAAACAGATATGCAAACAGATATGCACCGCCAACACGGCAGAAAATGTTGCACACAGAGCAGAAGACAACTGCTTTTACGTCGCCTGCGCCACGGAGCACGCCGTTTTCTATTACCATCATGCCACACACGAGATAAGTGCAACCGACAATCTGGATATATTCTTTGCCAACTGCAACTGCCGCTGCAGAAGAGGTTGTATCCATAAAGATTGACAACATTGGCTCTGCAATAGTGAGTGACAACACAAGCATAACCACACTCAGACCTGCAATGATATAAAAGGTTGTTTTAAACCCTTGTCTGACACGGTCGATTTGTTTGCAGGCAATGTTTTGTGCCGTAAAAGAAGACAACGCATTGCCAATGTTTACAAAGGTAGACGTCAAAACGCCTTCTACTTTTGTTGCCGCAGTAAAGCCTGCAATTACAGTTGCGCCATAGCTGTTTACCAAAGCCTGTACAAACAGGTGACCGACAGAAATTACAGATTGTTGCAACATAGATGGCAAACCGATGCGCATGATTTTTTTGAACAGAAGTTTGTCAAAATAGTTTGCTTTTTCGTCAGGTGCAATTTTGCGTATTTTTACAAGCAAAACAGAAAGGCTCATTATACATGCAAGTGTCTGTGCAATAAAGGTTGCCCATGCAACGCCGGCAACACCCATATCGAGTGGTGGCAAAACAAACAACAAGTCAAGACCAATGTTTGCAAAAGAAGAAAATATCAAAAAGTAAAGTGGCATTTTGCTTTCGCCAAGTGCGTTAAAGGCACTTGTAATGCCGTTGTAAAGCAACATTGGTATGCAACCGTAAAAATAAATTTTGAGATATTCTTTCGCCAGATCATATATGTCTGCCGGTGTGGAAAGCATGCCGAGTATGCCGTCGATAAAAACAACGCCGACAAGTGTAAACACCGCACCCATTACACCCATTGTTATCAAAGTGGTGTATACTGCCGTTTTTGTATCTTTGTGTCTTTTTGCGCCAAACAGCTGAGATATGACGACAGAGCAACCAACGCTTGCGCCCATCGCAACCTGAACAATCAAAAATACCATAGAGGCAGTCGAGCCAACGCCTGCAAGCTCGGCACTGCCACAAAACTGACCAACTACCGCCGTGTCGACAATGTTGTACAGTTGTTG
>JAFTHO010000164.1 GCA_017457385.1 Clostridia bacterium | reverse complement strand
TTTGCAAAAATCTTTTGTTTTTACAATGTCGTTTGTATTAACACCTCGTTTTTCATCGCCTTTATGTATATAGAAATGCAGACAACCTTCACTGTATTTTCTGCAACCTCGCCATGGATTCCACATAGCCATATTCTCACCTCATCAAATTCTTATTTATCGGTAAGTTTATTATAACATAAATAAAATTTGATTCAACTTGTTTTGCGTGGACAAAAGAAAACTCGGCTTGTTAAAAGTCGAGTTTTATAAGTTGCATATTTAAATCCCTATGAGAAGAGCGGTTATGCACTCATTTTTTTGTTTTAAAAAGCAAAACATTGTTTTTTTATGGGGTGGCAATACGATTGCACAAATTTGCAAAGTGTTGTATAATACATTGGTTAATTTTTATATTGAGATACTATATACAATTGTTGGATACATTGGCAAAGGAGAAATGCAATGACAAATCTTTACAGCGAAAAGATGAAAAGCAGATTGCAAAAGGCAGAACAAAAAAATGCAGATATGAAAGAATATCTTGCATACGTTGACACACTTGCAGAAAAAAGCAAAGCTTGTTGTGTTGTTGACAGCAAGTTTTATGAGCAATATGACGTAAAACGTGGCCTTCGTGAAGAAAACGGCAAAGGCGTTTTGGTCGGCCTCACAAACATTTCTGAAATAAAAGCAAAAATAGAACATGCAGACGGAACAATCACACCTATCGATGGCGAACTTTGCTATCGTGGCATTGACGTGCGCGAAATCGTAAAAGGCTTTTTCAGCGAGGGTCGTTTTGGTTTTGAGGCAACTGCATATCTTTTGATGTTTGGTGATATGCCAAATGCACAACAGCTGGAAGATTTTAAAACTTGGCTTGGCAAACTGAGACACCTTCCACACGACTTTGTAGAAGACGTAATTCTCAAAGCGCCACCAAAAGATATTATGAACACTCTTGCACGTTGCGTTTTGTCAATGTACAGCTATGACACAAACCCGGACGACACTTCTGTAGAAAACGTTATTCGTCAGTGTTTGTCACTCATTGCACAATTTCCTTTGTTTTCGGTATACGGCTATCATGCATATGCATATGACAAAGGTCACGACAGTTTGTATATCCACGCACCACAACCACATTTGTCAACTGCAGAAAACATTTTGTATCTTTTGCGTCCTGACAAAAAATATACCGAGCTTGAGGCAAAAGTATTGGATATCGCACTCGTATTGCACGCAGAACACGGTGGTGGTAACAACTCTTCATTTACAACACACGTTGTCACTTCTTCTGGCACAGATACATATTCTGCAATTGCCGCTGCACTTTGCTCACTCAAAGGTCCAAAACACGGTGGTGCAAACATAAAAGTTACAAAAATGCTCAACGATATCAAAGCCAACGTAAAAGACTGGAGTGACGAGGCAGAAATCGAAGCATACCTCAAAAAGATCCTCAACAAAGAGGCATTTGATGGTTCTGGTCTCATTTATGGTATTGGTCACGCAATTTACAGCTTGTCAGACCCTCGTGCCGAAATTTTTAAAGGCTTTGTAGAACAACTTTCTTATGAAAAGGGTCTTTGCGACGAGTTTATGTTGTACAGCACAATTGAACGTCTTGCTCCGCAAATCATTGCAAAAGGACGCAAAATGCACAAGGGCGTAAGTTGCAACGTAGACTTCTACAGCGGTTTTGTATACAGCATGCTTGGCTTGCCACAAGAACTTTATACTCCGTTGTTTGCAACTGCACGTATTGCGGGCTGGTCTGCTCACCGCATTGAAGAACTGGTAAACGGTGGCAAAATCATCCGTCCTGCGTATGAAAGCGTATTGCCACGCAGACCATACGTTCCACTTGACGAAAGAAAATAATTTTTATACCTATTGCCGACTCAACCGAGTCGGCTTTTTTGTTGAAACAAAGGTGTTTTTTTGATATAATTTTTTTATCACAACAAAGGGTGGATATATGCTTTTTAAAATTTCTAACGGCTCGGTTTCGTTTGGGGCAGACACCGTGCTTGAAAACGTAGAGTTCGAAATTAAAGATAAAGAAAAAATTGCAGTCGTTGGTCGCAACGGCTGTGGCAAATCAACCCTTTTAAAGTGCATCAGTGGCGAAATAGAGATGGAAGAGGGCACAGGTGAAAATGCCTTTAACGTCATCAAGTCGGGCAACCCTGTCATTGGCTTTTTAAAACAGATTGCCTTTGAGGACGAGTCTGTAACAATGCTTGACGAAATTTTAAAGGTGTTCAAGCCATTGCTCGAGACAGAACGCAAGATGAACGAACTGCTTGCACAAATCGAACAAAACCCGGACGAACAAAAGATAAAACAATATTCATCACTTTGCGAAAGGTTTGAGTTTTTGGGTGGATATACCTATCAGAAAGAATATTCTGTTATGGTCAAAAAATTTGGTTTCAGTCAGCAGGATCTGCAAAAACCACTCAGTCAGTTTTCTGGCGGACAACGCACAAAAATTGCCTTTGCAAAACTGCTTTTGAGCCACCCCGACATTTTGCTTTTGGACGAGCCTACAAACCATCTTGACGTTGGTGCAATACGCTGGCTGGAGGGGTATATCAAAAGCTACAAATCAGCCGTGGTCATGGTTTCGCACGACCGCATGTTTGTAGAAAAGACGGTTGACAAGGTTTATGAGATAGAATACGGTGAGACAAAGTGCTATCACGGCAACTATTCTGACTTTGAAAGACAAAAGAAAGAAAACTATCAAAAGCAACTCAAAGACCACGATTTGCAACGAGAAGAAATAAAAAGGCTCATGCGTCTTGTGGAGCGTTTTCGTTACAAGGCGACCAAAGCAAAAATGGTGCAGTCAAAACTCAAACAAATTGAGCATATGCAAATTGTGGACAGGCCGGACAGATATGACCTCAAAACTTTTCATGCAAACTTTCAGCCAGAGGTTGAAAGCGTAAAAAACGTTTTGCGTGTAAAGGATTTGCAGATTGGCTATGACAAACCGCTTGCTAAAATAAATCTGGAACTGTCCCGTGGGCAAAAACTTGGCATTATAGGTGACAACGGCATTGGAAAATCTACTTTTATCAAAACGATAGTGAGTGAGATAAAGGCACTTGACGGCAACTTTGAATATGGCATAAAAACGCATATAGGCTATTTCAATCAGCAGATGGCACAATATTCAAGCCACAAAAGTGTGTTTGACGATTTTTATGACGAGTTTCCTCACCTCAACGAAACGCAGGTGCGCACGGCACTCGGTTCGTTTTTGTTCAGTGGCGAAGACGTCTTCAAGTGTGTTGACGATTTGTCGGGTGGCGAAAGGGTGCGTCTTGCGCTTTGCAAAATTTTTAAAAAGCGTCCAAACGTGCTTGTGCTTGACGAGCCTACAAACCATATGGATATAGTTGGCAAAGAAACGCTGGAAAATATGCTTGTCGAGTATACGGGTACGGTCATATTCGTTTCGCACGACAGATATTTTGTCAACAAGGTTGCAGACAGACTGCTTGTGTTTGACGACAGGGGTGCAAACTTTTATCCCGTTGGCTATGCCGAGTATGAAATGCTTGAAAAAGAAAGGGCAGAAAGAGAAAGTGAAAGTGATTTGCCCGTTGCAAAAACACAAAACGTAAACGGTTGCAAAAAAACTTTTTCTACCCCACTAAAAGAAAAAAGCAAAAAACAAAAGCGTGTTGCCAAACTTGAGCAACTGATTGCCGAGTGCGAACAACAGCTAGTAACACTCAATTTGCAGTTAGAAGACCCATCGGTATACAGCGACTATGTCAAAGTGGCAGAGGTGCAGGCAGATATTGACAACATCAACAGTGAGCACGAAGAGTATAGTCTTGAGTGGATAACGCTTTGTGAAGAACTTGAAAATATGCAATAAACACAAAATAAAAAACCTTCTCATTGCGAGAAGGTTTTTGTTTTTTAAAAATTATTTTGTGCCGAAAAGTCTGTTGCCTGCATCGCCAAGACCAGGGAGAATATATCCGTTGTCGTCAAGGCATCTGTCGTTGTATGCAATATAAAGCTGAACGTCAGGATGTTCTTTTTCTACCTTTGCAATGCCTTCTGGGGCAGAGATGATAGACATAACTTTGATTGCTTTGCAACCTTGTTGTTTGAGGATGTCAATAGCCTGACACAAAGATTTGCCTGATGCAAGCATAGGTTCGAGCAAAATCACAACTTTGTCCTGGATGTTTTCTGGCAGTTTGCAATAATATTTGTTTACGTCACCTGTTTGTTTGTCACGATACAAGCCAATGTGTCCAACGTTTGCAGTTGGCAAAAGAGCAAGCACGCCGTTGACCATGCCAAGACCGGCACGAAGTACAGGCACGATTGCAACAGAGTTTTCTTTTACTACAACGTGATTTACAGATTCAAGCGGAGTAGTAACTTCTTTTACGTCTGTTGGGATGTCTTTGAGTGCTTCGTATGCCATGAGCATAGAAATTTCTTCTACCAAAGCACGAAAGAGTTTTGTGTCTGTATTTACGTCACGCAACAATGCAATTTTGTGAGAAATAAGTGGGTGATCGAAGATAACTGTTTTTTTAGTCATAAGTCAAAACTTCCTTATCAAAAAAAATTTACACTTTATTTTACAACAACTGTAAGGAAAATTCAATAGTCTTTGCAAATTTTGTATATGCTATTTTGTTTGTTTGCAACTCATTGCAAAAGATGGTATAATTTTTAATAAAGTTTTTGTGGGGTATATCATGAAAATAAGATATTTTAACTGCACTGTAATCACTATGAACCAAAGCAACGATATTTTTGTGGGCGAAGTTCATACACAGGATGACAAAATAACCTACGTTGGCGCACCTTGTGAGGGTGGCTGTTTTGACAAACAATATGATCTTGGCGGGGCAGTTATTATGCCTGGTTTTAAAGATTGTCATTGCCACAGTCCAATGACGCTGTTTCGCAACTATGCAGATGATTTGCCACTTGATACGTGGTTGTTTGAAAAAATCTTTCCGCTGGAGGATCAGCTGACGGGTGACGACGTATACTGGGGCACTCTTCTGGCGGTGCTGGAGTATCTTTCTTCTGGCATAACCGCAGTTGGCGATATGTATTTTCTTGACGACCACCTTGCAAAAGCCATGGCAGACAGTGGCATGCGTTGCGTGTTTGTAAAGGGCATGAGCGACCTTGGCAAAAATGCAGATGATGTTTTGCAAAACTGCGAACAGGCATATCATCGCATAAACGGCAAATATCCTTTGGTGAGATATGACCTTGGCGTGCATGCAGAGTATACCGTATCACGTGATTTGCTCAAAGGTGCGGGCGAACTTGCAAAAAAACTTGGCGAAAACATTGGCATACACCTTTCTGAAAGCAAAAAAGAGGTGGATGAGTGCATAGAAAAATATGGCAGAAGACCTGCCTTTGAAGTGGCAAGTCACGGCACTTTTGACAACGGTGGTCTTGCTTATCACTGTGTGTATCTTGACGAAGACGAAATGGATTTGCTCAAAGAAAAGGGTGTCAGCATTGTAACAAACCCTGCAAGCAACCTCAAACTTGGCAATGGCGTTGCCCCAATTTGCAAAATGGTGCAAAAAGGTCTCAACGTGTGCATTGGCACAGACGGCCCTGCAAGCAACAACAGCCTTGATATGTTCCGTGAGATGTATCTTGCATCTGTTTTGCAAAAAGGTCAAAGTGGCGACCCAAGTGCAATGCCGGCAGAAACTGTGCTCAAAATGGCTACGTCAAACGGAGCAAAGGCAATGAGGCTTTTCGATTGCGATTGTCTTGCGGTCGGCAAACAGGCAGATATGGTTGTGCTTGCTCTTGACAGACCAAATATGCAACCACTTGCAAACGTGCAAAAAAGCATAGTTTATTCTGCAGACAAAAGCAACGTAAAAATGACTGTAATAGCAGGCAACGTGCTTTATCAGGACGGATATTTCAACATTGGCATTGACGATCAGGAAATTTATCGCCACTGCAACGAAATTGTGGCAAGGTTTGTAAAATGAGTTTGTGCAATGCTTGTCCACGCAACTGCAATGCCGACAGACAAACGAAAACTGGCTTTTGCGGTGCGGACCAAAACATAAAAGTGGCAAAGGCATATCTTCACGAGTGGGAAGAACCGTTTATCAGTGGCTCAAAAGGCAGTGGCACAGTGTTTTTCAGCCATTGCAACCTAAAGTGTGTGTTTTGCCAGAATTTTAAAATATCGGCAGAAGGATTTGGTAAAAATCTGTCACAGGACGAACTGTACGACGTGTTTGTGTCGCTTGAACAAAAAGGTGCAAACAACATCAATCTCGTCACGGCATCTCATTTTGTGCCTTATATCCTGCCTGTGCTCAAAAAGTTTAAAGCAAACAGCAATCTGCCAATAATATACAACTGCGGTGGGTACGAAAGCGTGGATACGTTAAAAATGCTTGACGGCATTGTAGACGTTTATCTGCCTGATATGAAATACGTCGACAGTCGCATTTCTGCAAAATATTCGCACGCACCCGATTATTTCGAAAAAAACGTGCTTGCCGTTAAAGAAATGAAAAGGCAACAGCCAAAAGACGTTTTTTGTGATGGACTCATCAAAAAAGGTCTGGTGATAAGACATCTTGTTATGCCAAACCTTGTTGATCAGAGCAAAAAGGTGCTTGACTGGATTGCGGACAACCTTGGTACGGACACTTTTGTGTCGCTCATGGCACAATATCAGCCTTTTTATCGTGCCTGTGAGTTTGACGAAATAAACAGAAAAATCACGGAGAGAGAATACAACCGTGTTTTGCAATATACAGAGCAAAAGGGGTTTGAAAATATCTTGTGTCAGGAGATGACTTCTTCGGACGAAAAATACGTGCCTTCTTTTGATTTGCAGGGGGTGTAATTTTTATGAGAGTAAAGGCAAATATCAAAGATTTGCTCATTCTGTTCTGGACCTTTTTTAAAATTGGTCTTTTCACCTTTGGTGGTGGATATGCAATGATACCTTTGATAGAACGTGACATTGTAGAAAAAAAAGGGTGGCTTGACCAGTCTGTTGCATCAGATATGGTTGCTATTGCCGAGGCAACTCCAGGGCCTATTGCAGTAAATATGGCAACTTTCGTGGGTTGTCAGCGCTGTGGCGTGCTTGGTGCGTTTTTTGCAACACTTGGTCTTGTTTTGCCATCTTTTTGCATAATCATTGTCATTTCGCTTTGTCTTGCAGTTGTGCAGGACAACGTGTGGGTAGAAAGTGCCTTCAAGGGCATTCGTGTGGGCGTGGTTGTGCTTATTTTAAATGCCGGCATAAAAATGACAAAAAAAATGCCAAAACTTTTGGTAACGATTGTTATGTGCGTCGTTGCATTTGGTCTGGCAGTATTTACAAAAATAGACGTTGTGTTTATCATTCTTGGTGGTGGCATCGTTGGCATTGTTTATCAAACGATAGTGGCAAACAAACAACTTAAAAACAAGGAGGGTAAATCATGACTTTGCTCGATTTGTTTTTGACCTTTTTCAAGATAGGTTTGTTTACCGTTGGTGGTGGCTATGCCATGATACCAGTTATGCAACGCGAAATCGTTGACGTTTGGCAGTGCATACAAAACGACCTGTTTGTAAACTTTATTGGCATTGCAGAGTCTACGCCAGGGCCAATCGCAATAAACATGGCAACCTTCGTTGGGTTTGAAATGCACGGTTTTTTGGGTGCAGTGATAGCAACTGTTGGCGTTGTGTTGCCGTCCTTTATAGTTATACTCATCATTGCAAAACTGTTTGCAAAATTCAGCAACAGCAAGGTGGTAAAGCGTATGTTCTGGGGCTTTAAACCGGTTGTGGCAGGTCTTATATTGTCTGCCGCAGTTACACTTGGTTTGAGTGCAATTGTGCCAACAGTGGCTTTAAAAAACTTTACTTTTGACTTTGGTGGTTTTGACTGGTGGGCAGTTGGCATTTTTGTTGTGACAATGGTGCTTTCAAAAATCAAACGAAAAGGAAAAACAACCCATCCGTTTGCAATACTTGTTTTGTGTGCAGTGCTGGGTGTTGTTATATATGGTGTCCTGCCAATGATGGCATGACAAAAGGAGAAAACTAATGGAAACAAAACAATTTGTAAAAAATCTTTTGTTGCGCACAATCCCATTTTTTGCAGTGGTGATTGCAACAATCGTGCTCAAAGTGGCAGAGGTTATGCCTGGCGACTGGTGGGGCTGGTATGTATTGTACGTTGTTGACGTGCTTGCACTTGCTTTTCCTGTGGTATACGGTGCAAAAAACTGCAAAGGCATGGTTATCGAAAACGTAAAAAAGGGTTATATCAAAAAAGTTGCAAAACAATATCTTGCAATGTGGGATCATCCCGAATATAACAAAGAAAACATCATTGGCTATATCTATCAAAACGACCGCAACTTTGACCGCACAATTTTGTTTGAAGATGACAAAATGACTGTCGATCAGGTCATGCGTGACAGCGATGGTATGGTGACTGGCGAAAACGAAAAATGCGTTTTCACTTATCAGCAGGTCAAAGGTTTGTCTGTTGTGGATATCGGCATGGAGGGTTCTGCCCATATTGAAATGACTGTTGACAACGGCAATAAAGAATACGTCTATTTCGATCTTGATATGGCAAAATTTCTTATGGAAAAATGCAATATGAAAATTGAAAATATGGACGAACTCAAATCTTTTTATATCCAGCTTACACAGGATATGGTCATTTAAAAAAAGCAAAAAAAAGAGGGAACGGATTTCCGTTCCCTTTATTTTTTTGTGTTATACGTTTTTTACTTTAGACAAAAATTCTTTAAGACGTGGGTTTTGTGGATTGTCAAAAAATTCGTCAGGAGTGTTTTGCTCTGCAATCACACCTTCGTCCACAAACATCACTCTTGTTGCAACACGTCTTGCAAAAGACATTTCGTGTGTTACGATAGCCATTGTCATACCACTTTGTGCAAGGTCCTGCATAACTTCCAAAACTTCGCCAACCATTTCTGGGTCGAGGGCAGAAGTTGGTTCGTCAAACAACATAACTTCTGGCTCCATGTTGAGTGCACGCACAATTGCAACACGTTGTTTTTGACCACCAGAAAGCATGTTTGGATATTCGTTTGCTTTTTCTAAAAGACCAACTTTTTCCAAAAGGGCAAGGGCATCTGCTTCTGCATCTTCTTTGCTTTTGAGTTTGAGCTGAACAGGAGCAAGAGTCATGGTTTGCAAAACTGTCAAATGAGGAAAGAGGTTAAAGTGTTGAAAAACCATACCCATTTTTTGACGTTGTGCATTTATGTCAACTTTTGGCGCAGTGAGATCTGTGCCTTTAAAAATTACCTGTCCGCCTGTTGGTTGTTCCATGAGGTTGAGGCAACGGAGGAATGTAGATTTGCCACTGCCAGATGGACCTATGATAACTACGATTTCGCCTTTTTTAATTTCTTCATTTATACCTTTCAAAACGTGCAAATCGCCAAAACTTTTTTCAAGGTTAACTGTTTTAATAAGAACTTCACTCATGTTCTGTCACCTCTGCGCAATCTTTTTTCGACATATTTGATAACGAAAGTAAGGATGTATACTACTGCAAGATAGAAAATTGCCGCTACAAGCATTGGCACGAGATAGTCTGCCATTTTGTCGCCTGCACCAATGATTTTTGCTGCAAAAGTAAGGTCAACAATACCAACCATGCTCACGATAGAAGTTTCTTTAATGAGGGCGATAAGTTCGTTACCGATTGTTGGGATAACGTTTTTGATGGCCTGTGGAATAACAATGAGTCTCATTGTCTGACCACCACTCAGACCAAGTGAAAGACCTGCTTCTGTCTGACCTTTGTCAACAGAGAGGATGCCTGCACGTATGCTTTCTGATACGTATGCACCAGAGTTGATACCAAAAGTGAGGATTGCAGTTATTTCTACAGGAAAGCCTCTTATTGCAAAAATGGCAAACACCATGATAAAAAGTTGCAATGCAACAGGAGTGCCACGGATGATTGTTACGTATGCACTGCAAATTGCATTTGGCACACACAATGCTTTTTTTCTTTTTGGATAAGAGATTTTAACCAGCGCAACGATAATGCCAAGCACAAGACCAAGCAAAGAGGCAAAAACAGAAATGAGCAACGTTTTGCCAAGGCCGTTCCATACGTATGACATATAGTCGGTAGAGGTAAAAATCTCAATGATACCACTAAAAATGTTCACGATAAATTCTCCTTATAAAAACAAAAATCAGGGCAGAGAAAACTCTGCCTTGATTTGTTGTTTGTGTTAAATTGATTAGTCGTTGAGACCAAGGTGCTCAGCAACCATGCGTTCGATAGCGTTTTTGCCATCTACAACGTCGTTCAAAAGGTCTGTCAAAACGTCGTTGATAGCATCGAGCAATTCGTCGTTGCCAGGTGTTACGCACATTGCATATTGTTCTTCTGTTGCTGTTTCGCTGTCATAGTACAATGGAGCACATTTGAGACCGCTGTTTTTGCTTACGATAAATTGTGCTGGGAGTTCGTCAACTACAACACAGTCAACTTGTGAGCCGATAGCGTCTGTTGCGATTTGTGCATCGTCAAAAGGTTTGCATGCTGCATTAGTGCCGTTGAGTTCGCCTGGATATTCTGGACCGTCACCATCGATTTCGATGTTTACGTAGATGTCACCAGTTGTGTTTGCCTGTACACCAATGTCTTTGCCTGCAAGCTGACTCCACAAAACGATGTCTGTTGTGCCGTCTGCTGCTTTTTGAGTTGCAATACTGTTGTCGCTTTCGCTCCAGATTACGTATTGAACTGATGTATAATAAGGGATAGAAAAGTCTACTTTTTGTTGACGGGCTTCTGTAATTGTGATACCAGCAGCACCAACGTCAGCTTGTTTGCCTTCGTTGATAACGTCAATGATGATACCAAAGTCGCCGTTTACAAATTCAACGTCTTTGCCAAGTTCTTCGCCAACGAGATTCATGATGTCAACGTCTACGCCAACGATTTCTTGTCCTTGATAATATTCAAACGGTGCAAAAAACGCGTTTGTTTGTACAATGATTGTGTCGTTTGCGCAGGCAGTAAAGCTAAAGCACATTGCTACAGCAAGGATTGCCGCTACAAAACATGTCCAGATTTTCTTCATATTATCCTCCAAAAAAGATATTTAATTTAATAATGAAGATAATATATACCCGTTGGAGTTTTTTTGCAACTGTTTTATGCAAAAAAATTAAAAATTTTCACAAAAAAATTCATAAAATACCACTTTTATGCAAAAATCAATGTATAAATTAGATTTTTATGCAAAAATACATTTTTCTTGAATATTTTTTTGCTCTGTGGTATCATAGCAATATTAAAAAGGATAAAAAAGGAGTTTTTTTATGATAAAGACAAACAAAGACAAACTTGTTATGCAGTCTGCATGTGGCAATATACATCATCCAACAATGAGGGCTGCAACAAAAATTGCTCACGACAGCAGTATATGGGCAGTGCCTGCAGTTGGTGGCATTTGCTACAACGTAAAGGTGGGCGACAGTGTATATGGTCTTGCGGGCGATCATATCGAGCCTGGCGTTTCTGCAAAAAACAACGATGCTACCGAAAATCTTGCTTTCAACTTTTTGTCTTGCATAGGCAACCTTGCAACAGTTGTATCTGGCGATGCAAAAGGTGCAAAGGGTGTTGTCACAGGCACTCACGGCGGTATCGAACACGTGCTTGTCGACTTTGATAAAGACGATCTTGACAAAATGGCAATCGGTGACAAAATCCAGGTGAAAGGTTTTGGTCAGGGCCTCAAAATTGACGGTTTTGACGACGTGAGGGTAATGAATATTGACCCACGTCTGCTGGAAAAACTTGACGTGGACGTGCAAGAGGGCAAAATTTGTGTGGGTGTATCCGCAGTTGTGCCTGCTCATCTTATGGGCAGTGGCATTGGCAGTGCAAATGCATACACAGGCGACTATGACATACAGACAATGGACAAAAACGAACTTGAACAAAACGGTTTGCTCGACCTTCGTTTTGGTGATATCGTTGCATTGCAGGATTGCGATACAACAAACGGCCGTTGCTTCCGCAAGGGTGCGGTTACAATCGGTGTGGTGGTACACAGCGATTGCATTTTGAGTGGTCACGGCCCTGGCGTTACTACAATCATCACAAGCCAGACAGACAATATCTGCTATCACGTCAACAAAGATGCAAACATTGCAAAAATCATTTGCAACGATGACTATAAAAACAGTCTTTAAAAAACAAAACGCTCACTTTTTTGTGAGCGTTTTTTGTTAAAAGCAAACAAAAGTTTATTTTAAAAATAAACAAAGTATATAAAAAATCATTTTTGCTATTGCAAATTTTACAATGTGTGCTAAAATTGTATTGTATTGATACAAAAGACAGTTTTGCCTTTTGGTTAGGAGAAGATATGCAAAACCCTTTGATTTTGACTTTTGACTGTGGTACACAGAGCATAAGGTGTACGCTTGTTGACAAAAAAGGACAAATTGTCGGCATGGCAACAGAGCGTACAAAAGAGTGCTTTGCCTTAAAACGTGGCTGGGCAGAGCAGGATGCGGACGAATATGCAGTTGCGCTTTGTCGTGTTGCTCAAAAACTCAAAAGTCAATGCGAAAATTTGTGGGATGACGTTATTGCCGTCACCTGCACGGCTGTGCGTGACACAAACGTGTGCATGGACAAAAACGGCAAGGCAATCAGACCAATTATAATGTGGCTTGACCAGCGTGAGGCAGAGTTCAATTACAAACAGGTGCCTTTGTTTAACAGATTGTTGCTCAGAATCGCTGGCATGACGGATACTGCAAAAAAACAAGGCAAAATCACAAAAGCCAACTGGATAAGAGAAAACGAACCTGAAAACTGGAAAAACACCTACAAGTATATGACTATATCAGGCTATATAAATCACCTGATGACTGGCAATTTTGTAGAGTCAAAGGCATGTCAGGCGGCGCATATACCATATCATTACAAAAAACGCAGATGGAAAAGCACTCATGACATACAGTGGAAAATTTTTAACGTAGACAAAGACAAACTGTATGATCTTGTAGAGCCTGGCGAAGTGCTTGGTTTTATCACGCAAAGTTTTGCGCAGGCATCAGGCATAAAACAAGGTTTGCCCGTGATAGCCACAGGTGGCGACAAATGTTGTGAGGCACTCGGTTGTGGCGTTATCAAAGAAAATATGGCGTGCATCAGTTTTGGCACACAGGCTACAAGTCAGTTTGCAGTTAAAAAATACGTCGAGCCAGAAACTTTTATGCCGTCTTATACCGCAGTTGTGCCGGGACAGTATAACCCTGAAATTCAGATTTATCGCGGATACTGGATGGTGACGTGGTTTATCGAGCAGTTTGCCGAAAAAGAGGTTGAGCAGGCAAAAGCGCAGGGTGTGTCAACCGAACAGTTGCTTGACAAACACCTTACAGAAGTGCCACCGGGATGCGACGGTCTTGTGTTGCAACCAATGTGGGCACCGCCACTCAAAAGTCCGGAGGCAAGGGGCACTATCGTGGGTTTCAACCACGTGCATACAAAATGGCATTTGTATCGTGCCATTATCGAGGGCATAAATTTTGCTTTGTACGACGCATACAAAAAAATTCAAAAACGCATCAAAACCAAAATAGACAAAATCATCGTTGCAGGCGGTGGCAGTCGCAGTGACAACGTTTGTCAGATGACGGCGGATATGTTCGGTTTGCCTGTGACCCGTGTGCAGACGTGGGAGACAAGCAGTCTTGGCTCTTCTATGGCAGGTTTTGTGTCTATGGGTGAACACGAAAGTTTTGACAAAGCGATAGAAAATATGGTCACTTATACCGACACTTTCACGCCTGACAAAAAGGCTCACGAGTTTTATGACGAACTGTATGAGGGTGTGTATAAAAAACTTTACAAAAAACTCAAAAAACCATATATCAGCCTCAAACGTCACGTGTGGGACAAAAAATAACAAAAACAAAAGCACCTTTGCGGTGCTTTTTTTGTTTTGTCAATTATTGACAAGTTGAACAGGTTGCTATAAAATAGATATAATCGAGAAAAATGGGGGATTCCATTATGAAAATAGAAACTATTTGCGTGCAGGGCGGATACGAACCAAAAAGTGGTGACCCACGCGTATTGCCACTTTATCAAAGCACAACATATTATTACAAAACACCGGAAGAAATGGCACACTTGTTTGACGTGCCAAAAGACGGTCACATATACTCTCGCATAAGCAACCCTACTACTGCTTGCTACGAAGACAAAATTGCAAAGCTCGAAGGTGGCGTTGGTGCAATGGCAACAGGCTCTGGCATGTCTGCAATTATGGCTGCCGTTATGAACGTTGCTCAAAAAGGTGACAACGTGCTTTCTGCCGCAAGCATTTATGGCGGTACTTTCAATTTGTTCAAAATCACTTTGCCACGTCTTGGCATTGATACAAAGTTTTTCACAAACGACATGAGCGAAGAACAAATCGAAGCACTCATTGACGAAAACACAAAAGCTTTGTTTATCGAAACAATTGCAAACCCTGCAATGGTTGTTTGCGATTTTGACAAGTTTGCACGCATCTGCAAAAAGCACGGCATTTTGTTTATGGTGGACAACACACTTGCAACACCATATCACGTGCGTCCGCTGGAACACGGTGCAAATATCGTAATTCACTCAAGCACAAAATATCTTGACGGCCACGCATCATGCGTTGGTGGCGTCATCGTAGACGGTGGCAATTTTGAGTTTGACGGCAACCCACGTTATAAAGCGTTTTATACACCAGATGCAAGTTATCACGACATCACTTACACTCAGGAAGGTGGTGCCGCTGCATACATCCTCAAAGCACGTATGCAATATATGAGAGATATGGGTCTTACACCAAGTCCTTTCAACTCTTGGCTCACAAACATGGGCAGTGAGACTTTGCATTTGCGTATGGAACGCACAAGTGCAAACGCTTTGGCTCTTGCAAAAATTCTCAAAGCAAGCGACAAAGTTGACTGGGTAATGTATCCTGGTCTCGAGGACGACGAATATCACGAAATTGCAAAAAAATATTACAAAAACGGTTTTGGTGGTATGCTCGTGTTTGGCGTAAAGGGCGGTCGCAAAGATGCCGAAAACTTTATCCGCAATCTCGAACTCATCAAACAGGTTACTCACATTGCAGACGTGCGCAGTTGCGTATTGCACCCTGCATCTACAACACACAGACAACTCTCTGATGCCGACCTTATTGCTGCTGGCATCAAACCAACGACAGTACGTCTTTCTTTGGGTATCGAAAACATCGACGATATCGCAAACGACGTTATAAATGCACTCAACAAAATTTAAGGAGCACTAAATGCCGATAGTTATACAAAAAGATTTGCCGGCTTTTGATATACTCACAAAAGAGAATATATTCGTCATGGCAACAAACAGGGCGATTACACAGGATATACGTCCTATCGAAATTGCAATCGTAAACCTTATGCCAACAAAAATCGAGACAGAAACTCAGCTGTTGCGTCTGCTTGGCAACACACCTTTGCAGGTGAACATCACTCTCGTCAATATGGCAAGTCACAAAAGCAAAAACACTTGCGAAAGCCATATGGCAAGATTTTACAAAAATTTTGACGAAATAAAAAATCTCAAATTTGACGGTATGGTCATCACTGGTGCACCGGTAGAAACACTCAATTTTGAAGACGTAGACTATTGGGACGAGCTTGTCAGCCTTATGAACTATGCCCGCAAAAACGTAACCACAACAATTTATATCTGCTGGGGTGCGCAGGCGGCGTTGTATCATTATTATGGCATTGACAAAATCCCTCTCGGTCAAAAGTTTTTTGGCATTTTTCCAACGGTTGCACTGCATCCTGGCGAAATGCTTACAAAAGGTCTGAGTGATATTTTCTACGTGCCACACTCACGCCACACAGCCATTATGGAAAAAGAGGTTTACAAACATCCGGAGCTGACTGTGCTTGCAAAAAGTGACGAGGCTGGTGCAACAATCATCAAGTCAAACGACAACAAGAGCATTTTTATCACAGGCCACGTAGAGTATGACAGAGATACTCTCAAAAAAGAATATTTCCGCGATCTCAACAAGGGTTTGCCAATCGAGTCTCCAAAAAACTATTTTGCAGACAACAAATGCGACAAAGTCAATATGAGCTGGACAAGCACTGCAACAATTTTGTTCAGCAACTGGCTCAACTATTACGTATATCAGGCAACACCATACGATATCGAAGAAATCAACAACGAAGAATAAAAAACAAAAAGCAAGGTATAAAGCCTTGCTTTTTTTGCATAATTTGACTGATGGATATTGATTTTGACCGGACAAGATGTTATACTTTGTCTGGTTGAAAAATCTTGTCAGGAGGTTTTTTAACTATGCAACTAAAAGGAAGCAAAACAGAACGAAACCTGATGTATGCCTTTGGTGGCGAGTGTCAGGCACGCACAAAGTACAGTTTTTATGGCAGCAAGGCAAAAAGCGAAGGGTATCAGCAGATTGCCGCAATTTTTGACGACACTGCCGAAAACGAAAAAGAACATGCAAAACTGTGGTTTAAACATTTTCATGGCATTGGCACGACGCTGGAAAATCTGCTGGATGCCGCGGCAGGCGAAAACTACGAGTGGAGCGAAATGTACAAGCAGTTTGCAAAAGATGCCTGGGACGAAGGTTTTGTGGATATTGCAAAACAGATGGAAGGGGTTGCCAAAATAGAAAAAGAGCACGAAGAAAGATATCGCAAACTTGCGCAAAACATACGTGAGGCAAAAGTGTTTGCAAAAGAGGGCGATATCATGTGGATTTGTCGCAACTGCGGTCACGTCACTTTTGGCAAAAACGCACCTCAGGTATGCCCCGTATGCCATCATCCGCAAGGCTTTTTTGAAGAACGAAAAGAAAATTATTGATTTTTAAAGGACAAATTTTTTATGGAAAACAAAGGACAAAACGCACCAAAACTCACGCCCGAACAGGCAAAAAAACTCAAGGGTATGCTCAATTTGTCAAAGTATACGAGATGGGTGTTTTTTGCAAGCGTTTTGATTGGTGTTGTGCTGAGTATATTGTCTGGTGTGCTTAAAGAAACACTTGGCGATGCAATGCTTCTTGTGTGCGCAGGGGTGTTTGCCATTTCTGCAATATGTGCAATCATCATGTTTGCAAACGTGCGTCGCATCAAGGCATACCTGTATAGTCTTGGCATCAAAATAGGATAACAAAAGACAGTTTTAAGGGGGATTTTTATGAAAGAAATTACTTCAAAACAAAACTACCTTTACAACGGAAAAATCATCAGCGTGCGTTGTGACGACATCGTGCAGGAAGACGGCCGAAAAGCCAAACGAGAAGTGGTAGAGCACCGTGGCGGTGTGTGTATCGTGCCGGTTGACAACGAGGGCAACGTGCTTTTTGTAAAACAGTTCAGATATGCCATCGGCAAATATCTGCTCGAAATTCCTGCCGGCAAGCGAGAGGTGGACGAAGATCCGTTTGAAACTGCAAAACGTGAACTCTCTGAAGAAACGGGTTGCATTGCCGGCGACTGGAATAATCTTGGCACTTTTATCGTCACACCGGGATACTGCACAGAACGTTTTTATATCTATCTTGCACGTGATCTGCAATATTTTGAACAACATCTTGACGAGGGAGAACACGTCACTATCGAAAAGGTAAAATTCAGCGATGCACTCGATATGGTATATGCAAACAAAATTGACGATGCAAAGTCTGTAATCGGTCTGTTGCTTGCAAAACAACTCATTGACGGCTGACACAACACTTTGTGTTGGGTTTTAAAAACACGTACAAAATACAAAACACACCTGCAAAACGGTGTGTTTTTTTGTTTTTAAAAAATTGCTTTTTTTGACAAATCAACAAACTATGCAAAAACCCGTCAAAATTGTGTCAAATATAACCATTTATTTTGCAAATGGGTCTAGGCAAAGCATTTTTTTTATGTTAAAATAATACTAACTATAAACCTATAAGGAGCATTTTATCGTTTTATGGATTACAAACAAAGATATGAGTTGTGGTGTCAAAAGGTTACTGATGCCGACATCAAAAAACAACTTGAAGAAATGAAAAATGACGAAAACAAAATTCAGGACAGTTTTTACAAAGAGTTGGAGTTTGGCACAGCTGGTCAACGCGGTATTCTCGGCGCCGGCACAAACTGCCTCAACATTTACACTGTTTCAAAAACAACGCAAGGTCTTGCAGATTATCTCAAAGATATCAAAGCAAAATCTGTTTTCATCAGCTACGACAGCCGTATCAATTCGCAGTTGTTTGCAAAAACAGCAGCTTGTGTCTTTGCTAAAAACGGATTGAAAGTATATCTTACAGAAGAATTGCAACCAACACCTTTCGTATCTTTCGGCACAAGAGAAATGGGCTGTGATGCAGGCGTTATGATCACTGCAAGCCACAACCCAAGCAAATTTAACGGCTATAAAGTATACGGTGCAGACGGTTGTCAGATTACAGATGCTGCTGCAAACGCAGTTACTGCCGCAATCGACAAAGTTGATGCGTTTGAAGTTGAACGTGCAGATTTTGAAGAAGCTCTCAAGAGTGACATTATCGAATACGTTCCACAATCTTGCTACGACGAATTTTTTGCAAGAGTTAAAAAACAACACATGAACGACTGCGACGTTATCAAAGTTGTTTACAGCCCGCTCAACGGCACAGGCTGGAAGTTTGTTCCTGCAATTCTTAAAGAAATCGGCGTAAAAGATCTTATCATCGTTGACGAACAATACAATCCGGACGGCAACTTTCCAACTTGTCCATATCCAAACCCAGAAAAACGCGAAGCGTTGTCACTCGGTCTTGAATATGCTAAAAAACACGATGCAGACGTGTTTATTGCAACTGACCCAGACGCAGACCGTGTTGGCGTTGCAGTAAAACACAATGGCGACTATACAATCCTTACCGGCAACGAAATGGGCTTGTGCCTTTTGAGTTACGTATTGGAAGAAAGAAAACAACGTGGCACTTTGCCACAAAACGCAGTTTTGGTAAAAACTATCGTTACTTCAAACCTTGCTGCTAAAATTGCCGAAAAATACGGTGCAGAAATGCGCAACGTTTTGACAGGCTTTAAATATATCGGCGACCAGATGAACAAACTTTTCGACCAGGGTCGCATTGACGACTTTGTTATGGGCTTTGAAGAAAGCTGTGGTTATCTCGTTGGTGATCACGCACGTGACAAAGACGCAGTCGTTGCATGTATGGTTCTTATCGAATATGCAAACGTACTCAAAAAACAAGGCAAAACACTCATCGACAAACTCAACGAAGTTTATGACGAATTTGGCAGATTTACTCACAGACTCAAATCTAAAGAATTTGCAGGTGCAAGCGGCAACGCAAAAATGAAACAACTTTTGACAGACTTCCGCAATATGGACGTTGCAAACGTTGGTGACAAAAAAGTGTTGCAAAAAATCGACCTTCTTGGCGAAAACGTATTGGGCCTCCCAAGTGCAAACGTAATTATGCTCAATCTTGAAGACAATGCACAGCTCATCGTAAGACCAAGCGGTACAGAACCTCTCATCAAATTCTATATGACTGCTGCAGAATCTGCTGAACAAAACGAAGTGACTTTTGCACAGATGAACGAATTTATCGACAAAATTTTTGCATAAAAAAATCACGCCAGATGGCAAAATAAAAGGGGATTGCATTTATGAAAAAAGTGCTTACATTTGATTTTAACAATATGATGAGCGGTATGATCGGCAAAGACGGTATCACTCAGGAACAAATCGACAGTCAAATTGCAAATGCTCAAAAAGCATATGCCAAAGTTACTGCACAAGCAGGTCAGGGCTGGCAGGGCTGGATGGATCTTCCTTACAACCAGGACAAAATTGCCGACGACATCATCGCTTGCGCAAACGGCGTGAGAGAAAAATTTGACACTTTTGTAGTGTTGGGCATCGGTGGCTCAGCTCTTGGTCCATCAGCAGTGTTCAATGCACTCAAACACCTTCGCTACAACGACTTGCCAAAAGAAAAACGCGGTGGCCCAAAATTCTACGTAGAAGACAACGTAGACCCAGAAAGAATGGCATCTTTGCTTGACGTTATCGACGTAGAAAAAACTATGTTTAACGTTATCACAAAATCTGGTGCTACAAGCGAAACAATGGCACAGTTTTTGATTATCTACAATTTGCTCAAGTCAAAACTTGGTGACAAAGCAAATGAGCATATCATTGCAACAACAGACCAAAACAAAGGCAACCTCATCAAAATTGCAAAACAAGAGGGCTTCCCAACTTTCTATATTCCAGACGGTGTAGGCGGACGCTTTAGCGAGTTTTGCCCTGTTGGTCTTTTGCCTGCAGCAGTTTTGGGCATCGACATCAAACTTATGCTCAAGGGTGCAAAAGATATGGATCAGTTGTGTCGTACAGACGATATTTCTAAAAACCCTGCATTGTTTGCATCTTTGCTTATGCACGTTGCAATGCAGACAGGTCACAACATTTCTGTAATGATGCCATATGCAGACAGCCTTCGTCTCATTTCTGACTGGTATTGCCAGCTCTGGGCAGAAAGCCTTGGCAAATCA
>JAFTHO010000163.1 GCA_017457385.1 Clostridia bacterium | reverse complement strand
CATAAGTTGATGAAGAGTTGAGAACGTATACCTTGATTGGTTTTGGTGCGATTGTGTGAACTGCCACTTCAGCCGGTTTACCAGCCTCTGCCTTGATAGTCTGGCCTGCTGCTGTTTGGAAAGTGACTTTATAGTTTTCATTTGAATAGCTTGCAGAAACTGAATAGCTGCCTGCATCTACACCTGATGACATGCGGAAGAATGCAACAGAATTTGCTTTTACAGATGATTTTGTTACTGTGATGTCTGCAGGTGCGCCAGCAATTTCTTTTGCGTTGCTGACAACTGTATATTGGTTTTCTACAAAACCAGTTGTGCCATTGTATACACTTTGAGTGTTTGAAATTGCAACAGTGATTTCACGTTGTGCAATTTTCCACACTTTGTCTGCATAAACCGGCTCGTTGTAGTTTGTTTTATCGTAGTCGAAGGTTACAGACGTTGTATATTCGCATGCATCTTTTGCAGAATTGCCAGCCTGACCATTTGTTGTATAGTTTGGTGTAATACCTTGTGGCAAACCTGTGAGTTGGGCTACTTTTTCTGAATTGTCAAACGTGAGGTTGGCAGAAGTTGACCACAATACTTTTGTCATATCGTAGTTTGCTTTTGCAATTGACCAGCCTTTTGTTGCACTATCTTTATAGTTGCCTTTACCTTCGATTGTGAGTGTATAGCCACCGGCATTTATGCCATGGTCAGAATCATTCAAAATTGTATAGTCTGTGCCCAAAACAAGTTTTGTGCCGTTGTATGTGACTGTTACACTTACTTGTTGTTCTGAAGCATTGTAATACAAGCCACTGCCAACGCTGATCATATCACTTGTGATTTCTTTTTGCTGGATTGTATATGCCAGCTGATCAGTGATGAGATAGTTTGTTGTAGTAACTACAGAACCATTTTGAATTGTAAAGTTGAATGCAAAATCACTTTGTTTGTCATATGCTTTTGCATCTGCACCTGACGTAGTTGCAGTTCCTGACAAAATTTGTCCAGAAGCCAGACCATTGCCACCAACGTTTGAATTTGACAATGAAATTACGTGGTTTTTGCCAGTATAAGTGCCGGTTGAATTGATAGCAATTGTAACAGGACGTTGTTTTACTGTAAGAGTTGCACCGTCTTTGTATTCGATTTCGTAGTTTTTGTTTGTCAAAGTGCTGTTTGCAGTGTCAAACTTGATATCATAACTGCCTACACGTGCAGTTGACAGGATTTCTACAAATTCATATTTTGTTACAACGTCTGCAAATTGGTCGTCAAACTTCAATCCTTCATATGTGATGTTATCTTTGTAGTCATCTTCATCGCCATACAAACGCTCTGCGTCTTGTGCTGACACTACAAGTTTTGCCTTTTTGATAGTGATAGTTTTTGACGTATTTACCGTTTTGCTTTGGCCATCTTTGTCTTTGACTGTCACAAGCAAATTGAACGTATGTGTACCAACTTCGAGCTTTTCGTCATAAGACAATACGTTTGAAGCTGATGATGCAACTTCACTGCCGTTGTAGCTCCATGTGTAAGTATATGTAATATCTGTTTCCTGAGTATAGTTTCGTGTAACAGTACCCGTGATTTTTACAACTTCGCCATAAGTAAATTCGCTTGTACCCTCTGCTCTTGCAGTTGGGTTTTTCATTGTATAAACAGGGCTGACTGTTTGACCTTGTGTTGTAATGTTTGTTGGAATAGTGCCCCATTTTGCATCATAACCCTCGAGAGTTGGCACCAATGGAGTACTTGCAATGTTTTCACCATACTTGATATTTATTTTTGTCAATTCTGTACCATCATATTTCAAGAAGGTTACATAAAGTTGCTCTGCCGTAACAGTGATGTTTTCGATTGTGACAGAGTTGTAATTTGCGTCATCCGGATTGAAGGTAGCATTGTATTTGCCTGTTTGCTCAATATATGTGCCAGCTGGCGCATCCCAAGTAAACGTACCTGTTAATTCGTCTCCATCAACACCATAGAATTTGCCTGACAATTTGCTGTCGCCAAGTTTTTGACCAATGAATACTTTTGATGCTGATACTTCGTTGAGATCATAGCT
>JAFTHO010000162.1 GCA_017457385.1 Clostridia bacterium | reverse complement strand
TTGTTTATGCCTTGCAGTGACAATATGGGCTTTTTGTCATCTTCTTTTGTGAGAGAGTTACTTGCACTTGGCAAAGACGTTTGTGCCTACGTGCCGGAACAGATTGCTAAAAAGATAAGCGAACTTTATTCTAAAAAATAAGACATACTATAAACGTGACGACACATGATATACTTGCCTGAACTGCTTTGAATGATATTATCTGCAAAAAACTTATGCCACAGTCTTTAAGATAGGTATAGCTTTGCAGTATAATACAAAGACCACCAAATGATATCATGCCTTGTGTCAAAACTGCGGTTGCTGTAAAGAAAAGGTTCAGTTGTGACAACATTTTGCATCCGTGCGTTACCTCAAACAATCCGGTTACAACAGCCTGCAATGGTTTTGACGATATTTTGTATATAGGCAACATATCTGTCAGCATAAAAAACAGGGATATAAAAACGCCTGTTGTGAGTATGCCGTATATGGCAGAATATATCGTGTCGTTTAAAATATTTTCAGAAATTAATTCTTGATTTTTTGCAGTGATGGTGGTATTATCACTGCAATAAAAATTTTTCAGCAAAACTCCACACAAAATGGTGGATAAAATATGACAACACAGCAAAATGATACCAAGTTTGCTGTTGTCAAAAAATCCACCGCCAACAGTGCCAAGTATAAACAAAGGTCCGCTTGTTGAAGTAAAGGTGGATATTTTTTTGCACTGAGTTTGTGTAAGCAGATTGTTTTTGTGATATTCCTGCAAAAGTTTTGCTCCAACCGGATATCCAGATACTATACTTGTCAAAAATATATATCCCGATATTGCAGGGGCATTAAACAACTTTTTTGTAGCTGGTGAAACATACTTGCAAAGCCTGTCGAAAAAATGCAGTTCGGTCAGAAGTTTGCTCAAAACAAAAAATGGCAAAAGGGCGGGGACAACTGCGGTTGCCCAAACAACGAGACCGTTTGTGACTGATTGCATATATTTGGTGGGATTTGCAACAAAAAGAATTATACACAAAACTATCGGCAAAGATAAAAACAAACCGATATTTTTATTTTTGGTTTTTTGCATATTTATTTTTATGACTGGAGGAAAAGCCTTATGAGCGAAAGGCGAAAGACGCTTGGACTTGTTTTGGGTGCCGGTGGTGCACGTGGAGCGTGTCACGTTGGCGTCATCAAAATATTTGAAGAAAACGGTATACCAATTGACTATATAGCAGGCAGTTCTATGGGTGCAGTTGTTGGTGCATGCTATTCTGCCGGTATGACTGTGCCAGAGATGGAACAGGCTCTTGCAAAACTTAAAATAAGTGATATTATGGACGTAAATCTTCGTCCAATAAAAGCAGGTGGCTTTTTTGGTGGAAAAAAGAGTGCAAGGCTTATCAATAAATATCTCAAAGTAAAAACGTTTGAAGAGTGCAAAATTCCTTTTCGTTGCGTTGCAGTTGACCTCAACAAAGGCGAACCATACGTGTTCAATCACGGCAAACTTATTGACGGCATAAGAGCAAGTCTGTCAATACCGGGCATTTTTCAACCGATAAAAAAAGACGGAATGGTGCTTGTTGACGGCGGTGTGCTTTGCCGTCTGCCAATTGATGCCATGGACGAATTTGCACCTGACGTAATAGTTTTGGTTGATGCTTTGGGTGATCACGGTGATTTTGTGCAAAATCCAACTATTTTTCAGGTTTTGTTTCGCACGTTTGACGTTTTGGACTGGAAAAATACTAAAAAAATGTACAATCGTGGTGACGTTGTTATTGTGCCTAAAATGGACGGCAGTCAGTTTGCAATCAAAACTGTGGCAGAGGCGATAAGTGCGGGAGAAAAAGCTGCAAAATCAAAAATCAACCGTATCAAAAAACTGCTTGGCATCAGTCAGGAAAACCAGGAAGAAAAAGAATAAAAGCAATAAAAAAAGATTGACCTTTTTGGTCAATCTTTTTTGTTTTTTACGTCAACTTTCTGCATTGGCAAACTTACGTCAAGGTTGCCTTGTTTTTGGCAAAGTGCATAATACAAATTGCTTGCTTTTTTGTCAATTTCGTACATTTCTTTTTGTGCATCGTTAAGTTTTTTTACGTCACTCACGTTGCAACGAGAAAAATCACTCAAAATATCAAGTCTGTCACTGTTTATTGCCAAAACTTTAAAATATGGTTTTGCTTTTTTTGCCTTTTTCATATTTGCTTTGGTTATGCCAAGCACGCTGTTGAGGATGAGGCGCTTTATTTTTAGCAAAGTGTATCTTTTGCTTTTTGTGCCAAACAACAAATCGTCATAGCAAGGCAATGTTGCGTTTTTAAAAAGTTTGTTGTGCAAACCTTCTTCTGCGCCATAAATGTTTTTGAGATAATCTGTGTTTGAAGTTATCAAAAAGCCGTGTGCAAAAATTTCAAAATTCTGCTGGCTGTAATATTGATTTTTCGTCAGGTCTTCAAAAACGTATGCAGGCACGTGATTTTTTATCTTTTTAAAATCCTGTTTTCCGCATGCAGTTCTTATTGCAGATGCAGAGCAAAACTCAGACATCAGATCATCACTGTTATAATCGCTGTTTCGTTTTAAAGTGACTGGTTTTATGCTGCTGTGCTGATTTTTTATCTCTTTTATATATTCTATTGCAAGCGTGTTGTTTGGATTGTTTAAAATTTCGTTGTCAAAATATCTTGCAGATGCTTTTGCTATTGCCTGTGGATAAGACAATCCTTTGTCAAGATTTTCCTGCAGTTTTTTTGTAAAGGCAGAAGGGGGATTGAGCAAAAACTCCGCAACTTTTTCAAGTTGTGCTACGTCACCGCATTCACTGCCAAAGTGCAGATATTCGCAACCAAGTGCAGAAAGGGTTTTTATTGCACCAAAAGCAAAATCTTGTGCAGAGTTTATGGCAAAAACAGTTGGCAACTCTACAACTACGTCTGCACCTGCTTTTATTGCATGAACGGCACGTGTATATTTGTCCAGAACGGCTCCGTCACCACGCTGAACAAAGTTGCCACTCATTATGCAAACGAGTGTATCACAGCCTGTTTGCTCTTTTGCAGCCTGTATTTGTCTTATATGTCCGTTGTGAAGTGGGTTGTATTCGCAAATGATCCCACATTTTTTCAAAATTGTTTGATTCATACCTTTACTTTAATTTTAAATTGTAGTAAAATTATTATAACTAAAAAATAAGGAAAAGCAATAGAATTTTCCGTTTTGAGAGGTTTTTTATGTCACAATTGATTGAAACTTACAAACAAAGAGCAAAAGCGTTGAACAAAACTGTAGTTCTTCCAGAAGGCGAAGAACCACGCGTAATCAAAGCTGCAAGCATTATTGCACAAGAAGGCTTTGCAAAAATCGTTATTTTGGGTAAAGAAGCTGTTATCAAAGAAAAATGCCCAGACGTATGTCTTGACGGTGTTACTATCATTGATCCACAAAACAACCCAAAAATCAATGAATATGCAGAAATTCTTTACAACGCAAGAAAGTCAAAGGGCATGACTGAAGAACAGGCTATGGACCTTGCTAAAAACAATGTATTGTATCAAGGCGTTTTGATGGTAAAAGCCGGCGATGCTGACGGTATGGTTGGTGGTGCTATCCACTCAACAGGCGACTTGCTCCGTCCTGCACTTCAAATTATCAAAACTGCTCCTGGCATTTCAACTGCTTCAGGTTATTTCATTATTGAGACTAAAGATAAAGATATGGGTTCTGACGGTATCTTCTTGTTTGCAGACTGTGCAATCAACCCAAATCCAACTGCAGAACAACTTGCTGACATCGCTGTTGCAAGTGCGCTTTCTGCAAAAACATTGTTGAAAGACGAACCAAAAGTTGTAATGCTTTCTTTCTCAACAAAAGGCAGTGCAAAACACGACGACGTAACAAAAGTACAAACTGCTGCAAACCTGGCAAAAGAAAAAGCGCCTGACATGATGATCGACGGCGAACTTCAACTTGACGCAGCACTCGTACCAGAAGTTGCATCACTCAAAGCACCTGGCAGCAAAGTTGCCGGTCAAGCTAACGTATTGGTATTCCCTGACCTCGACGCAGGCAATATCGGTTACAAACTCGTTCAAAGATTTGCAAAAGCAAATGCATTTGGACCAATCTGCCAAGGTATGGCAAAACCTATCAACGACTTGTCAAGAGGTTGCAACGTAGACGATATCGTTGGCGTAGTAGCATTGACTGCATGCCAGGCTGGCAACTAATTTTAAATATTATATAGAGGGGAATATATAACAATGAAAATTTTGGTTATTAACGCAGGTAGCTCATCTCTCAAATATCAACTTATTGATATGACAAACGAAAGCGTAATCGCTAAAGGTTTGTGCGAAAGAATTGCTATCGACGGATCTGTATTGACTCACAAAGCAAACGGCAAAGAAACTGTTTTCAACAACGATATGCCTAATCACGAAGTAGCTATCAAAATGGTTTTGGATGCTTTGGTAAGCCCAGAATGTGGCGTTATCAAATCTATGGACGAAATCTCTGCAGTAGGTCACCGTGTAGTTCACAGCGCAGAAGACTTTACTGAAAGCGTACTTATCAATGACGAAGTTTTGGCAATCTGCGAAAGAAACAGCGAATTGGCACCACTCCACAACCCAGCAAACGTTATGGGTATCAAAGCTTGCCAGTCTGTAATGCCAAACACACCAATGGTGGCAGTATTCGATACAGCTTTCCACTCATCTATGCCTGACTATGCTTATCTCTACGGCATCAGATACGATCACTACAAAAAATACAAAATCCGCAAATACGGCTTCCACGGCACAAGCCATATGTTTGTTTCTGGCGAAGCTGCAAAATACATGGGCAAAAAACCAGAAGAAGTTAAAGTTATCACATGTCACTTGGGCAACGGTTCTTCAATCGCTGCAGTTGACGGTGGCAAGAGTGTAGATACTTCTATGGGCTTTACACCACTCGAAGGCGTTCCAATGGGCACAAGAAGTGGTAACATCGATCCATCAGTTATCGAATACCTCATGCAAAAAGAAGGTTGGGATATCGCTCGTACAATCAAATATCTCAATAAAGAATGTGGCGTTTTGGGTATGTCAGAAAACAGCTCAGACTTCCGTGACCTCATGGCTCCTGGCAAATTTGACGGTCTCAACAAACTTGCTGTTGACGCATTTGCTTACAACGTTAAAAAATACGTTGGTTCATACGCTGCAGTTATGAACGGTGTAGATTGCATCGTATTTACAGCAGGTGTTGGCGAAAACGATCCTTACATCCGTGAAAAAGTTGCTGGTCAACTTTCTTACATGGGCGTAGACTTCGACGTTGATGCAAACAAAAACTTCAAACGTGGTCAGATTTGTGAAATCTCAAAACCAGACTCAAAAGTTAAAGTTTTGGTTATTCCAACTAACGAAGAATTGGTTATCGCAAGAGAAACTCAACGCCTTGCAAAATAAGTCAAAATTTTGTTTGACAAAAAAAGTATTATTTTGTATAATGCTAGCTGTGTCGCAGATTTTTAACATTGAGACACTGTAATTTTGTAATTAGGGGGTGCAATTATGGCAGTACCAAAAAGGAAAACCTCAAAACAAAGGAAACATACAAGATCAGCAAACTGGAAACTTACTGTTCCAACTCTTGTTGAGTGTCCTCAATGTCATGAAAAAATATTGAGCCACAGAGTATGCAAATATTGTGGTTTCTATGATGGCAAACAAATTGTTAAGCAAAAAGAAAAGGCTGAATAATTATTAATTGCATTTAAAAGCGAGTCCAAAAGGGCTCGCTTTTTTATTTTTTCTTTCGTGAAACAAATGCCTGTTTTGTGAAACATTGGCTCAAAACAACAAAAATGTATTGTGTAAAGACAAATTTTAATGTATACTGTATTTAGTGATATTTGTGTAATTTTGCACAAAACAAAATGAGGTATATGATGAAAATTGTAGTTGATATCTATGGTGGCGATCATTCACCACACGAATTGGTTAAAGGCAGTGTGATGGCTCTCGAGCAAAACAAAGAGATTTCTTTGGTGCTTGTTGGCAATCAGGCAGAAATAGAAGATCTTCTCAAGCAGGAAAAGTATGATGCAGACAGGGTAGAATTTGTTGATGCGCAGGACGTAATTACTTGTCACGACGTGCCAACAATGGCTATCAGATCAAAAAAAGAGTCTTCTTTGGTAAAAGCACTTGAAAGAACAAAAGAAGATCCGGAGTGCATTGGTATGGTTTCTGCCGGCAGCACAGGTGCAGTTCTTACGGGTGCGTTGTTGCGTATTGGCCGCATCAGGGGCATTTCTCGTCCAGCGCTTGCACCGGTTTTGCCAACTCTCACAGGTGGCCATACTTTGCTCATCGACTGTGGTGCAAACGTAGATTGCAAACCAAATATGCTCGAACAGTTTGCGCTTATGGGCAGCGCCTATATGACAGCAGTTTATGGCATCGAAAACCCACGTGTTGGTCTTTTGTGCAATGGTACAGAAGATGAAAAGGGCAATCAGCTTGTTAAAGAAACTTTCCCATTGCTCAAACAGTTGCCAATCAACTTTGTGGGCAATATGGAAGCACGTGATATCACAACGGGCGAATATGACGTTGTTGTTGCTGATGGTTTTGCCGGCAACGTTGCTCTCAAAGCAAGCGAGGGCATTGCAACAACTATGCTCAAAATGATCAAAAATGAGATTTACAGCAGTTTTAAAACAAAAATTGCAGGCAAATTACTCAAACCATCTTTTGACAAAATCCGTGGGCTTTTGGATTACAACCAAAACGGTGGTGCACCTTTTATTGGTGTAGAAAAACTTGTTATCAAATCACACGGCTCATCAAAAGCAAAATCAATCTGTGGCAGTATCATGCAGGTTGTAGAAATGCACAAGAGCGATTTGATTGGCAAAATTAAAGCCAGTCTTGAACAAGTAAAAACAGAAGAATAATGAATTGCAACGAAATCGAAAAAATTATAGGATATAATTTCAAAAACAAGTCGCTTTGTCAGACGGCTTTTCGTCATTCGTCCTATGCATTTGGCAATGGACTTGAAGACAACGAAAGGCTTGAGTTTTTTGGCGATGCGATACTTAACTATGCCGTGACTGAATATCTGTTTTTAAACGTAAAAGATATGCAGGAGGGCAAACTGAGCAAGATCAAGGCAAAATCTGTGTCGACCGAAACACTTGCAACAATTGTAGAAAAACTTGGGTTAAACAGGTTTTTGGTTGTAAATGCAAACGATGGCACGGCAATAGCGAGCAAAAAAACGCATGCCAACTTGTTTGAGGCTGTTTTGGCGGCAATCACGCTTGACAGCGATATACAGACGGGCAAACAATTTGCACTAAAGTATATCCAACCTTATATAAAAGAGATTATGTCGTCTGATGTTTTCGATGATTATAAAACTGCCTTGCAGGAATATGCTCAGCAACACAAACTTGCGCTCAGCTATGAGTTTGTGTCAAAAACAGGGCCAGAACACAAACCGGAGTTTTGTTTTATTGCCATACTTGGCGGCAAACAAATAGGCATGGGCAAAGGCAAAAACAAGGCAGAGGCTCAATATCAGGCGGCAAAAAGCGCCTATGAGATTTTAAAAGACAGGGGTTTGGAAAATTGAACTTAAAAAAGATAGAAGTCTATGGCTTTAAATCATTTGCGGACAAAGTAGAAATAAAGTTCGACTCAAACATAACGGCAATCGTTGGTCCAAACGGTTGTGGCAAAAGCAACGTTTCAGATACGGTAAGATGGGTTCTTGGTGAGCAGGCTGCGTCAAAATTGCGTGGCAAAACAATGCAGGATCTCATCTTTAGTGGTACCGAACAACGAAAATCAATGAGTTATTGCGAGGCATCTTTGATTTTTGACAACAAAAACCAGATTTTTCCTTTGCCATACGACGAAGTTGTTATTTCACGCAAACTTTATCGTTCTGGCGACAGCGAATATCTCATCAACCGTGCACCAGCAAGACTCAGGGATATCAGCGAACTTTTGCGCAATGCAGGTCTTGGCCTTGAGGGTTATTCTATAGTTGGGCAAGGTCGTATGGATGCCATCCTCAACTCAAAACCAGACGACAGAAGGGCTATTTTTGAAGAGGCTCTCGGCATTTCAAACTTCCGTCAGAAAAAGAAAGAGACAGAAAGAAAGCTTGCCCGAAACAAAGACAATATGACACGTCTTTTTGACATTACGTCAGAACTTGACAGACAACTTGGTCCTTTGAAAAAGCAGGCAGAAGACGCAAAAAAATATCTTGCTCTCAGTGAACAAATCAAATACAACGAAGTAAACTCTTATATCTACAACTATGACAATGCTGCAACTTTCAAGGCGCAGATAAACGAAAAAATCAAAGGTCTCAACGAAGAACTCAACTTTGTTGGTGAAAAATTCCGCAAAGCGTTTGAAGTTTACGAAGAGTCTTTTGTTATGAGAGAAAAACTTGACGTCGAAAGAGAACAGCTTGTAGAAAAACAAAGAGAACTCGAAGTAAGCATTGCAAAACAATCTGGCGAAACACAACTCAGCGTAGAAAAGATAAGGGGTCTCAAAACTCAAAATGACAGACTCAGTGCTCAGATTGATGCAACAAACGAGCAGATTGCTCAACTCAATCAAAAAATAGAACAGGCAACTGCAACAAAAGCAGAAATGCAGTTGCAGTTTGAATCACTCACGGTGCAGTTCAGCCAACTCAACGGCGAATTGTCAGCAGTGCTTGAAAACATTTCAAACATACAGTCACTCAACGATCAAAACCAAAATGAAATTATGCAGATTCTTGACAGTCTTACAGAAAGTCGCAGTCAGGATGCAAACATCAGGGGTGAATTGAACACACTTGTTTTGCGTGTTGGCCAGATTGACGTTGACGTGCAAAATGCAAAAGAAAAACTTGCAGGTTATATCAGCAAAAAGGCAGAGCAACAGCAAGAAGTTGATTTTCTTTTTGAACAGCAAAAAAATGTTGCAGGCGAACAACAAAAAGTGCAAAAAGCACTCACGGATTGTGACGTAAAACTGATGGAACTCAACCGCAAACTTTCAAAAACAAAAGAAAGCATTGCAGTTGACACAGCACGTCTCAATATGTGCAAAAACATTGCAGAAAACTTTGACGGATTCAGCGGTGGTGTAAAGGTTTTGCTCAAAGACAGTCAGGAAAACAAAAATCTGTCTTCTAAAATCGTTGGTGTCGTTGGCAATATGATTAAAGTGCCAAAAGAATATGAGGTTGCTCTGGAAGTGACTTTGGGAAGTGCTTTGCAAAATATCGTCACAAAAGACGAAGACGACGCAAAATCACTCATTGCATACCTCAAACAAAACAGGGGTGGCAGGGTTACTTTCCTTCCAAAAACTTCTGTAAGAGCACGCAGTCTTGACGACGAACGCATACTTGGTGACAAGGGTGTTTTTGGCACGGCATTGCAACTTGTTGAGTATGACAAAGAATATCACAACGTATTTTCTTCTTTGATGGGCAGTACCGTTGTCGTTGACAATCTTGAAACGGCAGTTTTCCTGTCAAAAAAATATTCTTACAAATATCGCATCGTTACACTCGAGGGCGATATGATCGTTCCGCAAGGTTCTATCAGTGGTGGCAGCAGAAAGCAGGCGTCAACAAACGTGCTCAGCATTGACCGCGAAATAAAAGAATTGCAGGAAAAGATAACTTCTTCTGTAAAAGAAAAAGAAAAGATCGAGGGACTTGAAACACAGCTTTCAAAAGCAAAACAGGATCTTTCTGCAAAAAGTCAGTCTCTTGCAGACAAAAAAGGTGCTTGCGACGTATCTCTTGCAACTGCAAACGAAAGGCTTGCAAAAACAGTTGAGTTTTTTGATGCAGAACAACAATCTCTCGAAAGACTCGAAAAAGAAAAGGTAGACACAAAAACACGTATCGACCAGATAAACACTGCACTTGAAATGATGGCTGCAAACATCAAAGAGTTGTCAGACAAAAAGACAGATACTCAAAGCAGTGTGAGTGACGGTCAGGACGAATATTCTGTGCTTAAAAAACAACAGGATGAACTCAATGACAAAATTACCGACGTCAAAGTCAAACTTTCTACACTCACTGCAAATATCGAAAATGCAGAGAAAGAAATTGACACGTCTAACACTTTGCTTGCTCAAAATCAGGCTCTCATCGGCATAAATTCTGCTCAGATTTTGGAAAACCGACAGGAAATTGCCATGCTTGAGGCAGATATGCAACAAATTGCAATGCAGGACGTAACTTATTTTGATCTGGAAGAAGTTAAAAAACGCCTTGTTGCAAATGAGCAGGACAAAATAAAAGCAAAAGAAGATTTCGAACGTGCAGACAAAGAAAAAAGCGATTATGCTCAGCAGGAACATGCGCTTAAAGAAAAGGTGTTGAGAGAAGAGTTTAACCTTGAAAACATCGAAACAAACCTTACTGCACTTACAAATACCGTATGGGAAGACTATGGTCTTACATATTCAAATGCATTGCAATATAAAGACGAAAACTACGACCCAACGGACTCAGTAAAAATCATTACAAAACTCAAAAATCAGCGTGCACATCTTGGCCCTGTAAACGTTATGGCGGTGGACAGCTATGCCGAAACTTATCAGCGTTACAGCGAAATTCAGGAACAGATGGACGACCTCAAAAAGGCAGAAGCCGACCTCAACGTCGTTATCAAAGACCTTACTAAAGAGATGGTTGCAAAATTTAATGCCGGTTTTGAAGAAATTAACAAAAACTTTTCTTATACATTTAAAGAATTGTTCAAGGGTGGCCATGCAAGACTTGTTATCGAGCCAAACCCTGACAAAGAAGAAATCGACTACGGCATTGAAATAGAGGCTCAACCACCAGGAAAAAAATTGCAAAACATCAGTTTGCTCTCTGGTGGCGAACGTACTCTTACCGTTGCGGCAATTTTGTTTGCAATCATCAAGGCAAAACCAATGCCATTTTGTCTTCTCGACGAAATCGAGGCTGCTCTTGACGAGGCAAACGCAGACAGAATTGCAAGATTTTTGCGCAAATTCAGCGAAAATACGCAATTTATCGTTATCACCCACAAAAAACCTACTATGGAATCTGCCGACGTTTTGTATGGTGTTACTATGGAAGAAAAGGGTGTATCAAAAATCGTTTCGGTAAAGCTTACCGAGGCTATCAAACACGTAGGTGACTAATGGGATTTTTTAAAAAGATTATTGATGGGTTGAAAAAAACTCAGCAAAACATAGGTTTTAAACTCAAACAGCTTTTTAAAGTTGGTGTTTTTGACGACGACTTTTTTGACGAACTCGAAACTTTGTTGTTGTCAAGTGACGTTGGTGCAAGTGCCACGCTTGAAATTGTAGATTTGCTCCGAGACAGACTGGAAGAAGAAAAAATCACAGATCCGGACCAGGCAATGAACGAACTCAAGGACATCCTTGTAGAAATGCTTGATACAGATCCGTTTGAAATCAAATCTCCTGCAATCATTATGGTTGTCGGTGTAAACGGTGTTGGCAAAACTACTACTATAGGCAAACTTGCAAGTCAGTTTAAAAATCAGGGCAAATCTGTTGTTATTGCGGCGGCAGATACCTTCAGAGCGGCTGCAAGCGAACAGCTTGAAGTTTGGGCAGAAAGGGCTGGTGTGCGCATTATAAAACACCAGGAGGGTTCTGACCCGGCTGCAGTTGTTTTTGATGCTTTGTCATCTGCAAAAAGCAGAAAAACAGACGTTATCCTTATTGATACGGCGGGCAGATTGCACAACAAAGTAAATCTGATGGAAGAACTCAAAAAGATAAACCGTGTCATTTCACGCGAATATCCGGAGGCTCAACGCAAAAACCTCATCGTTCTGGATGCTACAACAGGTCAAAATGCATTGCAACAGGTTGAGTTGTTTAACGATGCGGTAAGTATCGACAGCATTGCTCTCACAAAACTTGACGGCACTGCAAAAGGTGGTGTTGTAATAGCAATCCGCGAAAAATTTGGCATCCCGGTTGACTTTATTGGTGTGGGCGAAGGTATAGACGATCTTATGCCTTTTGATGCAGAGTCTTTTGTAGAAGGAATTTTGTAAAAAGCAACGAAAAACGCTTGACGAAAAATCTTATTTCATTTAATATACTGGTGTAAAGGAAATTGCCTTTACACCTTTTTGTTATGAAAGATAAAAATTTGGGCATAAGCATTTTAAATCAGCTTTATGGCAGTATGCTTACAGAAAAGCAGTTTGCAATGCTTAAAGCGTATTATGACTTTGATTGTTCTCTTGCAGAGATTGCCGACGAATATGGCATTTCAAGACAGGCAGTAAGAGACAATATCAAAAGGGCAGAAAATAGCCTTGTTGAATTTGAAAAACAATTCAGATTGCTGGCAACAAGACAAAACGTTGTGCAAAAACTTAATCAGCTGAAAGAGTTGCTTGAAGAAAAAAACTTTTTGTCAGATGACGTTTTGCAAAAAATTGCCGAAGCAGAAAAGGCACTGGAGGGTGAATAATGGCTGTTTTTTCCGGTCTCAGCGAAAGGATCAACCACGTATTCTCAAAACTTAAAAGCAGGGGTAGTCTTACCGAGCTTGAAATCAAGCAGGCCATGCGCGAAGTTCGCGTTGCTTTGCTTGAAGCAGACGTAAACATTGCCGTTGCAAAAGACTTTATCAAAAAAGTGACAGAAAAGGCTGTTGGCGAAGAGATTTTAAAAGGTCTCAATCCTGCACAACAGGTTATAAAAATCGTAAACGAAGAGTTGACCGAACTCATGGGTTCGACTCAAAGCAAACTTGTGGTATCAAGCAAATTGCCAACAATCATTATGATGTGTGGTTTGCAGGGTGCCGGCAAAACTACAATGTGTGGCAAACTTGCAATTCACCTTAAAAAGCAAGGCAAAAAACCGTTGTTGGTTGCGTGCGATATTTACAGACCTGCAGCGATTAAACAGCTCAAAATCGTCAGCGAAAAAGCGGGCGCAGGCTTTTTTGAACAAGGTCAGCAAAATCCTGCAAAAACAGCAAAACAAGCTGTTGAGTTTGCAAACAAAAATGGTTTTGACACAGTGATTGTGGATACGGCAGGTCGTCTGCACATCAACGAAGAATTGATGGACGAACTCAAACAGGTCAAAGCATCTGTTGACGTGGACGAAATTTTGCTTACAGTTGACGCAATGACAGGTCAGGATGCCGTTACCGTAGCAGAGGCTTTTGACAAAGCACTTGACGTAACAGGCATTATCATGACAAAACTTGACGGCGATACAAGAGGCGGTGCAACTTTGTCAATCAAAGCTGTTACCGGCAAACCAATCAAGTTTTGTGGCACAGGTGAAAAACTCGAAGATATCGAAGTTTTCCATCCGGACCGTATGGCAAGCAGAATTTTGGGTATGGGCGACGTTTTGTCACTTATCGACAAAGCACAAGAAGCCATCACTCAGGAAGATGCGGCAAAACTTGCAAAAAAACTTAAAGACCAGTCTTTTGACCTCAACGATTATCTCGCTCAGTTCGAAAATCTTCAAAAAATGGGCGGTATAAAAGATCTGGTTGGTATGTTGCCTGGTATGGGCAAACTCAAAATTTCAGAAAAAGATATTGACGAAAAAGAACTTTTGCGTTTTAAAGCAATTATTCAGTCAATGACACCAAAAGAAAGAAGTGAACCAAAAATTCTCAACTATACACGCAAAAAGAGAATTGCCGCCGGCAGTGGAACTTCTGTTCAGGACGTAAACAAACTTGTCAAAAACTTTGAGCAGACAAAAGAAATGATGAAGCGTTTTGGCAAGGGCAAAAAAGGTATGAAGTTGCCTTTTTAAAAAAGACTTTAATTAAAAAAATATTTATATACAATTTTGGAGGAAATTATGGCAGTTAAAATGAGACTTACAAGAATGGGTGACAAAAAATCTCCTTTCTATCGTATCGTAGTTATTGATTCAAGAAAAACAAGAGATGGCGAATATATCGATCTTATCGGTACTTATGCACCAGTTCAACAACCAGCAGAAATCAAAATCAATGCAGAAAAAGCAAAAGACTGGTTGTCAAAAGGTGTTCAACCTACAGACACAGTTCGTTCTTTGCTTGTTTCTGAGGGTATTTTGCAAGCAAAACCTGTAAAAAAACCTTCTAAAAAAACATTGGCAAAAGAAGCTGCTGCTAAAGCTGCTGCAGAAAAAGCTGCTGCTGACGCTGAATAATTGCAATGGTCGAATTAGTAGAATATATCGTTAAAGAACTTGTATCTGACAAAGACAGCGTAAAGGTCACTATGACAGAGGTTGACGGAGTCAATCAGGTTTCTGTCAGTGTCGCACCTCAGGACACAGGCAAAATTATCGGTAAACAAGGCAAAATTGCCATGGCAATCCGCACTGTTGTAAAGGCAGTGGGTGTCAAAGAAGGCAAAAAATATTCAGTTGAAATTCTTGACTGATAAAGTTAAAATTTACACCACAAATATTTTTGTTTGTGGTGCAATTTTTATATTTAATTACTGTTGATTATGGAAAAATTTTTTATCGGAAAAATAGTAAAAGCACAAGGTATCAAAGGCGAAGTAAAAATCAAAAGTGATTGTGGCGATTTGTCAATAATCAAAGGCATCAAATACCTTATACTCAAAAATCAAAGCATTGCCGTAAAATCAATGAGAACAAACGGAGATTTTGCCTACGTTTTGTTTTCTACAATAGCAGACCGCAACCAGGCAGAAGAGCTTGTTGGTCTTGAAGTTTTTGCAGACAAAAGCAACGTTCATCTTGATGACGACAGCTATTTTGTCAACGATATGATTGGCAGCAAAGTTTGTCTTGACGACGGTCAGGTTGTTGGCATTGTTGACGATATCATGCAGACAAGCAAAAAAGCGGCAGAAATCTACGTTGTAAAAACAGACAAAGGCAACGTTTTGTTTCCATTTTTAAAAGACCTTGTATTGAGTTTTGACGTTGACCAAAAGGTGCTTGTGCTTGACGCAAAGCGCTTTGCAGAGGTTTCTCTTTATGAAGATTGATATTCTTACGCTTTTTCCAAACATGTTTTCCAGCCTTAACGAGAGTATACTTGGCAGGGCACAGGAAAAAAATCTGCTGGAAATAAACGTTGTCAACATCAGAGACTTTTCTAAAGACAAACACAAAAAGTGCGACGATGCGCCATTTGGTGGTGGTGCAGGTATGGTAATGATGGCGCAACCTGTTTGCGATGCATTCGATTCGCTTGACATCACACCTGATACCTGCCGTATTTACGTTTCACCAAAAGGCAAAAGGCTTGATCAGGCTCTTGTAAAAGAACTTGCTCAAAAAAAGCATCTCGTCATTTTGTGTGGTCATTACGAAGGTGTCGATCAGCGTGCGCTTGACCTTAATATTGATATGGAAGTTTCTATCGGTGACTACGTGCTCACAGGAGGGGAAATCCCTGCAATGGTCATTGTTGACTCTGTGTCACGCTTTGTTCCGCAGGTTCTGGGCAGTGCACACTCTGCCGAAGACGAAAGTTTCAGCGACAATCTTTTGGAATATCCACAATATACAAGACCACAAAATTTTCGTGGACTGGAAGTTCCACAGATTTTGCTGAGTGGCAATCATGGCAAAATTGACGAGTGGAGACACAACCAAAAGATAGAAATTACAAAACAAAAAAGACCCGATTTGTTAAAAAAGGATTGATATGCATATACATTGGTTTCCTGGCCATATGACAAAGTCATTGCGCCTCATTGAAGAAAATTTAAAAGCAGTTGACGCAATTGTGTACGTGCTTGATGCCCGTGCACCTTTGTCATGCATAAACGAAAGTTTTGACAAACTTATCGACGGAAAATCAATTTTGTACGTGCTCAACAAAATTGACCTTGCAGACAAATCAAAGGTGAGTGCATGGCAAAAATATTTTGCCGATCAGGGCAAAAACGTGATTGCCGTAACAAGCACAGAAAAACTCAGTTCGTCTGTGTTTATCAATGCACTCAAAAAGATAGAAAAACCAAAAGTAAGCAAGTTTGAGGCAAAAGGTGTTTTCATCCCTACAAGACTTATGGTGCTTGGTGTGCCAAACAGTGGCAAATCAACTCTTATCAACTCTGTTTGTGGCAAAAAATCTGCCATCACAGGCAACAAACCTGGCAAAACAGTTGCTCTGCGTGCTGATATCGATGCTCTTACACTTGATGACAGAACTGGTGTTGATTATGCATCAGAAGTGCCTGGTATGAACCACGCCTGTGGTCACGATACACATGCTGCAATGCTGCTGGGTGCTGCAAAAATTCTCAATGAAATGAAAGATGAAATAAAC
>JAFTHO010000161.1 GCA_017457385.1 Clostridia bacterium | reverse complement strand
GACAACGAAATACACAAAAAAAAAATCAAAAACCATTTTAACAAACCATGTTTACTTTTCATTTTGACACTCTCCTTTTTTGTTTTTGTCTGCAAATAAATTTTAACATAGTATATACAAAAATTCAATATGCACCAAAACTCAAAAACATTTTGTTTGTTTGTGAGTTGTCTTTGCAAACAAAAAAAGCACAACCGGTTTGGTTGTGCTTTTGGTTATTTGTTTGTTTTTAGTTTTGCAACAGGTCAGCACTACAAGAGTTTTGTATTAAAACTCAACTCTATACCGAGCCATACCGTTGGACACTTGTGAAGTGTCAGCCGACAATTACGTTAACAAGTCTGCCTGGGATAACGATAACTTTGCGCACTTGTTTGCCTTCGATAGCGGCTTTAACCTTTTCGTCAGCAAGAGCAATTGCCTCGATTTCTTTGTTGTCCATACCGTTTGCAATAACAATTTTGCTACGGATTTTTGCATTGACCTGAACAACGATTTCAACTTCGTCTTTAACCAATGCTTTTTCGTTTACAGTTGGGAATTTTTGGTTGAACACACTGTATTCGTTGCCAAGTTGCTCCCACAATTCTTCTGAAACGTGAGGTGCAAGTGGTGCAAGCATTTTTACCAAATCTTCGCAAGTGTCACGATAGAGTTTTGCGTTTGCATCTGCACTTTCGCCATATTTTGACAAAGCGTTTGCAAGTTCCATAAGTCTTGCGATGGCTGTGTTAAAGCTGAATACCTCGTAGTTTTCCGTTACGTTTTTGATAGTGTGGTTGCGGATATAGTCAAGTTCTTTTTCTGCCTTGCCCATATCTGTTTTGCCACCTTTGAGTTCGTTAGATTTGAGGACGATACGCTCAACCCTGTCCATCCATTTTGCGATGGCTTTGATGCCGTCGTCACTCCATGGACCACCCTCGATATAGTTAAAGCCAAAACCGAGGTACACACGGAACACGTCACTGCCATAAATTTGAATAAAGTCGTCAGGACTTGCAACGTTGCCACGTGATTTGCTCATTTTGTAGCCGTCTGAGCCAAGGATAACACCCTGGTGAACAAGTGAAGTAAATGGTTCGTCAAAGTCAAGATAACCCATGTCGCGCAATGCTTTTGTAAAGAAACGAGCATACAACAAGTGCATACATGCGTGTTCTGCACCACCGATATATTTGTCAACAGGGAGCATTTTGTTGATCCACTCTTTGTTGAAGGCTTCTTCTGCATTATGAGCATCAGGATATCTCAAAAAGTACCAGCTGCTGCATACAAAAGTGTCGAGTGTGTCTGGGTCACGAGTTGCATCTGCACCACATTTTGGACATTTTGTATTCATAAAGCCCTGATGTTTTGCAAGTGGGCTTGTGCCGTCTGGCGTAAAGTTTACGTCATATGGCAGTTCAACAGGCAATTGTTCTTCTGGCACTGCAACTGCGCCACAGTGTGGACAGTGAACAACAGGGATAGGTGCACCCCAGTATCTTTGACGAGATACCAACCAGTCACGCAAACGATAGTTTGTTTTGAGTTCGCCTTTGCCAAATGATGCAAGTTTTTGGATAATTTTGATTTTTGCATCTTCTGTTGTCATGCCGTCAAACTCGCCAGAGTTTGTGAGCACGCCATATTCGCAGAAAGGAAGGTCGTCGTTTGAGCCGTCTTTTGATTTGATAACACGTGTGATTGGCAAATCAAATTTGTGAGCAAACTCAAAGTCACGTTCGTCGTGGCTTGGCACGCCCATAACCGCGCCTGTGCCATAGCTGTACAAAACGTAGTCTGCAATCCAGATTGGCACTTGTTTGCCGTTGATTGGGTTGATTGCATATGCACCGGTGAACACACCAGATTTTTCTTTTGTTGTAGACAAACGTTCGATTTCGTTTGTTTTTGCAACGTCTGATATATATTTTTCTACCACTGCACGCTGAGCGTCAGTTGTAATCTCAGCAACCAATGGATGTTCTGGCGCAAGCACAACGTAGCTTACACCAAACAAAGTGTCTGCACGTGTTGTAAACGCACGGAAAGATTTGCCATGACCAACGATTTCAAACTCAATTTCGCCACCGGTAGATTTGCCTATCCAGTTTTTCTGCATGAGTTTTGTTTTTTCTGGCCAGTCGAGTTTGTCAAGGTCGCTCAACAACTCTTCGGCATAGTCTGTGATTTTAAAGAACCATTGTGTAAGGTTTTTGCGTACAACCTCTGTGCCACAACGTTCGCAAGCACCGTCAACAACCTGTTCGTTTGCCAAAACAGTGTTGCAAGATGGACACCAGTTTACAGGTGCTTCTTTGCGGTATGCCAAACCGTGTTTGAACAATTGAACAAAAATCCATTGTGTCCATTTGTAATAGTCTGGCATGCAAGTTTTGATTTCGCTGTCCCAGTCGAACATAGCGCCCATATTGCGCAATTGTTCTTCCATAATTTCGATATTTTTGAGTGTGCTGTCTTTTGGGTGAATGCCCGTTTTGATTGCATAGTTTTCGGCAGGCAAACCAAACGCATCAAAGCCCATTGGCTGATATACGTTATAGCCTTGCATGCGCAAAAATCTTGCGTAGCTGTCTGACAAACCAAAGTTGTACCAGTGACCTACGTGCAATTTTGCAGCACTTGGATAAGAAAACATTTCGAGGACGTATTTTTTGTCTTTAATGTTGTTTTTGTCAAATTTGTAAAGACCAGTTTCGTCCCACTTTTGTCGCCACTTTTTTTCGATTTCTACGTTGTTCATAATGATACCTGTATATAAAATAAATTT
>JAFTHO010000160.1 GCA_017457385.1 Clostridia bacterium | reverse complement strand
TGTGTGAAGGCGATTTTGTATTGCTACCCACGCTTGGAAGGAATCGAGGAGGGATACTTGCAGCATATACGAAATCGGGCGGTCATGTCCGTTGACGGCAAAGAGCCTGCCCAAAAGGTTGCAGAATATGCACAGCAACAACCAATGGGAGATTCTTTCTGGGCAGATTTGTTTGGCCTCAGCAGTGACTACAAGGGCAGTTATACTCAGTGGGGCAAAAACAACGAGCAAAAGGTGGATGACAATCAAAAACCGGTGGAAACACTGACTTTGCGTGTTGAGCAAAAACACGAACAGGCAAAACAAGCGTCATCAACACAAAACCTTTTTTGGCAAAAACCATCGGCACCAACCTATACAAAACCAGTTGAACAGCCAGTGCAAAAACCGGCAGAAAAACCTGTTGTTTCAAATGTTGAACAAAAGCCGTCAGAGTTGCCAAAAGTTGTGCATTTTAGTCAACCGACACCAAAACAACAATCGCACGAGTTTGTTGATCAGCAATATCAGCGTCAAAACCAAACAAGACAAAGTGCAAAATACCACAAATTCAAACAAAGCATGGGGCGTGCATCTGGCAAATACGTTGCAAAACTTTTTGCAAACAAAGGTGATTTTGGCGTTGTGATGCAGGCTGTGGCAGACGTTATGTTCGACGGCGAGTTTCGTGTTGTATACGACCTGAGACGTGGCGACAATTTTGCATTTGCCTTTTATAAAAATCACGACAGATTGCTTTGCAAACAGGTATACAAAAACAATCTCGGGTTGTTTTTTGTTGATACAAACAATGCAGAGTGGAGTTTTCCGCAAAGGAAACAAATGACTTTTGAACAAAAAGAAATTTTTAAAAGATGTCTGCAAAGTTATCAATGGTTTTCACCTGACGAAATTTGTTTTTGATAAAGGAAATTGTATATGAAAAAAATCAGTTTTGTATCTTTGATGTCACTGCTGTTTTTGTCTTGTTGTTCATTGGTGGCATATTTTTTAAGGTTTGCATCTTTCAAAAGTGCAATTGTTCCGCTTGCAATTGGTTTTGGCATAATGGTTGCCAGCGGTGTGTTTGCATTGTGTTGCAAAAAAACTCCTGCAAACGTCATTTGCTACGTGGCAAACTCGGTTGCTCTTGGCTTTTGCATAAGGAGCTGGTATATCTTTCGTGGTTTTGACAATGCGTGGTGGGTGATATTGCTTGTTTCACTTGCATGTGTGGTATATCTGCTTGTTTTTTATGCTTTATTGTATATACCAATTATCGAAAAACACTTTAATTTATATTTCTGGTTGTTTTTTGTGCTTACACTTGTTGGATATATTCTGGTTGTTGCAAACTCTGTCACAACCTATGTGTCAACATTTGGATACTATGTGATAATAGAAATTGCCTTTATCTTTGCAATGTGCAAAGGACAAAAAAACATCAAAGAGGTTTTCAGAGATATTGTCACGTCAACTTTTACTGGGCTTGTGGTTGCAATCATCATTGCACTCATTATGTTGGAGTGTGATTTGGATGGTCTTGACGGGGCAGATTTTGGTGGAGAAATCACAAAAAG
>JAFTHO010000013.1 GCA_017457385.1 Clostridia bacterium | reverse complement strand
TTGACATCTAGTGAATGTCAATATGTAAAATCTACCGCTAAATTTTGCAAAAAGGTATCTGGTTTTGTATTTTTGCAGTAATTCGGTTTAAAAAATGACCTTAGTACATTCAAGGGGAAAGAATGTATGTATATAAAATTTAAGGAGGAACATATGAATTATTTGAAACGCAACAAAAAATCTCTCATGATGCTTGCGATTGCGTTGGTAGTGATTCTCGTCAGCAGTTTCTTCGCTTCTATGATCCAATCTGACTTTTATGCAGTAAAAGTTACAGATTTGAGAAACGAAGAAAACGTTGGTGATCTTTATCAGGCTGATGGCGTGACAGTAAAAACCGAAGACGGCGTAAAAGGCAAAGTTGTAAGCGGTATTTTGTTTATGCCAAAAGATGCATCTTCAACAAACAAAAAACCTGCAGTCATCATGACTCACGGTTATCTCAACAACAGAGAGTTGCAACTTCAAAATGCAATCGAACTTGCTCGTCGTGGCTTTATCGTATTGACAGTTGACCGTGAAGGTCACGGCAACTATTTGCCAACGTCAGATAGTGGCAGTGCAATGATGAACACAAACGGCTTGTACGACAGTGCAAAATACGTTTATAACCTTCCGGAAGTTGACAAAACAAAAGTCGGTATCACTGGTCACTCACTGGGCGGTTATACAACAGCTATGACACTTATGTCTGATGCGTCAACTGGTATCATTTCTGCTGGTCTTATGCAAGGTTGGAGCACTTTCATTGCAGCTTGTGCAAACGTTGACGTTGGTATGCTTAAAGCACAAGACGACGAATTCTTCTTTTCAAGCAAATTCCCAAATGGTGATCCATCTATTTGTCGTGAATATTTGCAATCAACAGGTGCAGCACAATTTGTAAAAGACTATTCTTACACAACAACAGGTTCTGTAAACATCAAGAGCGGTGACAAATACGTTAACGGCAACGTCGTTACAGCTGCAGGCGAAGGCAAGGCAATTGACGGCGCATTCCGCGTTATTTACGAAGCAAACGAAATTCACCCACTCAACCACTTCTCAACAGAAAGTGCAAGCTACGTAGTAGACTTTTTCTATAATGCATTTGGCACACCAAAAGGCGAAAGCTATATTGCTCCTGGCGCACAAACTTGGTGGGTTAAAGAAGCATTCTCAACAATCGGTCTTGCGGCATTCTTCTTTATGATTTTCCCATTGATATCTTTGTTGCTCACAGCTCCATGCTTTGCTTCATTGAACAAACCAGAAGATCTGGATCTCAATGCAAACCTCCCTTCAATCAAAGATGGCAGTGCAAAAGGTATCACAAACACAGTGCTTTACTTTGTATCAGGTATCGCAACAATGTTGTTTGGCGGTTTCATTTTGAAAGATGCTTATACAGAGTGGGGTAGCAGACTTGTTCCACAAGGCACGTACTTCCCACAGGATACAACAGGCAACGTTGCAGGCTGGGCTCTCATTTGCGCAGGTTTTGCAGTATTTGTAATGGGTATTGTTTGGATCATCAAATTGATTGTTGGCAAGGCAACAGCAAAAGATGGTGAGGTAGCAGCTTCTTACAGCCCATTCAATTGTGCAAAAATTTCTATAGCAAATTTCCTCAAGACTGTATGTCTTGCAATTACAACAATTGCACTCTTGTATGCCGTT
>JAFTHO010000159.1 GCA_017457385.1 Clostridia bacterium | reverse complement strand
GGTGTTACTCGTTTTGTTTTGTCATCACCCAGCAAACGCAAAAGTCTTACTGATTGTTGAGAAACAACCTGCATACTGCGAAGGAGTGGTGCTTTTTTGTCCAGAGCTTCGCCTGTATAAGACGTGTATATCGTTGGGATGCAAAGTGTGCCGTCTTTTACAAAGGCAGGGCTTGTGCAATCCCACGCAGTGTATCCACGCGCTTCAAAAGTGGCACGCAAACCGCCACTAGGAAAACTTGATGCATCTGCCTCACCTTTGATGAGGTTTTTTCCGCTGAACTCCATGATCACTTCGTCAGGGCTGATGAGTGACAAAAATGCGTCGTGTTTTTCTGCAGGACTGCCCGTAAGAGGAATGAACCAGTGACAATAGTGAGTTGCACCAAGTTCAATTGCCCAGTCTTTCATTGCGCTAGCAACAACCTCGGCAATGGCACTGTCAAGTTCTTCGCCGTCTTTGATAGTTTGCTTCAAAGACATATATACGTTTTTAGGCAATTTTGAACGCATAACGCTGTCGTTAAACACGTTGCTTGCAAAGAGCGACGTCAAATTGCATGAGCTGCTCATAATGCACCTCCAAAAATTTTACAATATATAATTAAGTTTATCAAAAAGGGTGTCTTTTAGCAAGATAAAAAACGAGATATTGCCAAATTTAGTTGGCATTTGCAAGGACTTGCTATATCGTGTCAAATTTTGTATAATAAAAAAAGGGAGGATAAATTATGAAAGAAATTACAAAAATGACAGGATTGCAAATCGCAGTGTTTTGTCTTATGGCGGTTATGTCCGGCTGTGTGCTGGGTATAAGCGGTACTGCTTCTTTGCTTAGCGTAAATCTGCTTGGTCCTGGTGGAAAAGTTGTTGGTGCATGTTTGTTTGCGCTTGGTATATATTTTATCATTATGTTTGAGATGAAGTTGTTTACAGGCATGGTGGCGGGCATACCAAAAATGCCTGTAAAAGATTATTGGCAACTTGTCGTGTGTTTTTTGTTTAATATGGTTGGCGTTGGCATTGTTGCAATCATTGTGGCAAATACTTCTCTGGCAGAAATTGTCATTCCGCAAGGACAGTCTGTTATCGAGGCAAAGTTTGCTGTGGACAACTGGGCTCTTTCATCTTTCTGTTCGTCAATTTTGTGTGGCGCGCTCATCACTTTGTCTGTGTGGTCACCAAAATATGCACCACAAAAAGGCATCAGTGCAACTGTGGGCGTCATTTTGCCAATAGTGGTTTTTGTATTTTGCGGTTTTGATCACTCTGTTGCAAATATGTTGTATTTTTATTTCTTTGGAGAGATTTCTGGCAGAGTAGTTGGATATATTTTGCTAAGCATACTTGGCAACCTTGTTGGTGGCATTGCATTGCCACTTGTGGTGTTGCTCAAAGAAAAAAGTCAAAATAAAAACTGACGATCACAAGTTTTTTTGCTTATAGTGTTGAAAAATCCAAACACCTGTGATATAATATAGTCAGACGTGCAACTGGCGGATAAGTGGGTTCAACCACAGGGAGCACGTTTTGTCAGACAAGTCGACCGCCTGTGCGTAAAAGCACGTTCCAGGCGGTTTTTTATTTTAAAAAACAGCCTGATGCGAGCAAAAAGCTTTATTCATATTTTTGGAGGAGAGAAGAAATGGCATTTAAAAGTGACATCCAGATTGCGCAGGAATGTAACAAAAAGCGTATAACAGAAATTGCAAAAATTGCCGGTGTAGACGAAAAATATATCGAGCAATATGGCAACTACAAAGCAAAAATCGACTATAGCATGCTCAAAGACATGGCTGACAAAAAAGATGGCAAACTCATTTTGGTGACAGCCATCAACCCAACACCTGCAG
>JAFTHO010000158.1 GCA_017457385.1 Clostridia bacterium | reverse complement strand
GGAGACACAGAGTAATACAATAGCGGTGGCAATGGCGAAGAGGATCCACCTGTTCTCATACCGAACACAGAAGTTAAGCTCTTCAGCGCGGAAAGTACTTGGCTGGCGACGGCCCGGGAGGCTAAGACGCTGCCGCTTCCAATAAGGCGACAAACGAAAGTTTGTCGCTTTTTCTTTTTGTATTGACAGACGACGAGCGTGTCGTCTTTTTTTATTTAACCTTTTTTATAACTTGTTGCCGTTTTTTTGCATGCAAAAAGTATACAAAAACACGCATGGTTGCAAAAGATGGCGCACGTATATGCTAAAACATATCAATAATGAAAACAAATTTGCATTGTTCACTCACAAAAATTAAAAACCATATTGACTGAAAATTTACGTATGTTAAAATTTTGCTATGGGGATAAATTTTATTTAGTTTTTATAAAATTCTTCTTTAAGGAGGCAAATTTATGAAAAAATTGAGTCTTATCATGGCGATGGTTCTCATCGTAACTATTGGTGGCGTATACGCTACTTGGACCTATAATGAAGGTACTGTCGAAGGCGTTACTGAAAATTTGAAAGTGGAAATGGCCGGTACTAGTTTGAGTACAACAAAAGGTTTGATATCATTTTCTATGTCAGAAGTTAAACTTGAAATTGACGATGCAGAAGGTGCTATAAATGACTATAAAGCAGACCTTGCTTGGTCAACTGGTGCTAGTAACATTTTGATTAAGTTTACACCTAATGCGCATGCGAGTGTGACAGGCATTAAACTGAAAGTCACAATAACAGAAAACTTTGGTTCTGCTGAAGTAAAAACTAGTATAGATGCGACTTCAAAAACTTCAGTAGATATTTTTACCTTTGCAACACCATCTGGAAATCAAGAACTTGAAAAAACAGATAGTAGCATTGCGTTTGTTTTGGATGGAGATAATTTAACTCCAGAGATGGATCCTGTAACTACTAGTGGTGTAACACTTAATTTGACAGAAGTTATTAAATTGAATGGTAACATCTATTTGCCTACGTATACTGATTACACAGAGTTTAGCAGTGCATTGTCTGGTAAACAATTTACAATTGTTGTATCAGAATATATTGCGACACCTTAACAATGAAAACAAAAGCATACATATTTGATTAATTAACAATATTTATCCCACGCCCTATTTTGGCGTGGGATAATTTATTCCCATAAAATATTTTTTACAATCCAGATTGATAAAATCTGGAGAAGGTACAAAAATGTCAGGTTTTCAGGTTTATCAACTCATACTGTGCATTATTGTTTTTGTCGTTTTGACGGCTTTGTTCACGTTTTTTATCACGTGGGTCATCAGGCTTTATCTCAAATTGCTAAAAACAGGTGCAGAGGATGAAAAGATTACAATCGAATATCACAAACAACAGGCCAAAAAGCCGTCTGTTCTGGGCAGGATTTTAGACAAAGTCGTGCTTGTTTTGTGCTGTGTGGTCATTTTTGTTTCTTTTGGTTTTTCTGTTGCGGTTTCGGCAAACGATGGCAAGGTGTGCAGTGGTTTGCCTGCACTCAACGTTGTAGAAAGCAACAGCATGTCTTATATCAACAAAGACAACAAATACAGCTATGGCAAAAACTATACCGACCAGATGCATATGTTTGACCTTATACTCACGTACGAACGGCCTGCAGAAAAAGATTTGAAGGTTGGTGACGTTGTTGTATACAAACAAGACGATATGATGATTGTTCACCGTATTGTTGCGATAGAAGAGCCAAACGACAAACACAGTGAAAGATACTTTTTGTTGCAGGGTGACGCAAACAAAAATGCAGATATGTTCCCGGTGAGATACGATCAGATGAAGTCTATCTACAAGGGCGACCGCATTGCCTTTGTGGGCAGTTTTATCAAATTTATGCAGTCACCGGCAGGATGGCTTTGCATTTTGCTTGTTGTGGTGGCATTGATTGCAACTCCAATTGCAGAAAAAACAATTTTGCAGGCAAAACTTGCAAGACTAAAACTCATTGGTGTTGT
>JAFTHO010000157.1 GCA_017457385.1 Clostridia bacterium | reverse complement strand
CTGATGCTTGGAACTGGTATTCGTGTTAGTGAGTGCGTTGGGTTAAATCTTGATGATATTGATTTTAAAATTAATGGAATATCAATTACTCGTAAAGGTGGAAACCAAGTAGTATTATATTTTTCTGACGAGGTTAAACTTGCTCTCGTTGAATGGCTTGAAGAGAGAGAAAGAAATAATAAAGTTGACCCAAGTGAGCAAGCACTATTCTTATCGCTACAAAATAAACGAATTAGTGTTCGAGCTGTACAAAAACTTGTTAAAAAGTATGCAAAGATTACTACCCCACTAAAAAAAATTACACCACATAAACTTCGTAGTACTTATGGTACTGCATTGTATCGTGAAACTCAAGACATATATATAGTTGCCGATGTTCTTGGTCATCGTGACGTAAATACAACCAAAAAACACTATGCGGCAATCAGCGATGATATCAGACGAGAAGCTGCTTTGAAAGTAAAATTACACAAGGATGACAATGACTGAAAACAAAATTTTTGACAAAAAAGAGATTTCGCAGGTTTTGCTTGTTGGCATAGATTTGTCTCAACCTGATTTTTATGAATCTATGGACGAATTGCGCGAACTCACAACAACGGCTGGTGGCAATATTGTTGGTCAGATAATTCAAAAAAGGCGTAGTATTGATAAAAACCATGTTTTAGGCCCTGGCAAACTTGAAGAAATAAAAGATTTCATCAAACAACATGGCATAAATCTCGTTATTTTTAACGACAATCTTGCTCCATCGCAAGTTGTAAATATCGAAAATATCATTGATTGCAGAGTTATTGACAGAACGATACTAATTTTGGATATTTTTGCACAACGAGCAAGAACTGCCGAAGGCAAATTGCAGGTTGAGGCTGCACAATTGAAATATCTTCAACCTCGTCTTGTTGGTCGCAGGGCTGATCTGTCTCGTCTTGCCGGCGGTATTGGCACTCGTGGTCCAGGTGAAACAAAACTTGAAACTGACAGACGTTATATAAGAGAAAAAATACGCAAACTTGACGAAGAAATTGAAAAACTTGCAATAAACAGAAGTTTGTTTAGAGCAAAACGTATTAAAAACGAAAATCTTGTTTCAATTTTTGGTTATACAAATGCTGGCAAATCAACTTTGCTAAACACTTTGACAAATGCAGACGTTTATGCCGAAGACAAACTTTTTGCAACACTTGACACAACGACAAGACGTGTTGAGTTTGAATCCGGCACAAGTGCCCTTTTGACGGATACGGTTGGCTTTATCAGAGATTTGCCACACGAAATTGTAAAAGCCTTTAAATCAACACTTGAAGAAGCAGTTTTTGCAGACCTCGTTTTGCTTGTTGCCGATGTGTCTGACGAACAATGTAAAGAAAAAATCGAAGTTACAAAAAAGACGCTTGAAGAAATTGGCGCTATTTCAAAACAAATTGTGGTTTATAACAAATGTGACAAATATGCAAAAGATTTTGACAATAATTTGTTGGACGACAGCATTTTTGTATCTGCAAAAACAGGCTTTGGACTCGATTTGTTAAAGAAAAAGATTGAAGAATTTTTTGATCAATCTATGATAGAAATGCAATTGATTGTTCCTTATCAAAACTTTGCAATTTTGTCAAAAATAAACAAAGATGAGATATTGAGTTTTGAAAATCTGGATGACGGCGCACATCTGAAAATAAAAATTGATCAAAGCAATAAATATATTAAAGAATTTAAAAAATTTGTAAGATAAAATGCAAACAAATGTTTGCATTTTTTTGTTTGATGCTATATAATTTAAATATGACAGAAAAACAAAAAGAAGTAAACGTCAAGCTCAATCTTATGCTTGATTTTATAAAAGATTATACGCTGAATTATGGATATCCGCCATCAGTTCGCGAAATTTGTCGCGAATTGAATATCAGTTCGACAGCAACAGTCAAATATTATATGGACAAACTTGTTGCTCGTGGCGATATTGCAAAAACTCCACAAAAAAAGCGTGCTCTTGAAGTCAAAAATATGCCAAAGGCAGAAGATAATTTTTCTTCTGTTCCGCTTGTTGGTCGTGTTCATGCAGGTCCACTCCATCTGGCAGAAGAAAATTTTGACGATACTTTTATGTTTTCGCACAATTTGTTTGGCAAGACAGAAATGTTTATGCTTACAGTTACCGGTGACAGTATGATCGAAGCCGGCATTAATGACGGCGATATGCTTGTTGTAAAAAAACAACCAACTGCAAACAATGGCGATATTGTTGTTGCTTTGGTTGATGGCGAGGCTACGGTAAAGCGTTTTTATAAAAAGAAAAATTATTTTCTTTTGCATCCGGAAAACAGCCAACTTGACGATATTGTTGTTTTAAAACTTGATATTTTGGGCGTTGTTGTTGGTCTTGTGCGAAAATATGCATAAAAAACAAAAAAATTAAAGCGAGTAGAAATACTCGCTTTTTTTATTTATCTGAGTAAATTTAGTTTTTCAATGCAAAACTCCAGTGCAAGTTTTGTGTGTTCAAAGCTGAGCCCCCCTTGCAGATATGCAACGTAAGGTGCTTTGATTGGTGAGTCACAACTGAGTTCGATTGATGCACCCTGAACAAAGCAACCTGCAGCCATAATGACTTGTTCGTTGTATCCTGGCATATCCCATGGCATTGGTGTTACAAAACTGTCAATTGGTGATGCATATTGAATTGTCTGGCAAAATTTTATCAGTTGTTCTGCTGTGTCAAACTCGATTGAACAGATGATATCTTTAAAATGTTCTTTAGACTTTGGCAAAGTGTTAAATCCAAGTTTTGTCAAAGCGTGAGCAAACAGCATGCCGCCTTTTATTGCTTGTGCAACTGTGTGTGATGATTGATAAAAACCCTGATAAAAATATTGATATCCACTCATATAAGAGCCAACTTCCATGCCGATTGATGGTGCTGTGAGTCTGTTTGCGGTGAGATCTACGTAAACTTCTTTGCCGGCAACGTAGCCACCTGTTGGAGCAAGACCGCCACCAGGATTTTTGATCATAGAGCCGGCCATAAGATCTGCGCCAACTGCAACAGGTTCTTGAGTATCAATAAATTCGCCATAACAGTTGTCTACAAAAATGATAGTTTGCGGAGAAACTTGTTTGATTGTCTTGCAAACTTTTTCTATTTGTTCGATTGACAATGGTTGTCTGAGGCAATATCCACGAGAACGTTGGATATAAACCATTTTGATTTGTTGTTTGGCAAGTCTTTCTGCAATTGCTTGATGATCAAAATCGCCATCTTTAAGTTCAATCTGGTCATAATCTATGCCAAAATCTTTGAGAGAACCAATGTTTGATCCTTTTACAACGTTTTCCAAAGTGTCATAGATTTCGCCAGAAATGCTCAGCAAAACGTCGTTTGGTCTGAGAACACCAAAAAGACACAAACTGATTGCGTGAGTGCCTGACACAATGTTTGGAGAAAAAATTGCTTTTTCGCAACCAAACACGTCTGCAAAAATTTTGCACAAAGTGTCTCGTCCTACGTCGTCATATCCATAACCTGTTGTGCCTGCAAAATGTCTCAATGCAACACGATTTTCTTGAAAAGCCTGGTGAATTTTTTTAAAGTTTTTGTATGCAATTTCGTCAACGAGTTGAAATTCATGATTTAATTCTTGTTGACATTGATTTATAAATTCTTGAATATTTTGCATTTTTCTCCTAAAAAGTCCCCTGTTTTTACCAAATTTGATATATTATGTTTGAAATAATATGCAATATTTTTAAATTTTTATGCCAAATTTTTCAAAATATGCGGTTTTTATCTGATCGATAAGTTGTTGTGTTGAAAGTTCGGCATCAAGCCATATTACGTCCATTTT
>JAFTHO010000156.1 GCA_017457385.1 Clostridia bacterium | reverse complement strand
TTTGTGCCCGCCATACTGCCAGACACGTCAAACAAATAAAACATAGTCATTGTTCTTGTTTGTATAGCTTCTACGTTGCTGTTGTCATATCTTCCCATTTTTTGATACCTTCCTTTGCTTGTTTTTTGTTATATCAATTTTTGACAACAATTTTGTTGTTGCCAAAAACAATTGTTGTATCCGGCACAAGGGTGACCACCTCTCCCTTGTTGTAGTTGCGCACTGTGTTGTCCGGATAGGTCACTTCCCACACGTAATCGCTTTCGTTTTTGAGTCCAAACACACCCGCAGTTTTTTTGCTTTCTACAAAAAGTGCAACGCTTTTTGTTTTGTCACCAAAAGACAAATGATATTCTGACAAAATTTTGCCTTTGCCTGCAACGATTTCAAACCTGTCACCAACAATGCTCACAGGTGACGCAATTGTTTTTTTGCATGACATACAACGTGTTTTGCCATCTTTTATCATAGAGGCAAAGTTTGCTTCGCCACAGTTTTTGCACACAACCACGTCGTCCTGCAATTTGTATAAAACCTTTGTCCAGTCTCTTTCGGTAAGGCGGTTTATGCCGTTTTTGAGTGCCGTGTTGCTGAACGCATCCTGAAAAGCGTCGTGCAGATAGGTTGGATAGGTTGGCCACAAATTGATGAGGTTTGAGCAAGTGCCCCTGACAGGAGCGTTTGAAGTGTCTGTTTTGCTGCACACAAACACTGGGTTTTGAGCATACAGTTCTTTTTCTACCTTAGGGGTGAGGCAAGGATATTTGCAACACTTTGCACCGTTGAGCGGATGTGACAAAAAAAACAGCTCAAACAAAATGACAGACAGCGAAAACAAGTCTGTGCTTGCAGATGGTCTTGCCTGACCAAGCAAAACCTCTGGCGCGATGTATCCTGGTGTGCCACTGACGCCAAGGTTTTTGTTGTTTGGCGCAACGTTGTCATTGTCGCAGATGAGCACGTCACCCGTGTTTTTGTCAATAAAAAAGTTGCCCGGGCTGAGGTCCTGATAGCTGTAACCTTTGCGGTGCAGACACATAAAGGCCTCTACAATGTTGATTGCGGCATTGATAACTGCACTTGTGTTTGCAAAAAACTCTTTTGCTTTGACAAATTTTGTAAACTCTGCATAGTTGTCCGGACGCAAATCCATCACGTAGCCAAACCCTTTGCTGTGTTTGCCTGTTGTGGCAACCGCCTTCATCCACAAAAACTTTTGTGACGGACTGCCACTTGCAATGTTTGACGCAAGATTGTTATAAAATTTGTCTACACTTTTGAGCGAACGAAGATATCTGTGCAGATACCACTTCATGGCGTAGTCTTTGCCGTTGTAGTCCACCTTGTAAACACAACCTTGTCCACCCTCGCCTATTTTTGATTTTACCGTAACAAAATCGCCGTTGGTGAGTTTTATTTTAGTACCCTTTTTAAAGTCGTCCATAATGTCTTGTCCTTGGTTTAAATTATGCAAAAAATTTTGTCAGGGTATAATATACCCTGAATATAATTATAACATAACCAAAAGATAAATCAACCCCGACTTGAAAGTATGCA
>JAFTHO010000155.1 GCA_017457385.1 Clostridia bacterium | reverse complement strand
CAAACTCAATGTTGTGAGCAACAAGAGTTGCACCATCGCAAAACTTGTAAAAATCTGCAATAATTTCCTGAAAAGTCGGTGCGTCTTCTACCATATTGTCCGTTATGCCGGTTAGTCGTGTGATTTCCGCAGGGATGCGACACTCCGGATTGACCATAGAAGAAAAGGTCTCTGTAATTTTGCCATCAAAAACTTTTACTGCACCAAGTTCGATAATTTTGTTGACTATGTAAGATTTTCCTGTTGTTTCAAAGTCAAAAACCACAAAAGTTTTGTTTTTTAGTTGTGCAGGAACAACCTTTTGTTCAAACAAATTTTCCTGTGTGTTTGAAAAATATGGTTCAGGCACAACGACAGCATATTCTTCCGGAACGGGACGAGTCTCTTTTGCATCATATTGCTCGTCCAAAATTTTGCATTTGCAAATTCGACTTGCACGCAGTTCAAGCTCCTGTGAATAACTGTTTTCACTAACCTGACCGTTTATGAGCAATTCGTCACCAACGACAAGTTCTTTAAGCTTGAGATAAATTCTGTCATCCGAAAATACCACAACGCCAATTTTGCCAGTAAAATCGGCAATATCAAACTTGAAAATCACAAATCCGTTTGGCGTAACCACCTCTTTTGTGCTTTCCACCTTGCCACAAACGGTAACGGATTTTTCTGCCTGAATAATGTCAATGATATACTGCGGTTTATCTTTGATAACTCTTTCCTGTGCAGTTTTGTCTTTTGCAAACTTGTTGATATACGGCTCTACGTTGTCTACGTTTATTTTTCGTTGTGGTTTGTAAAGCGCCTTTGTCATTTGCGTATCACGCATAATGCCAGTCTGCTTCATAACGTCAAGCATATCTACAGGACTTTCTACAACGTCATATTTAACCTTGACCTGATAGTTTGTGACAGAATCAAAAAATTGTGCCGTTTTGCTCAAAAATTCGTTTTGTTCGAGCATTTGCATAACTTCTGGGGTGACGGTCATTGTTATAACAAAAACGTCGTCACTTTCGTTTACAAAAATTTTGTCATTATCTATTTTTGTTGACAAAAATGCAAATTCTTCTTTGGCAAATTTGACAAACAGATTTTTTGCAATATCGCAATCGATATAGTCTTTTACAAATTTTGTCTGCACGTCAAATTTGTTTTTAACTTTTTGCTGACACAAAGTTGCAATTTTCACCTGCAATTCGTCTTCTATCTGGTCAGGCAAAGCAAAACACAATTCTAGCACACGTGTTTTTTTTGTAACAACCGCACTGAAAAGTTTGATTTTTTCCAGCTTTTGTTCGTCAAGTTGTTTTACGTCATCTAAAAGCATAGTTATTTTATAAAATCAATTTCCTTTAAAAATTCGTTCAGGACGTCGTTTGATTCGACAGTGCGATAAACCTCGCCCTTTTTAAAGAATACCACTTTTCCCTTTCCGCCGGCAAGTCCAAGATCGGCATCTTTTGCTTCGCCTGGGCCATTTACTACACACCCCATAACGGCAACCTTGAGTGGTTTTTTGATATCTTTTACGTAATCTTTTACTTTTTGTGCAGTGCCAATCAGATCAAACTGACATCGTCCGCATGACGGACAGGAAATCACTTCACAAAAATCTTTGTCTTTGCCAACTGCCTTTAAAATTTCTTTGGCAAAAATCACTTCATTAACAGGGTCATCCGTCAAAGAAACCCTTATTGTATCGCCAATTCCGTCAACAAGCAGACTGCCAATGCCTATGGCAGATTTTGCTTTTGCAAGTTCGCCACAGCCACTTTCTGTCACGCCAATATGTTGCGGATAGTCAGTTTTTGATGCAATTATTCTGCAGGCTTCTATTGTTTTTTGAACAGAACTTGACTTTACCGACAAAACAATGTCAAAAAAGCCTTGTTTTTCAAAAAAGTCAATATATCTCAACGCACTGTCCGCAAGCGCCATGGCACTGTTGCCATATTGCTCAGAAGACTGTTTATTGAGAGATCCACCGTTTACGCCAATTCTTATCGCTACACCATATTTTTTTGCACACTCAATGACTTCAGCCAGATGTTCGTCTGAGTCTATATTGCCGGGATTGATGCGGATTTTGTCCGCACCACTCTGCACAGACAATATTGCAAGTTTGTAGTCAAAATGAATGTCCGCAACAAGCGGGATATTTATTTGTTTTTTTATTTCTTTTATGGCAAGTGCATCATTTTGGTTTGCAACGGCAACACGAATTACGTCACAGCCAACTTCTTCAAGCATTTTTATCTGCTTTACAGTTTCTGCGACGTTGTTTGTTGCAGTGTTTGTCATTGACTGTACTGCAATTTTGTTGCCGGCACCAATATAAACGTTGCCAATTTTTATTTGTTTTGTCATAATCTATCCAAACAGTTTTAACAGGTCTACAAGTATTACAAAGCCAAACAACAGCAAAATACCCACAAAATGGATATATCCTTCTACTGTTCTGCTGACCGGTTTGCCTCTTATCCACTCGATAAGCACAAAAATCATTCTGCAACCGTCAAGAGATGGCACAGGCAACAAATTGAACACCGCAAGGTTTACTGAAATGAGAGTTATCAGCATGAGGATGTTTGGCAACCCCTGTCTTGCAACCTGACTTGCAATGTCAATTGTTGTGATAGGTCCACCAATCTGATCAAGACCAATTATGCCCGTTATCAACCCACCAAGAGTCTCCAAAACGTAAGATGCAGTGCGCATGCAATAAGGCAAACTTCGTGACAATGCCTCGCCAAAAGTAAACGTCGTGCGTTGCGAACCACCATATGAAATTGCAACACCCCATCCAAAATAAGTTTGTGTGTCACCGTTTTCATCAATGATTGTATAATTTGATTTTTGAACACCTTTGAGCAAAACATGCTCGCCATCACGCAAAACCAAAACGTCGGCAACGTCGCCTGCACCCTGAATCATAGAAGAAACGTCAACTGCAAGCAATATTTTTTTGCCATTTATTTCGAGCAGAGTGTCCCCTGCCTGCAAAGTGTTTTCCTGCGTTTGAACAACACCTGTTTTTGGATAAGTTTCTACAATTTGTGGCAATGCATCACCAAAGCAAGAAAATGCAATTACAACAATGACCAATGCAGAAACAAAGTTCATAAATGCACCGGAAAACAAAACGATAAGACGCTTCCATGGTTTTTGGTTGTTGAATGCATCTGGCGAAGGATTATCTTCGTCCTCCCCCTCAAAAGCACAAAATCCACCCAAAGGTATTGCCCTGAGAGAAAACACCTGACCACTTTTTAACGTTTTTGACAGCAATTTTGGTCCCATACCAACGGCAAACTCGTTTATTTTAAAACCAAGCAATCTGCCTGCAACGTAGTGTCCTGCCTCGTGAACAGTTATCATAAACATCAAAATCACAAAGGCAATCAATATATAAAAAATATTTTCAAACAATATTCAATTCTCCATAAATAAATTTTGTCGTATATTCTTTAACTTTTTTGTCAACTGCAAACAAGCCGTCAACAGAAAGTTCGTCCTCAATCAAATAGTTATCCACAATTTTTTCAACTATATCGGCAACGTCAAAAAAGCCGATTTTGCCATTGAGATATTCCTGCACACAAACGTCGTTTGCCGCATTGAGAACAGCAGGATACAAACCACCTTTTGAAAATGCTTTTCTGCAAAGAGAGATACACCTAAACTTATTTTCATCCACTGCATAAAATTCCAGTTTTTTGCCAATAAGATCAAGCTGACTCACACTGCTTTTTATCCTGTCCGGATAACTCAATGCATATTGTATAGGCAACTTCATATCGGGATTGGACATTTGCGCCAAAATACTGCCATCCACAAACTCAACCATCGAGTGCACAATGCTTTGCGGATGAACAACAACGTCAATTTGTTCCTGCGGAATATCAAAAAGATAACTCGCCTCGATAACCTCAAGACCTTTGTTCATCATAGTGGCTGAGTCGATAGTTATTTTAGACCCCATATCCCAGGTTGGATGTTTGAGTGCATCCTGCGCTTTTGCCTGTTTTAGTTGTTCATAACTAAAATCCCTAAACGCACCGCCACTTGCAGTTAGCACAAGTCTTTTTATCTGGTTGTGTTTGTTGCCCTCAAGGCATTGCCAGATTGCACTGTGTTCTCTGTCTACGGTATAAATTTTTCCACCATATTTTTTTAGATATTGCCTGACAATCTCGCCACCGCAAACAAGAGTCTCTTTGTTGGCGAGTGCCACTGTTTTGTTTTGACTGATAGCCTTTAAAACAGCCCTGAGTGCCACCATACCCCTTGTTGCAACCACAACAACGTCCGCACCGTCAACTGCCCTTTCAAGACACTCTATGCCGTTGTTTGTTATTGTAGCAAAATAGTCTGCGTCAAACTCTTTTGCCTGTTGTTGCAAAATTTTGACATTAGAAAAAGCAACAAGACTTTGCACTTTGTACAAATTCTTGTTGTCTTTAATCACTTGTAAAGTTTGTGTGCCGATAGAACCCGTGCTACCGAGCAAAGCAATTTTTTTGATCATACGATAAACGTAAAAATAAACGAAACGAAACAAGCGTTGAGCATAATTCCGTCAAATCTGTCAAGCATGCCACCGTGGTTTCCAAGCATTTTGCTAAAGTCTTTTACACCAAGACTGCGTTTGATAAGGCTTGCAATAAGGTCGCCCATTTGTGTGAGGCAAGAGCCAAAAACCGCAATGAGTGAGTAAGAAAGCAAAGTATAACTCTTTCTCAAACCCCAAGTCAAAAAGCCCATTTCAAGCAAACCAAAGACTTCAAAAATCAAAAATACTACTACTGCACCAAGAATACCGCCGAAAATGCCACCGACAGCACCTTCTATAGTTTTTTTAGGGCTGATTGCAGGTGCAAGTTTGTGTTTGCCAAACAACAGGCCAAACACAAGCGCAAACACGTCTGTAAACATAGAAACGCAAAATACAAACGCAAGACCAAGACTTGCCAAAAGTGAGTTGTTGATAAAAAACAACGCAGACAACGTAAGGCTAGGATAAATCAGGATAAATGCAAAATGTATAAGTCCCTCAAGATGTATATTGCGAAATACTGCCAAAGATGCACCAAGTGCAAAT
>JAFTHO010000154.1 GCA_017457385.1 Clostridia bacterium | reverse complement strand
TATTTGTCGCCAAAAACTTTATCAATCAATGGACTGATAGGGTTCAATCTCAAAACTTCTTTCATAATTTCACCTATACTTTAAATTTAAAAAGACCTTATTTGTTTTCAGCAGCAAATTTTTTCATAAATTCTACAAGCTTTTTAACGCCTTCGATTGGCATTGCGTTGTAGATACTTGCTCTCATACCACCAACGAGACGGTGACCTTTGAGAGTTACCAAACCGTTTGCAGCAGCTTCTTTAACAAATTTTGCGTTGAGTTCTTCGCTTGGAGAAACGAAAGGAACGTTCATGAAAGAACGGTCTTCTTTAGCAACAGGTGCTTTATACCAGTCTTGGCTGTCAAGGAAGTCATAAAGGATAGCAGCTTTTTCTGCATTATATTTTGCCATAGCTTCTACGCCACCAAGTTTTTTGATGTGACGGAAAACGAGCATAGCCATATAAGTTGAGAAGCATGGTGGAGTGTTGTACAAGCTGTGTTCTTTAGCTTGAGTGCTCCATTTGAGCATTGTTGGGCAATATGGCAATGTATTGTCGTTGTCAACCAATTCTTTTTTAGCAATAACGATAGTTACACCAGCAGGGGCGATGTTCTTTTGAGCACCGGCATAAATAACAGAATAGTCGTTTACGTTAACTGGTCTTGACAAAATGTCAGAAGACATATCACTTACAAGTGGAACACCTTTTGTATCAGGAACAAAGTGATATTCTGTACCGAAAATAGTGTTGTTGTTTGTGATGTGAACGTATGCAGCGTCTTCTCTTACGTTAATATCTTTTGGGATGAAAGTATAGTTGGCATCTTTGCTTGAAGAAGCGATATGCACGTCAGCATATTTTTGAGCTTCTTTGCTTGCTTTGTTTGCAAAGTTACCAGTTACACAGTAGTCTGCTTTGTTGTTTTTGCCGAGCAGGTTGAGTGGAACAGCTTCAAACTGAGTTGATGCACCACCTTGAACGAACATAACGTGATAGTCGTCAGAAATGCCCATGAGTTCACGCAAAAGTGCTTCTGCTTCGTCATTGATTTCAGTATACACTTTAGAACGGTGGCTCATTTCGCAAACGCTCATACCAGAACCGTTATAATCCAAAAATTCTGCTTGTGCTTGTTTCAATACTTCTTCTGGCAACATAGATGGACCAGCTGAGAAATTGTAAACTCTACTCATATAATCACCTCGTATTTTAAGTCCCATTCGGACTTTTTTTCATTTTACAATACAAGCGGTCAAAAATCAATATGCATATTAAAAAAAAATGGTCAAAATCACAATTTTTTTATACAAAAACGACAAAATATGCTACTAAAAGGGTGCTAAATTTCAATGACACAAAAAGTTGTTTTTTTTGATACTTTGGGTTATACTTAAATAGATAAAATGGAGATTGTTTGGCATTATTGCGTGCCAATGTATATATCGTCTTTCAAAAAGCGCTCTGCGGATAAGTCGGATGCAAAGACGGACAAAAACAAAAGGAGATATATGAAAAAAATAAAAAGCCTCAAGGTGGTTTTTTTGGGTGGTGTTGGCGAAATTGGCAAAAATATGACTGCATTTGAATATGGTGACGAAATCGTCATTATAGACGCAGGTCTGGCTTTTCCAACTGCCGATATGCCTGGTGTTGATCTTGTCATACCAGACTTTACTTACCTGAGACAAAACAAAGAAAAAATAAAGGCTCTCATACTCACGCACGGTCACGAAGATCATATAGGTGCAGTGCCATATTTGTTGCAGGAGTTTAACATTCCTGTATACGGCACAAGACTCACTTTGGGTATGGTAGAGCACAAACTGATCGAACGCAACGTAAAAGATGCCGAGCTTATACCAATATCAAACAAATCGGTAGTAAAACTTGGCAATTTTGTGTGCGAATTCGTGCACGTCAGTCACTCTGTTGCAGGCAGTGTTGCCGTATCAATAACAACGCCAATAGGTGTGGTTTTTGCAACGGGCGACTTCAAAATAGACTACACTCCACTTGGTGGAGAAATTATGGACCTCAACCGCATTGCCGAAATTGGCAAAAGAGGAGTTTTGCTCCTTTTGAGCGAGTCTACCAACGTAGAAAGAGAAGGTTATACAATGAGTGAATCTGTCGTTGCGGCATCACTCGACCGCATTTTTCAGGAGGCACAGACAAGAAGAATCATTCTTGCAACATTTGCCTCAAACGTAGACAGACTTCAGCAGATACTTGATATTGCACAAAAATACAGACGAAAAGTTGCAATAAGTGGCAGAAGTATGCTCAACAATATCGAAATTGCAAAAAAAGTTGGCGTCATCAATTATAACGAAAAACTCATTGTAGACATCGACCAGATTGGCGAAATTGCAGACAGCAATCTGCTCATTTTGTCAACAGGCACTCAGGGCGAACCTATGAGTGCGCTCACACGAATGTCAACGGGTGGTTTTAACAAGGTCAAAATTGGCGGAAACGACACAATCATCATTTCCGGCTCGCCAATACCTGGCAACGAAAAAGACGTATATGCCGTTATCAACAACCTTTATCGTCTTGGTGCACAGGTTATTTATGACAAACTTGCCGCAATTCACGTTTCTGGCCACGCTTGTCGTGAAGAACTAAAACTTATACACACTTTGCTCAAACCAAAGTTTTTCATCCCTGTGCACGGCGAATATCGTCATTTGAGACAACATGCCGACCTTGCAAAATTGCTTGGCATGGACTATGACAATATCGTTATCCCAGAGATTGGCAACGTGATTAACGTCACTTCAACCAAAATAAGCAAGGGTACAGACGTAAAAAGCGGTGGTGTGCTTGTGGACGGTCTTGGTGTTGGCGACGTTGGCAACATTGTGCTTCGTGACAGACTTGAACTGTCAGAAGAAGGCATTTTGCTCATTGTGCTTGGCCTTGACAGATCAACCGGCACGATAACTCACGGACCAGAAATTATCAGCCGTGGCTTTATCTATACGGGCAACGACACAAGTTTTGAACTGATAGAAGAACTGAGGGCAGTTGTTACAAGTGCACTCAAAAACATAGACTTCAAGAGCTTTTCGCTCAACCAGGCAAAAGTATCCATAGTAAAGGCAGTCAGGGGTTACCTTGGCAAAAGCATCAAACGCAGACCTATGGTTTTGCCGATTATTTACGAAAACTGACAAATGAAAGATTTTTTTAAAAGACTATACGATTTAAAACCAAGTGACGAAAATTTTGTGCAGATGAGACAGTTTGCCGAACAACACGGTGTGCCAATTATGCTTGCCGACAGCGAACAGTTGCTCAAAACAATGATACGCATCAAAAAGCCTGCAAAAATTTTAGAAATCGGCACTGCAATAGGATACTCTGGCTCACTCATGTTGTTGTGCTCGCCACAAAGCCGTCTGTATACCATAGAAATGGACGAACAAATGATTGAACTTGCAGGTCAAAACTTTGCAAACAACGGCGTACAGGACAGAGTGACAATCTTTAAAGGGGATGCCCGCGAAATTGTGCACAAAATGACGGGAGAATACGACTTTATTTTCCTTGACGGGCCAAAAAGACAATACGTAGACTTTTTGCCATATCTCAAAAGTATGCTCAAAAAAGACGGCATACTCATGAGTGACAACGTTTTGTTCCACGGTTTTGTCGAGGGTTTGCCAAGGCTCACACGCAAACACAGAGCATTTGGCATTGCAACGCATCTCAACATGTTTTTAGACAAACTCATGGCAGACGACGACTTTGAGTCTGTCATTCTTGAAATTGGCGACGGTGTCGCATTATCGGTGAAAAAATGAACGGAAGAAAAGTAGAATTGCTTGCACCTGCAGGCAATATGGAAAAGTTTTTTACAGCAATGCACTTTGGTGCAGATGCAGTTTATATGGCGGGCAAAGAGTTTGGTTTGCGTGCTTTTTCGGGCAACTTTACTCTTGACGAAATTGCTTTTTGTGCCGATTATGCACACAATCTTGGCAAAAAAGTGTATATAACAGTCAATATTTATGGCAAAAACGACGATCTCAAAAGATTGCCGGAATATATCTCTGCACTCAAAAAAGCAAAGGCAGATGCAGTTCTGGTCAGCGACCCTGGCATCTTTTCTCTCGTGAGAGAGGTAGAGCCTGATTTGCCGGTGCACATTTCTACACAGGCAAACAGCACAAACGTAAACACAGTAAAATTCTGGTCAAAACTTGGTGCAGAAAGGGTTGTGCTTGCACGCGAACTCAGTCTTGAGGAGATAAGAGAAATTGCAACCGAAACACAGGGCACAGTTGATATCGAGGCATTTGTTCACGGTGCAATGTGCATTTCTATGAGTGGCAGATGCTTGCTTTCAAACTATCTCACAAACCGTGACGGAAACAGAGGCGAGTGTGTTCAGGCTTGCAGATGGGAATATCAGATAAACGAAGTAAACCGTCCAAACGAAGTGCTTACTGTTGGCGAAGACAGCCGTGGCACTTATTTTCTCAACTCAAAGGATATGAATTTGCTCGAACATATCGACAAACTCATAGATGCAGGCATAGACAGCCTCAAGATAGAAGGACGTATGAAGTCTCCGTTTTACGTTGCAACTGTGGTCAACGCATACCGCAGAGCAATAGACGCCTTTTATGCAGATAAAGACAATTACAAACCAGACCCTGTTTTGCTAAAAGAACTCGAGCTTACAAGCCACAGACAATATACAACTGGTTTTTATTTTGGCGACTACGACAGACAGTGTTATGAAACGTCAAAACCAAAACAGATCGGTGTGTTTATTGCATCTGTGCTTGACTGTGACGGAGAGTATATCACTGTCGAACAACGCAATCGCTTTAAAATTGGCGACACGTTGCAGATTTTGTCTGCCGACGACAATTTTGGCAAAGAGTTTGTGATTGAGGAGATGACAGACCTTGACGGCAACGTTGTAGAGGACGCTAAAAACGTGCAACAAAAACTCAAAATCAAATGTCCATACAAACTCAGCAAATACGACATTTTGCGTAAATAATACAAAAAAAAGCCTTTGTATCATCAAAGGTTTTTTTTATTGACACATACAAATTATTTTTAAAAAAACTGTTGAACAAAAAAAATTCTTGTGTTATAATCCTTTTCGTTAAATCAAAGGGGAGTACGTTTAAGCATGTCAATGCGTATTTTTGTGCTGGCAATAACATTGTTTTTGCTGGTATACATGACAGACAAGCATAAAACAATGTGGCAAAAAAGCGGCAGATCACTTGTCGCTGCTTTGGTGTTGTCTGTAAACGTATTGGCAGAAATGAAACAACTCTCTGTGTTGTCTCAACAACTCAGTCAATACAACGTAGACAAACTTTATGCGGCAGCCCGTGATATTGTGCATGCATTTGGCTTGTCAACGTCATCACTCATTTCTTTGCAGATGTTTGCCCTTTCAACAGTGGCAATGTTTGCACTTCTTTTCAACGAGTACAAACGTGCTCTTGTTTTTGCACGCCCAGAAATGTGTGAGATTGAAACAAAAGACAACAAAAAACAAAACAAAACAGACGCATCAACATTTTACGTTATGCGTCACGCCTGCATTTGCGCCAAAATGCTCAATTAAAAACTTAATATAGACAAATTTTGCAACCGACAGGGGTATAATATGTTTTTATACAGTTGCCACAGGCATATTGTATAGTTTTAAAACAAAAGTGGATACTAATCTTGTCGGTATTTTTATGCTCTTTTTGGGCAAAATTGTATGTGACAAGGATATTGTATATTTTTGTCCATAAAGGCTATGCAAAAATGCACGATTTGTCTGTTTTTTTAAAGTCAATTTTCTGTTTGCAAAAGGAGAATTGGCTTTTTTATTTCACAAAAAAAAGGATGTTTTATGTCAACGTTAATTATTTTTGCCATTGTGGCAGTGCTGTTGTTTTTGATGATATGGTTTTTTGACGTCAGACCAAAAAAACGAGGAGAGTCAAAACAAACGGTCAGCAAACTAAAAAACTTTAAACTAAAAATTTTGTCAGTCGGTCTTGTGGTTATCTATGCCTTCAGACTGTTTAGTGTGGACGTGATAAGAGAGTGCATATCACTTGTGCCAACAGATGCACTTGCAGGGTTTTCTCCTGCAGGACTGGCACTCATCACAATACTTCGCATTTTTACAAACGTGGCTGTGATACTTGCAATGATGGCACCGTGGTACAAACTGCAGTTTTTAAAAAATCTCACGGCATTTTTTGTCACTGCAACTTACGTTGCAAACGTGTTTGTCTTTAACTGGCATATCCTTTCGTTTGTAGGGGTACAAACGGCATCAACTCTAAACTGGCGTACAATTCAGTTTGCACTCGAGTGCATTTTGGTTTTGCTCATTGGTGGCATGCATCTTTATGACAAAATATGCGACAAAAACTTTGCAGGTTTTGGCAAACAGATTGTCGTTATGTTGCTGAGCATTGTTGCCATGTGTTTTGCAGTTTTGCCACCCGAAAGCATGCAGACTTTGTTTGGTTTGCCAGACCTTGTTGCAAACGACTTTGAGTTTTTTCATCGCATTGTCATTTATGCAACTTTCGGCGTGCCTGTGGCAATATATTTTGCAACCAAAAACAAAGAGTATGCCTTGCGTGACTTTGTGCTGACCTTTTTGTCAATATGTGCCTTTGTCACTTTCTTTTCGCTTTATGGCAGTGATTTTACTGTGTCAAACGTGCCTTTGCATTTGTGTCACACGGCAATCATACTCATGCTCATCAGCTTTGTTTTCAAAAGCAAAAAGTTTTTTTACTTCAACTATTTTATCAACGTGATAGGGGCGCTCATTGCAGTGCTTATACCAGACGTCACGTCAACCTTTTTTGAGCCTGGCACTTTGCAGTTTTGGTACAACCACATGTATGCAGTGTTTTTGCCAATACTTGGCGTGGCATTAAAAATATTCCCACGACCAAACCTCAAAATGATGAAAAACGCCGTGATAGTGTTTTCTGCATACTACGTGTTTGCCGCAGTTGTCAATACGTGGTTTGCAAATTTCGATCCCGGTGTAGACTACTTTTTTATGCGTGGCGACCACGTGCTTGAGTTTTTTGCATTTGCATTTCCGCTCAAATACAACTATATCTATACCTTTGATTTTGCAGGTCTGGTATGGACGATATATCCGGTATACTGGCTGGCTTTGTATATTGGTTTTGTGTTGTTTACCTTTGCAGAGTGGCTTGTTTATGCAAGTCTTTACAAGGTGTTTGACGACTGGGGATTGCTTTATCGCAAAGCAAAAATGCAAAAGATGGATATGCTCAACCTCAAAAAAGAAATGAATGGAAGAGATATCACACAACCACTCAGCCCACAAGGAGCAAATATGATAAAAATTACAAACTTTTCTAAAAAATACGGTGGCAGTGACCGCTATGCAGTAAAAGATTTTAATCTGCAGGTAAACGCAGGCGAGGTTTTTGGCTTTATCGGTCACAATGGCGCAGGCAAATCTACCACAATAAAATCACTTGTTGGCATTCAGTCAATAACACAGGGCAAAATGGAAATTTGTGGCTTTGACGTAGAAAAACAACCTTTGCAGGCAAAACTCAACGTCGGCTACGTCAGCGACAACCACGCTGTGTACGAAAAACTTACAGGACGCGAATATATCAATTACGTTGCAGATCTTTATCTTGTTTCAAAAACAGACAGACAGCAACGTATGCAAAAATACGTAGAGATGTTTGGTTTGCAGGATTTTATCGACAACGAAATAAAAAGTTATTCTCACGGCATGAAGCAAAAAATCGTGGTTATTTCTTCTTTGATTCACAACCCGAAAGTGTGGATACTGGACGAGCCTCTGACAGGTCTTGATCCAACCAGCGCATGGCAGATAAAAGAGTGTATGAAGCAACATGCAAAAGAGGGCAACATTGTGTTTTTTTCTTCTCACGTGATAGAGGTTGTCGAAAAAATATGCGACCGCATTGCAATAATAAACGGTGGTCAGCTCAAAGGTGTATACGACCTTGACCAACTCAAAAAACAAGGTCAGTCTGTCGAGCAACTTTATCTCAGTTTTGCAGACAAAGCCACAAAAAAGTTTAACTTTGCAAAAGAGGGTTGACTATGTTTAACAGAATAAAAACTCTCACTCTTATGCAACTTGGCAACAAATTTAAAAAAAGACGAATTAAAAGCAAAAAACAATATGCATTGAGTTTGTTTTTTAAAGTTCTTGGTGTGTTTGCCGTGGTTGCAGTTATATATCTGCTTTTGTCTGTTATAAAGGGTGTCATCTTTTTGCCTGTCAACCGAACGACGTTTTTGTTTTTGTTGTTTTTCAGTCAGGTTATATCAGTTCTGGCATGCACTTTTGATTTGGTAGAGTCGCTGTATTATGGCAAAGACAACCAGATACTCATGAGTTTTCCTGCAAGACATCACGAAGTTTTTGTCAGCAAACTTATGGTCTGTTACGTTGGCGAACTGATAAAAAATGCTTATTTTGTGTTGCCAATGTTTGTGGCTTTTGGCCTTATCAACGGCAAAGGATTGCTCTATTATCCAAATGCAGTTGTTTTGACTTTTGTTTTGTCAGTCATACCAGTGCTTGTGGGTGCGTTGCTTTCTGTTTTTGTGATGGGTGCAAAACAGTTGCTCAAACGGGTTTCGTGGGTTGGCATTGTTTTTGCAGTTGCAACAGTTGCGCTTTTGTTTTTGCTTGCACACCAGCTTTTGAGCAAACTTGACAGACCAATCAGGCTCATCGAGGTATACAACGCCTTTATCACAAAAGCAGTGCTGTTTATGCAAAAAACAAACGAGTTTGCACTTGTATACAACAATTTTGCACAGGCTGCTTTCAATATAAATCTTGTCAAAAACTATTTGATTATATCAGGTGTGGTGGTTGGTCTTGCCTTGCTTGTTGTGCTCACGAGCATGCCGATATATTTCAAAATGGCAAGTTTTGGCGGAGAACATGCAGTTACAAAAAAACACAGATACAAAAAAACAAAGCAAAGGGGTGTTTTTGCAACTTTGCTCAAAAAAGAAATCACGATAATTTCACGCAGTATAAATCAGTTTTTGCAGGACTATATCCTTGTGATTGCAATGCCAATTGTATTGTATATGCTCAACGGTTTTTACTGGGCAATGGCACCGTCAGTAAACGGCATAAAAATGATTGCTTGCTTCAATTTGTTTGTATCTTTGCTTTTGCTCACGGCAAGCAACACACAAACTGCATCGGCAATCAGCAGTGAAGGCAGTGAGTTTGGTTTGCTCAAAACGTCGCCAGGCGACACAAAAAAGGTGGCATGGGCAAAAATGATGATAAATTTTGTCATATCCACAATTTTTATCGTTGGCACGGTTGTTATGCTTGGCTTGTTGCCAAACGTTACAAACTACTATCTATGGCAAACCGCAGTTGTGCTTGTGCTTGTCAACAGCGGACACATTTTGTGGTCTTTTCAGCTTGATTTGCGCAACCCTCAACTTGCCGAATACAGCGAAAAAAAGGCAGGAGCACAAAACGTAAACAAATCGAGATCGGTGCTTGCAGGCATGGCAATGGCAGTTTTTATAACAATCGTTGCGGCATTTTTTATGATAATAGACGGCTCTCAAAACCCATGGATGCGAATTATCGGCATAAGCGCAGGCTTTTTTGTGCTGAGGCTTGTTTTGTTTGTGTTTAATTTAAAGGTTTATTTCAAAGAGATAGAAGGATAGGTGGGTATGAACAAAAAAACAGTAATTATGCTCACGGCAATAGTTTGCGTGGTATCAGTCATTCTGGTGAGCATTTTTGGACAAGTGCCAAATTTTCAGACAAACGTTTTGACAAAACAAATCACGGTGCAGGGCTATCTTGACAAAAACGGCAAACTGATACCATGCGAAAAAAACAAGGCGGGCGAAAATATCATCTGGCTTGAAACAATAGATCCCGGCGAGACAACGATAATTTTAAGGTGGGGAGTTTATCCCGACAATGCAACAAATCCAGACGTATATTTCAGCACGGGTGTGGATGACGGCAGTGTCGTTGTGTCCGACCAGGGAATAATCACTTTTTACAGTGCATCACGAACAAATTGCATTGTTACGATAAAGGCAAAAGACGGTGGACTTGCATCAACAAGGGTCATCATCATGAAAATAACAACAAATGACGACAGCTCCGGCGGTGTAGAACTTTGACGGTTTTTTGCCACAAAAATACAAAAAAAGGAGAGATTTTATGAAAAAACTAAAAGGTTTGCAGTTGATTCTGGCACTTGTGCTGTGTTTGAGTCTTTCAACGTTGTTCGTTGCATGCAATACAACAGAACCGATAAAAATCAGTTTTGAAACAAACGGTGGCTCAACTATACAAGAAATACAAATTGACGAAAATTTTCAAATGCCGGCAAATCCAACAAAACAAGGTTACGTTTTTGACGGCTGGTATATCGATCAGAATCTCACTACAAAATTTGACGAAACCAAAATCAACCAATATACACAATCTTTCGTTGTGTTTGCAAAATGGGTGGATATTCCACTTGATCAGATTGCCATAAGCACGCCTGTTTTGACGTCAAACGGCAACGTGGTGGAGTGGAGCGACGTAGAGGTCACACAAGACCTTGACGTAACTTATTTTGTGGCTGTTGACGATGGTGCAGCACTTGCATACACGGCAAAAAGCATATCTCTTGATATGTTTACTACAGGCGAACACAAGGTAGAAGTTTATGCCGCACTTGCAACAAACAATGCAAAAAAATCACAGACTGCATCTGTTACCGTTGACGTTGTTGCGGTAGAAGACAATGCCGTCATCACCACTGGCTATGCAGGCACAAACAGCACGCTTGCAAAAGACGGCAACGACGACGTGCTTGTGTTTTATATGGGCATAAACGAAACGATCACAAACGCACAGGACGTCACTGTGGACAGCCCTGTGGTTACAATTTCAAACCCAAACAACGGCACGGGCAAAGTTGTCACTCCAAAATCAATAGGTGGACCTTGTAAACTGACTCTCACACGAAACGACAACACTCAAAAGGTATACAAAGCATACGTCCGTCCAAGAATAACAGGTTTTTCTGTGTCAAACAACAACGTAGACGACAGGGCAGGATATCAGATTTCTGACGACCTTTCTTATACAATTGGCGTAGCAAACGATTTTAGTTTTAACGTGACTATGCTTGACGGCGATGGCGAAATTATCGAAAACAGATACGTTCCATTGGATATTGTTTTCAAAAAGGACAACGTTGTTTTGAGTGAGAGCGAAACTACTTATCAAAATGACAAAGGCGTGCTTTCTTTTGACCAATCTCTGGTCGGTCAAAACTATACCGTTTCAATCAAACCAAAATACGTTCCTTCACGAGATGCAGGTCAGGTTGTTGAAACTACAATGTCAATCAACTTTACAAACGGCATCAACGTTTTTGACAACGAAGACCTCAAACAGGCAGTGCAAAATTGTGACGTGTCTGAAATCACAATTCACAACGAAATTGTTGCAGAGTTTAACGACGATCAAAAATACCAGGGTGCAGACTATGCACGTCACGTTGCTGCGGCAGATTTTACAAAACAAAACTACACAAAAACAGCCAACGTATATTCACGATTTGTGGATGAAAACGACAGTGTAAAAACACTCACAATAAACGGCAACTATTTTGATATCAATGCAAGAGAATTGCCACTTCTTAAACAAGAACAAGGCAAAAACGATGGCAGTGACGGATGCGAACTTTATATCCGCAAACCAAATGGCGAAGACGGATACTGGATTTACAATCAGCAGGCAGGTTTGTTTGCTTTTGCATCAAACAAACCGGGGTTTTCGGTAAACCTCAAAAATCTGCACATTCTTGGCAACTGTGACCTTTCAAACGAAACGGATGATGCAATCATTTCAAAACAATTTATACTCGAACAAAGTGGCTCTTTGCATGGCATTGTTGCAAGAGGTGTGACAATCAACGCAGACAACGTATGGATGCAAAACGTTATGCAGGGTTATCAATTGACTCACAATCCCGACTGGATTGACTCACAGTCAACTTTTGATATGACAACACAGGCAAACCTCAGTTATGCAAGGGTAGAAAACACCTTTTATTCAAGCGTTTACGTATATGGTGCAAAAGCAAGTGTAAACAACTCATATTTTGCAAACTCT
>JAFTHO010000153.1 GCA_017457385.1 Clostridia bacterium | reverse complement strand
TTTTGACGAAATTGGTATTGACAGTTTTGTGTATTTGCCAAAAAGAAGCGAAGGATATGGCTTGAAGATAGAAACTCTCATGCGTTTGTATAGACAGGAAAAATATGATCTTGTAGTTACAGTTGACTGTGGCATAACAGCCGTTGACGAAGTTGAGTTTTTGAAGAAAATCCTTCACGTGGATGTGCTTGTTACAGACCACCACGAAGCAGGAGAAAAATTGCCTGATTGTGTATGTGTAAATCCAAAATTGGGATATCCATTCCGTGATTTGTCTGGTTCTGGCGTTGCGTTAAAACTTGTTCAGGCATTGTCTGACGAAGAAGTTGCAAAAGGTTTTTGTGATTTGGCAAGCATTGGTACAATTGCAGATATTATGCCTATGGAAAGCGAAAACAGGGCTATTGTCAAAATTGCGTGCAGACGAGTGAACAATCTTGGTTTGAGAGCCTTGCTTGAGGCTAACAAGGTTGATGCATCAAAGTTGGATTGCAACAGTATGGCAATAAAAATCTGTCCAAAAATCAATGCGGCAGGCAGAGTTGACGAGCCAATGGTTGCATTGGATTTGTTGCTTGCGCAAAGTGACGTTATTGCAAAAAACAAGGTAAAAACACTTGTTGAGTCAAATACACAAAGACAGGCCTTGACAGAAGAGGCTTATCAACAGGCACTGGAATATATCAATCAAAACAATCTTGCATCTTTGCCTGCTATTTTTGTGTATGGCGAAAACTGGAAGCACGGTATACTTGGACTTATTGCAAGCAGACTTGTAGAAAAATTTAAAGTGCCGGTTGGTGCATTTATGCCAGAAGGTGACAACATTATTGGCTCTATGCGTACACCAGAAGGTATAAATCTGCATGCAACTGTATCAGACTTGAAACAATACGTTTTGCGTTTTGGTGGACACAAAATGTCTGTCGGTGTGACCTTGTTTAAAGATGGCTTTGAACAATTTTATCAGCAGTTTATTGACAAAATTAAAGATCAAAATATTGACAGTGTGCAAAGATATTTTGATGCAGAGTTTTGTTTGCAATATGCAGAAGACAGTTTTGCAAAAACAATCAAAAGATTTGAGCCCATTGCATCAAACAACAAAATTGTATTTTATGGCAGATTTTCTGTAAAAAGCAGTGCTTTGTTTGGCAAAAATAAAAATTATCTCAAAATTTTGACGCAGGATGGTTTTGAACTTAAAACTTTTATGGATTGCAGTCATTTGATTTCTGCAATCAAAACAAACTGCAACTTTGAGTGTTTGTTTACGTTGGATTATGACGAGTTTTCACGCAAATACGTTGGATTGATGTCTGATATAAATTTGCTCAACTCAATTTCTTTTGACGAATTGTATCTTTGCAATTATATAGACAAACTTGATTTTGACGAAAAAAGTGAAAAAATTGACTTTATGCCTTTGAGCAGGGTTGATTCTTTTGCAAAAGAAGGCAAATGCTGTTGCGTTTTTGGCAGTATGCTTGACTTTGAACAAGTGAAAGACAAGATTGATTTTGATGATTTTTATCTCGATTTTTTCTGGCCAAATCAACATTGCAACACCGTTTTGATTTCGCCTGACAAAAATGCAGATTTGTCTAAATTTGACAATATAATTTATTTTAATGTCTATAATCAAAAGGTGGA
>JAFTHO010000152.1 GCA_017457385.1 Clostridia bacterium | reverse complement strand
ATGGTTTAAAAAGGCTGTTTCTACACAGTCTTTTTCAATACCACAACCATTGTCCAAAACAGAAATGCTTTTGAGTCCACCGTCTTCTATGACGATTTCTATTTTGTTTGCACCTGCATCAATGGAGTTTTCTACAAGTTCTTTTACGATAGAAGCCGGTCTTTCAACAACTTCGCCTGCTGCAATTTTGTTGTATACCGAACTGTCCAATACGTTGATTTTTGCCATAGATTAATCCTTTGCTTGTTCTACAAGATCTGCCAAAATGCTGAAAGCCTCTAACGGAGTGCATTTGTTGAGATCAAGTTCTTTTAAAATTCGTTTTATCTTTTTTGCCGCTTTGTCATCATTTTGAACAGGATTTTCTAACTTGTTGATATCAAAAGTTATATCAGCAGATTCGAGTTTGCTCAAAATATTGCGTGCATTAGCAATAACTTCTTCTTTTACGCCTGCAAGAGCGGCAACTTCGATACCAAAGCTTTTGTTTGCGCCACCTCTTGCAATTTTGCGCAAAAAGATGATTGAATTGTTAAATTCTTTTACACAAATTTTATAGTTTTTTACGCCTTCTATCTTTCCTTCCAGTTCTGTAAGTTCGTGATAGTGTGTCGCGAAAAGTGTTTTTGCTTTGATATTTGTAGAAATATATTCCATAACAGCCCATGCGATGCTCAAGCCGTCAAAGGTTGCCGTTCCTCTGCCAACCTCGTCAAGCACGATAAGACTGTTTTGTGTTGCGTTGTTCAAAATTGTGGCAACTTCTGACATTTCTACCATAAAGGTACTTTGTTTAAACGTTAGGTCATCGTTTGCGCCAACACGAGTAAAAATTTTGTCTACAATTGGGATTTGAGCTTGTTTTGCAGGAACAAAACAACCGATATGTGCCATAAACACAATAAGAGCAACTTGTCGCATAAAGGTGCTTTTGCCTGCCATGTTTGGACCGGTGATGATCATCGTGCGGTTTTCGCCATTGTCAAGCAATGTGTCGTTTGGCACAAATTTTTCGTCTTTTGTAAAGTTTTCTACAACAGGATGACGACCTTCTTCGATATAAAGTCTGTCATTTTTGACCATAGTTGGTTTGCAATAGTCATTTTCAATTGAGCAGACTGCAAAAGAAGTCAGACAGTCAATTTGTGCAAGAATATGCGCAACTTGTTGCAAAGGACGAATATATTCTTTGAGTGTATTGATAATGTCTGCATACAAGTCCTTTTCTATTTTGAGGCCTCTGTCGTGAGCAGACAAAATATCGTTTTCCAACACTTTGAGTTCGTCGTTGATATAACGCTCTGAGTTTGATATTGTTTGTTTTCTTACAAAATCAATTGGTACTTGATCTTTGTAAGAATTTGTAACTTCATAAAAATAGCCAAAAACACGATTGAAACCAATTTTGAGTGTTTTTATGCCAGTGATTTCACGTTGCTTTGCCTCGAGTTCACTTATCAAACGAACGCCATTTTGAGAAAGATCTCTGCATTCGTCAAGTTGTTCGTTAAAGCCTTGTTTGATAAACCCACCATCTCTTGTCAAAGCAGGTGCATTTTCGTCAATTGCATTGAACAACAAATTTTCTGCAACAGAAAGATCTGGTATTTGTTGACACAAAGACAAAATATATTCGTTTTTGCTTTTGCTCAAAACGTCGCAAATAGCAGGCAGTTTTGACAAAGATTGTTGCAAAGCCAGGCAATCTTTTGGCGTTATGCTTGCATAAGAAATTTTTGTTGTTATTCTTTCGATATCTTTAACTTGTTGCAGACTTTCTCTTGCGTTTTCGCGCAAAATAAAGTTGTTTATAAACTCTTCTACCGCTTTGTGGCGATATTCAATTTCGCAAACGTCCTGCAAAGGTTGTTCCATCCATTGATTCAAAAGTCTGCTGCCCATTGCCGTTTTTGTTTTATTGAGCAACCAGAACAACGAGCCACGTTTCTTTTTGTCGTGAGAAGAAACAAAAATTTCAAGGTGTGATTTTGCATTTGCATCCAAAATCATATATTTTGCAGTATCTACGTATACAACCTCTTTGAGGTGTATGAGAGAAATTTTTTGAGTTTCGTCAATATAAGTCAAAAGATTTGCAAGCGAACAAATGAGAGATTTTGATGCAAAGTCGCTGTTTTTTACAAATTCTTTAGAAAAACGCTGAGAACAGAGTTTTTGAGAGTCAGAAAATTTGAGATCGCAACTTTCGTATCTGACAAGTCTTGGCAAAACGTTTTGTCTGATATATGCACTTTCATTGAGTTTTTCTGCCTGTTTGTTGCAAATGATTTCTTTTACGTTTACAGACAAAAGGTGCTCAAACAAGTTTGAAAGGCTTTTTTCTCCTTCAAACTTTGTTGCAAAAATGTCACCGGTAGAAATATCTGCCCAAGTGATAGCACAATCATTGTTTGTGACGTATACGCTTGCGATAAAGTTGTTTTTGTCGTCATCAAGCATTTCACTTTCGATAACTGTGCCCGGTGTGATGACTCTCACTACTCCACGTTCTACAAGACCTTTTGATGCGGATGGATCTGTGAGTTGCTCACAAATTGCAACTTTAAAGCCTTGGCTCACGAGTTTTGCAATATAATTGTCTGCTGCATGATAAGGAATGCCACACATTGGTGCTCTTTCTGCCTCGCCACAATTTTTGCCAGTGAGAACAAGATCGAGTGCTTCGCTGGCTTTTATTGCATCTTCATAAAACATTTCATAAAAATCGCCAAGTCTGTAAAGCAAAATGCAATCTTTATATTGTTCTTTTGTTATGAGATATTGTCGCATCATTGGTGATAATGCCATAATTTACTCCTGAATTTCGCCCCACAAAGTTGCTGAAGTGCCTTTTGTGACCTTTACTTTTACAAACTGATTGAGTATGTTTTTGTCACTTTTAAAGTTTACAAGTCTGCCACAATCAGTTCTTCCGCAGTAGGTATTTTCAAATTTGCTGTTTACGTCTTCTACCAAAATTTCAAAAACGTTGCCAAGATATTTAGAGTTGCCTTGTCTTGTGATTTTGTTTTGCAGTGCAATAAGGCGTTTTATACGTTCTTTTTTTACTTCTTGAGGTACTATGTTTGTCATATTATATCCAACGGTACCTTTTCTTTTTGAATAAACAAAGCAAAATGCACTAGAAAACTTGCATTTTTCTACCAAGGACAAAGTTTCTTCAAAATCTTCGTCAGTTTCTCCATTAAAGCCCACCATTATATCTGTGGTGATGCCAACGGATGGAATTTTTGTTTTGATTTTGTCAACCAACTCGAGATAACTCTCTCGTGTGTATTTTCTGTTCATGGCTTTGAGCATATTTGTTGAGCCAGCCTGAACAGGCAAATGAATATGTTTGCAGATTTTGTCATTTGATGCAATGGCTTCTATCACGTCATCTGTAAAATCTTTTGGATGAGAAGTCATAAATCTCAAACGGAAATCCCCTGGGATTTGAGCAAGTTCGTTGAGGAGTTTTGCAAAGCTTGATCCGTCTTTGAGGTCGTTGCCATAAGAGTTTACGTTTTGACCAAGCAAAGTGATTTCTTTATATCCTTCTGCAACAAGAGATTCTACTTCTGCTTTTATTGACTGCATACTTCTGCTGCGTTCTCTGCCTCTTACGTATGGAACAATGCAATAAGTGCAAAAGTTGTTGCAACCATAAATGATATTTACCCATGCATTTGGCATACTTGTACGGGTGACAGGCATATTTTCTGTGATATAACCGTCTGTTTGCTCAACCAAAATTTTAGATTTTGATTGTTTTTCGAGCAAATCGTGCAACTGATCAATGTTGTGTGTGCCGAGGATATAGTCAACGTAAGGATATTTTGATTTGATTTCTTCTCCTTTTCCTTCTTGTTGAGTCATGCAACCGCACAAAACAATTTTGACGTGAGGTTTGTTCTTTTTGAGTTTTTCGAGCGAACCAATGTGGCCCATAATCTTTTGCTCAGCTGTTTCTCTGATGCAACAAGTATTAAAGGCAATCACGTCTGCATTTTCGACACAATCTGTTGCTTTATAGCCCAGATTTTCTAAAATTCCTGCAATTTTTTCTGATTCGTGGATGTTCATTTGACATCCATATGTCATTATAAAGTAATATTTTTCCATCATATAAAATAATAGCATTTTTCAAGTATTTTTGCAATCAATAAAAATTCTGCTTTATAAATATTTGCAACAAAATTGAAGAAACTAATTTTGAAATGAAAAAATATAAATCAAACCTCTTTAAACTTGTTTTGTGGGTATCTTTGTCGTTGTTTTTTGTTGGTTTTGCAGTGTTTTTATACTTTTTTGTCCCATCACTCAACATAAAACTTGACGTAGAAAAACTGCATGACGACAACGTTGCAGTCGAGATATTTTCTGCAGATGGAAAAATGCTTGACAAGCAATCTTTTGCAGATGAATACGTCACTTTTGACAAAATCCCTGCCCACGTCAAAAACAGTTTTGTATGTCTTGAAGACAAGCGTTTTTTTGATCACAATGGCATAGATTTTTTTCGCATTGCAGGTGCTCTTTTTGAAAATATAAAAAGTATGCGTTTTAAAGAAGGCGCATCCACTATCACTCAGCAATTGATAAAAAACACACATCTTTCAAACGAAAAAACGTTGACAAGAAAGTTTGCAGAAATAAGACTTGCCCTTCAACTTGAAAAAGAAATTTCAAAAGAAAAGATATTAGAAGTTTATTTAAATTCGATATATTTTGGAAACAACTGTTTTGGCATTGCACAGGCAAGCAGATATTATTTTGACAAAGACGTTCAACAACTGTCACTTGCGCAGTCTGCCACTCTTGCCGGTATGATAAGCGCTCCAAATGCTTATTCTCCAGACAAAAATATGGCAAAATGCATTGAAAGACGAAATCTTGCCCTTAAAGTTATGTTGGATAATGGCAAAATTTTGCAACAAGAATATCAAAATGCAACAAACGAGCAAATTGACGTTGCAAAAATTGGTATAAAAAACGACAACAACAAAAGTTATGCCTATATGACAATTTGCGAAGTTGCAGACATTTTTGGCATCACACCATCTCAGGTGAAACATCTTGACTTGAAAATACACACTTTTTTGGATGAAGAAAAACAAAAAGCTCTTGCAGACAGTGTGAAAAATCAAAATATAAAAACACAAAACAAAAAAAATGCACAAAAAATGGCAATTTCTGTTGATAATGATACTTGTGGCGTCGAGGCATTTTTTGCAAACACTAATCAGGATGTTTATTCGCTAAAGCGACAAATTGGGTCAACTGCAAAACCAATTGTTTGTCTTGCCCCATCTTTTGAGCAAAATCTGATAACTCCATCTACTTTTTTGCTTGATGAAAAAACAGATTTTGGCGGATATCGACCGTCAAACAGCAGTGACAAATATGATGGGTGGATAACTGTTAGACAAGCAATTGCAAAAAGCAAAAACGTGCCTGCGGTAAAATTGTTAAATGCTTTGAATAAACAAAAACTTAAAGACAATCTCCATGATATCTGGGGTTGGCAAAAAGATTTTGACGTCAATCTCAATATGGCACTTGGCTCTTTTGAACAAGGCTTGACTTTGATGCAACTTGCAGACAGTTATCTCACTTTGGCAAACGATGGCTTTGTGCAAAAATGTTCGTTTGTGAGCAAAATTGAAGATAAAAACGGAAACGTGTTATATCAAAACAACCATATAAAAAACAAAACTTTCAGAGAAGACACTGCCTTTTTGACTACACAGGTGTTAAAAGACGTTGCAAAATATGGCACTGCAAGAAATTTGTCACCAGATTTTGATCTTGCAGGAAAAACCGGCACAGTAGGAAAAAAAGGTTGCAAAAACAACAGTGATGCCCTTTTTTGCTCATACACGTCAACAGACACAACTGTTTTTTGGGTGTTTGCAGATTATGACGATTTGTTGCAATCTGGTGTGACCGGATCTGGTGCTCCTGTTGATATGGCAAAAGATTTTTATAGCAAGATATACAAAATACAAAAGCCACGTGATTTTGTTCAACCCTCTTCTGTTGTCAAAACAAAACTGGATAAAGTGCTTTTAAATCAGGGTAAAATTGCAATAGCAAACGGAAAAATACCGCAAAATGAAGTTGTTGAAGAATATTTTTCTGTCTACAATTTGCCTAAGCAAATTTCTGACAGGTGTTGTCCAATGCAAAAAGTTGCACCACCAACAGAAAAAAACTTTTTTGACGAATTGTTGATTGATTTTGAAAGATTGAAAATTGGCTAAATAAAAAAGCAGGCTTTGATACCTGCTTTTTTGTATATTGACAGTTGATATAAGTATATATTAAAATATAAAAAGAGGAATAAAATGTCAAAAAAAGATAAATCAAAAAATTCTTATACAAATGACTTTCGCAAAGAAAAATCATTTTCTGAAAAATATAAATTAACAATACTAAAACAGAAAATGTACACGACTTTCTTTTTAACTTTTCCAGTTGTTATAATTTGGCTAATTTTGGCAATTATCAGTCAAAAATGGCCGGTTTTTGCGTTTCAATCAGTGTGTTATTTATTTGTACTTCTTATTTTAAAAGATCACTACAGCCCACCTAAGCCATCAATTGGTGCACACCCTGGGCTTTTTGGTGCGGTATTTATTGCTTTTGCTGCTATTTATTTAACACAATTTTATTTTACATAAACTGTGTGTCGCTTTTTTGATACGCATTTTTTAATCTACAAAACTAATATATAACAAAAAGGCCACACTTGCAAGTGGCTTTTGTTATTAAAGTTGAACGAGTTCGATATTTTCAATTGCTTGTTCGATGAGTTCGTCAACGTTGAGTTTTTGTTCTGCTCTTTCGATTATATGAAGTTTTGGTTTTGTGACCGGGTGCTTTGGCAAGAACACTGTGCAACAATCTTCGTATGGCAAAATAGAAGTTTCGTACGTGCCAATTTTGTGAGAAATGTCGATGATATCCATTTTGTCAAAACCAATGAGTGGTCTGAACACAGGCATTGTTGCAACACTGTTTGTTGTGTTGATGCTTTCGAGTGTTTGACTTGCAACCTGACCAAGGCTTTCACCAGTGATGAGTGCACCTGCACCAATTTTTTGAGCGATTTTTTGAGAAATGCGCATCATAAAACGACGCATAATTGTGATCATAAACTCTTCTGGACATTCTTCGTGAATTTTTATTTGAATGTCAGTAAAAGGAACAACGTAAACGTCCATTTTTCCTGTATAGTCTGTGAGTTCTTTTGCAAGAGTCATCACCTTTTCTCTTGCCTGATCACTTGTGAACGGATAACTGTGGAAGTGTATTGAAGAAATTTTCATGCCACGTTTTGCCATCAT
>JAFTHO010000151.1 GCA_017457385.1 Clostridia bacterium | reverse complement strand
TCAAAAAAAAGCACGGAAAAAATCCGTGCTTTTGTTTTTTGCAAATTTTTGTTTAAGCAAACTTTGTCCGTCAAAACCAATCAGGCATTTTTTACAATGTCTGCAACTGCACTTGCATAAAGTGGGTTGAGACAAAGCACAAGACAGTTGCCCTTTGCAAGACCGGCATCTTCCAATGCCTCATAAAACTCTTCTGCACTGCCTTCGTCCTGAATATCTTTCAAAAGACCTTGCATAGTTTCGCTGTCGGCATAAAATTCTTTCATATCTTCTGTCGCTTTAAACTCCAAAACCAAAACAAGATTGATTTCTTTTGTAAAAAAGTGTGCTGTTACGGCAACGTCACTTTCTTCTACAACGTTTTGACCCTGACTGCTTGTTTCTACTTTTTTGTAGCCGTTTTCTTCAAGAGCAGATTCGATTTTGCCATAGCTTGAGCCACATGCTGTCAAAAACAAAGACATTGCAAGCATTGCCACCAAAAGTGCAACGACTTTTAAAGATTTTTTCATAACGTTTGTCCTCCTTTTTTGTCAATGATTTGTTGCTTTATATTATACCACCCCCGTTGCCATTTTTGTCAATACCAAAACACAAACTCATTTTTACGCAATTTTGTTTTTATCTAAACAAATATACGGTTTTTGTTTTTTGTATTGTCATTTTTTTGTCGCTCTGCTGTTTTTTTGCATACTATATCTTGTGGCATATTTTTGTTTTTGCAAAATTGTGTGCCATATGTTAATATAATGATATGAAATACACCATCTCTCAACAACAACTTGACAAAATAACTTTCAATTTTGACGACGAAGTTTTTTATGGCGTGTTGCAACACTGGTATCCCCTGTTTTGGCAAAGGCTTGCAGGGTGTGGCCCTGCATGCGCAACAAACCTGCTTGCATGCCGTGACACAAACACAAACCTTGTCACCAAGCAAGACTGCATTTTGGCAATGCGCGCCATGTGGAAGCACGTGACACCCGGTCTGCGTGGCCTCAACAAGGTAGAAAAGTTTGCAAATGGCAGCAACGCCTTTTTTGACGAACACAAACTGCCATACAAATGCGAATATATAACGTGCAACCCAAAAGAAGAAAGTTCGTATGACAAAATGATACAGTTTTTTAAAACTGCTTTTGACGACGATCAGCCCGTTGCCTTTTTGAACCTAAGCAACGGAGATATAAAAGAACTTGAAAGATGGCATTGGGTAACCATTGTGTCAATCGAGCAGGTTGACGACGACTTTGTTGCAACAATTTTTGACAGCGACTTTAAGTTTGAAATGAGCCTTAAAACGTGGCACAGCACAGCCACCCACCCTGCCGGTTTTGCAAGATACGTTAAAATATGACAAAATAAAAAAGACGGAGAAAAACTCCGTCTTTTTGTTTTTGTTTAAAACTAGTCTTCTGCCACAGGCACAAGTTCGCAAACGATTGTGATTTTTGCTTCGTCACCCTCTGTGTTTTCGTCAGGGTCGTTCAAAATCTGTTCGACTGTATAGATGATTTTGTTGTTGTTCCACTCAAGTTTGCGTTGTTCGCCACCATTGAGTGTGATTGTTGTGCCGTCAAGCTTCCACGTGCCGTTGTCTGCAAAAACATACATCACATCAGAATATGGTGTAACAGCAGGGATATAGCCGGCAACCTGCATAGAGCCGTCTTCGTCAAGAGTCAACTCAATTTCGCCACCCCATTGCATAAGGTCAACTGTTGCATTTGTATAGCTGACTGTTGCTTTCATTTTGTTGCAAACCCAATTGCCATCTGCCTGCACGATTTTGCAACCTGCAAAAGCAAACGTTATTGCAAGCACAAGACCAAGTGTCAAAACTGATTTCAAAAATTTTTTCATAATACCCAAACCTCATTTTGTTTAGATTTTTTATACAATTATATTATATATCACATCAGTCAAATGTCAATAGCCAAAATCACAACAGACAGGTATTGACTGGCTGTATCAACAATGCTAAAATATCACAGCAGGAGATATATCATGAAGCAATCAACCAGACAAAAACTATCCACACAAAGCAAACTTTTTATAATAATTGGCATTGTTGCCCTTGTTGCAGTTGTTTTTGGTGCAATTGTTGGATTTGCCATATGGAAAACCCCAAAAGAAAGTGATTTTGTCGGCAGTTGGACAAGAGAAAAAACATATCCATATTATGCAGACCACACCATTGTTTTTTTTGCCGACGGCACCTGTACAGAAGTTTTTAACGGCAATCAAAAAACGGGCACCTGGCATTTTGACAAAAACGAAAAATATGCCGTTGTATATATAGAACAATCTTTTGCCGAAAAAAAAGTTTATCGCTATGACAAAACAAAAAACCAACTCTCTCACACTGTGATTGTATCTTCGTCTTCAGACATAAATACTATTGTATACGTCTATCACAAAGATAAATGATTTTGTGTTAAAGACGTATTGACTTTGGTTTTTTTTGTTATATAATATATATGTAAACATTTGGCGTTGTGCTTTTTTTGCGCAACCATTACAGGAGGTATTTTTATGAAATTTTACGTTTGCAAACATTGCGGAAACATCATCACTTATCTCAACAATGCTGGCGTGCCGGTATCTTGCTGTGGCGAAAAAATGAGCGAACTCATCCCTGGCACAACTGATGCAGCAGTAGAAAAACACGTGCCTGCAGTTTCTGTCGACGGCAACGTTGTTACAGTAAAAGTTGGCGAAGTTGAACACCCAATGGTTGACGTGCACTATATTCAATGGATTGTTTTGGAAACAAACCAAGGCAACCTCATCAAAAACTTGCAACCAAACCAACCACCTGTTGCAACCTTTGTTTTGGCAGATGACGAACAAGCCATTGCAGCATATGAATATTGCAACCTTCACGGTTTGTGGAGAAAAGACATTTAGTCTTTAACGCAAAAACTTTAAAAAACAAAAAGACACGATTTGTTCGTGTCTTTTTTTATTTGTGTGCCACTACAATTTGTCAGCACTATAATAGCCTTATGTTGCAAACAAGCCAGATACAAAGCCTGCTTTTGCACACTTTATAAGTGCCTGTGCTAAAACATTGGGGCAAAGATGCGGGCAATGGCAATTACAAAACGTTTGAGCAAATTTGGTTTGTAGTCGTTTGTTGTTTTTTGTTCGCTTTGTTGCAACACGGCATCCATATCTTTTTTGATATCTGCAATGCAATCGCAGTCATACATCCACACACCGTTTTCAAAATGGTGCACCAGACTGCGATAGTCCAGGTTTATTGTGCCAACCATTGCCACCTTGTCATCCACAAGATATGTTTTTGCGTGTATAAAGCCAGGGGTATACTCAAAAATCTGCACACCGCTTTGCATAAGCCTTGATGCATAACTTTTGCCAAGCTCGAACACAAGTTTTTTGTCCGGCACGTGAGGTATGACAATTTTTACGTCAATGCCACGCAAAGACGCGTTTTCAAGACACTGACACAAATCGTTGTCTATGATGAGATATGGTGTTGTGATGACGACGGATTTTGTCGCACCTGCCACCATGCTTTGTATCACGTTTTTGCCCACACGATATTTATACACCGGATATGGTCCGTCGCCAAAAGGTATGATATATCCTTTTGTATGCTCATCGTCACGTGTATACCATTGTGTGTCCAAAATATCCAGTTTTTTGACGTTTATGCCCCAGTCCTGCAAAAACAGATTTGTCAGTCCGTTTACACATTCGCCCTGCATACGCACACCAATGTCCTTCCAGTGACCAAACCTTTGTTTTTTGTTGATATATTCGTCTGCAACGTTTACACCGCCGGTATAACCAACCTTGCCGTCAACAACAAGAATTTTGCGGTGACTGCGGTTGTTAAACTCGCCGTCTACGTTGCCTTTGAGTTTTGAAAACAAGGTTGCCTGTATGCCAAAAGACTGCAACGTTTTTGCATATTCACCAGGCAGAGTCGACATGCAACCGATATCGTCAAAAATGACTTTTATATCCACACCCTCGCTTGCTTTTTGCCTGAGAAGGTGCAATATTGAGTCCCAAAAAATGCCTTGCTCTATAATGAAATATTCCAGCAGAACAAATTTTTGTGCCTGCTCTATGTCTTTTAGCATTGCTTTGTGCATATCTTCGCCAAGTGCAAAATAGGTTGTTTTGTTGTTTTTAAAAAGCACCGAGTCTGACACTTTGCAAATGAGTTTTGCCTGATTGCAAGCCACAACGTCCTGCTGCGCAAGGCTGTCAAAAACAGTGTTGTCCTGTTTGACAACAAACTCTGTTTTTACCCTTTGCATACGCTTGACAAACTTTTTGCTGAGTTTGCGCTTATAAAACACAAAATAAAGCATAAAGCCCACAATTGGCAAAACGATTGTAACAAGCAACCATGGCGACTTATACTCCGGGTTGTCGTCTGAAGACACGATTTTTATCACGCAGGCAATTTCTGTTATCCACAACGCGATATAAAAATATGGCACGTATATCGTGAGAGCAATCACAATTCCAATCATTGCAACAAGCTCAAGCACCGTTATGATCATTGCGATGATATATCTCACCGGGATATAATTTATCTCTCTTTCGACAACTTCTCGTCCTGTGTTGATGGTATATTTTTTCTTCATAAGTTTCTCCACAAACGCCCAAACGCCAGAGCAAAAAATTGCCCTGACGCATAAGGTGTGTATGTAACTGCTATCAAGAGGTATGATAGAGTTTTTCGTGTGTTATTTTTCTTGTTCTTTTTCTGCTTGTTTTGCAAGTTTTTTTGCTTGTTTTTCTGCAATGATTTGTTCTCTTTCTGCTTTTGCAGCGGCAGTGCGTGCTTCTGCCTCTGCCTTGCGTGCGTTTGCCTGTGCAATTTGTTCCTGCTGTTGTTCACGCATTTTTGCCGTGCGTTGTGCAGGCGTCATATGAGCATCGTCCCAGCTTTGTTTTGCCTGTTCTTTGGCACGTTGCATTGTGATTGTGCCACGGTTTTCTTCAAAATTTGCTTTGCTTTCTGCCTTGACTGCAGCAAAGTTTGCTTTGTCAACCTCGTGTTGTGCTTTTGCACTTTCTTTCATATCGCTGAATGCATTTTTAAAAAATTCTTTTACGCTCATTTTTTGTTCTCCTTTTTCCCTTTTTTTAGATATTGCCATTTTCAATTTCGTTAGTGAGTGCAAAAATTTCGTTTGCATATTTGTGTTTTCTGCTGTCGAGCACTGCTTTATACATGCTGTAGTTGCATGATACCATGCCAATGCCCACAAGACCAATGCCAATGCCTGCAATCATCATGTCGCCAATGACCTTCATTGCAAGGCACATGCCACCGCCAAGCACCAAAGCACCAATTGTGCCAAACACGTATGCAAACACTCTTGCAGGTTTTTTAACTTTTTTGTCAAGTTTTTTGAGTTGGTCAATTTTTGTAGTTTGTTTTGCCGTATATTGATTTTTGATTTTTTGTACGTAATTGTTTTCCATTTTGTTTTTCCCTCCGTTGGTTGATTACGTGGGTATTATATGCCCTGTTTGTAAAGATAAAATCAACGTATGGTAATTGTTTTGCAAACAATTTGTAAAAAAAATGTAAGCACACTTGCAAAGTGTGCAAAAGTATGCTCAATATGGAGTATAGTTGATGTACAAAACTTTTATGGTGCTTATTTATCGCAGGGGTGACAAACACGAGCAGAAAAAAGCCTTCTCCTTTTGTTCAAGGAGAAGGTGGCAGGCGTATGCCTGACGGATGAGGTTTGACAAAAAGCACGACAAGTGCCTGTGTCAATACAACTGAATACAAAATCGTAGGGGCGAGCAATGCTCGCCCGCCATAATGAGTGCGTTGTTATGCGGGCGGTCAATGACCGCCCCTACTGGCTTAAAACAAGATTTTGTTAAAAATATCCATATAAAAATACACTCCTGTGCAATGGTATTTATAATTAAAATTAAAATAAAAAAGGCTCCCCCGGTTGCGATTGACTGCAAGCAGTAACAATACGCAATGTTGCAGGAGGAGCCTTTTTTTCTTATATAATTTTGTTCATCAATGCACGCAAGTGCAAATCATGCAACATCAGTTGCAATTTATGGCATTGTCAATTCATGCACGACAGGGCAATTCATTTTTAACAAACAAAAAAAGACGGGAACTCCGTCTTTAAAATTTATGTTTTATCAATGGTTTTCATTTTTATCGCCAAGCAGTTGTTCGGTGAGAGATATTATTTCGTCGCCATATTTTGCTTTGCCACGGGCAAGCACCTTTTTATAAAGAGGATAGGCAATTGCCATTGGTGGCACACCCACAACGCACAAAACAATGCCAAGTGCAATCATTGCAAACTCAAGTATCATTGCCATGCCACCGCCAAAAATCAAAAGGCCAACAACACCAGACACAAGACCTGCCATCATTGCATTGCCGTTGACTTTGTTGTTCAGTCTGCGCAGTTTTGCAAGACCATCCATCTGTGGGTCTGGCTGATATTGTCTTTTTATATATTCTATCTCTTTGCGTTCGCTGTCTGTTACCGCTTTGTAGGTATAGTCAAATTTGTCCATCTTTTTTCTCCAGTATTTTTTTTGATCGCACAATCATGATTATGCCGATTGCCACCGTGCCAAAACTTACGGCGCAACCTGTGAGTGTGTTGAAAAGTGACACGTCCACGTTGCCGTCGCCAAAACTCCACAACAGTGCAGTCTGCAATGCCAAAACAGAAACAAATGCATCGGCAAGGTTTACGTTGCGTATTGCCTGCACCACAGGGTTGTCATATCGTGTTGCCCTGACCACGTTTACAATTGCCACAGTGATTTTTACAAAGGCATAAAGCGCAAAGGCAATGACAGTCCAGCCGGGATATACAAATGCCCTGCCGTCAAATATCATTTGTGCTATGGCAGAAGACAAAGCAACGTTTAGCACAAGCAAAAACACACCGCAGTTGCGATAACTTTTTTGTTGTTTTTGTGCTTTGCCCACGCACACGTCGTTGCGTTTTTGTGACAAAAGCACAGTTGCCTTCAGCAAAATGAGCAATATATAATACGCCGCCAGTGCACCATACCAAATTGACTTTTGTTGCACGCCAAGCCATGCATGCACCACCGCCACAAAAATTGTGAGCAAGGTTGAAATCGTTGCCAAAAACAAAGTGCGAAAGTTGTAGTTTTGCAAAAGTTTGTCAAGCACAGGCACTTTTTTTGCCCACTGTCTTGCCCTTTTGCCAAGCCCGGGTGCATATATCACAATGGTATACGTCGTATATGCAAGCGAAGTTGCCGCCAGTGCATAAAACAAATATGCGCAAACCGCAATGACGGGGTTTGTCTGATCTGCAAACACAAGCACCATTGCCCCTGCTATAAAAACTGCACTAAAAAAATATATAGTCACCAGCAAAAAACCTGCTGGTCTTTTTAATCTGTCAAAAAGTCGGTTTTTCATTTAAAAAAAGTCACCACAAAGGTCGTGCCTTTGCCAAGCTGACTGCTGACCGAAATTTCGCCACCCAAAATGTCCACAACTTTTTTTACCAAAGCAAGGCCAAGTCCGTTGCCCTGCTGAGAGTGAGAGGTGTCCGCCTGAAAAAACTTTTCAAAAATGCGTGCGCCCACTTCGTTGGATATGCCACAACCTGTGTCTTTTGTGCAAAACACAATTTTGTTGTCCACTTGTTTTAGCGATACAAAAATATCCCCACCCTCGGGAGTGAATTTTGTTGCGTTTGACACAAGGTTGTTAAACACAATCTCCAGATAAGATGGTATTGTGTCGATGACAATATCGTCAAAATCGCAGTCGAGATTTATTTTTTTGTTTTCTAAAATTTCTTCATACTGCAACACAGTCTGTGCAAGCAGTTCGGTCACGTTTGTTTTTTCTTTCGTTGGTTTTATACCCTGGTTTTCCAGCTTGTTTAGTTTGAGAATATTGCTAACAAGGTCAGACAGTCTTTTTGACGCACTCACAAGCGTCTGTGCATATTTTTGTCTTGTGTTGTCATCAAGGTCGTCATTTTGCAAACTTTTTGCATAGTTTTGTATGATTGCAAGCGGAGTTTTGAGTTCGTGCGACACGTTTGACACAAAGTCTGTTTTGAGCACTTCGTTTTTGCCAAGCTCCTGCGCAAGAACGTTTATATCTTCCATAATAACGTCAAATTCGTCATATTTGTCATACGGATGATTTGGCACAAGGCGAACGGAAAAATCTCCTTTGGCAATGCGACCCGTTGCAGACAAAATTTTGCGCACAGGACGCTCTATCATAATTTTTCTGCGTATATAGTCTATCAAGGTGATGACAGTTGACAAAATGACAATCATCACCAAAATGAGCACGGCAATGAGTGCCACGTTGTCTGTCTTTTGTATGATAAAGTCATAGGTGAGTATTGCAATTTGCATGATGATTGCAACAAGCAGAAAAAAGCTGACTACCCCTGCCCATGCTTTGCGTTTGTTTATTTTTCTTTTTTGTTTCATAATCTATTTTTTATCACGGCTTTATAGCCAAGGCCGTGCACAGTGACAATTTCAAAAGAAGTGGCATCTGCCGTTTTTTCACGAAGTTTTGCCATATATACGTCCACCGTGCGTGAGGTTGCAGACGAGTCATAGTCCCAAAACTCTTCCATCAAAGCACTGCGTGTAAAAGTCTTTTTTGGATAAGACAACAGTTTGAACAGCAAGTCAAACTCGCGCACAGTAAGGTTGATTTCCTCTCCGTCAATTGTTGCAACACGTTCTTCCTCATTCATACAAAAGTTTCCAACCACAAGTTCTTTGTCGTTTTTTATTTTGGCACGACGCAAAATTGCCTTTAGTTTTAGCACAAGCAAATCTACGTCAAACGGTTTTGTTACGTAGTCGTCAATTTCAAGTGCATAGCCAAGCATTTTGCTTTGTTTGTCGTCTTTTGCCGTCATAAACACAATCGGCACGGTTTTGTCCATATCACGCACGTTTTGTGCAAGGTCAAAACCATCCATATTTGGCATCATGACGTCTGTGAGCAAAGCGTCATATTTGTTTTTGTCAAACTGCTCCAACGCCTCTGCCCCGTCAAAACAACTTGTTACGTCAAAACCATTGTTGCGCAAAGTTATGCTGACAAGTCTGTTGAGATCTCTGTCGTCTTCTGCAATCAAAATTTTTGCCATATTACACCACCTTAGTACCACTATATTATACCAACAATATTGCTTTTTAGTTTAAAATTTGTAAAACTTTTGTAAGCGCACTTCACAAGTGCGCAACAGTAGGCTCAATATAGAGTATAGTTAATGTACAAAACTTTTATAGTGCTGACAATTTGCAGAGGCACACAATCACGAGTAAAACGCTTGTTAACAAAACTTTGCAAGTGCCTGTATGTCAACAAGACAAATTCGAGTTAAAGTCACACTAAGGAGCATAGCGACGGAATAGCGATTGCTACAACGTCAATCGCGTCAAAGCAGGCTCTGTATATAGTACAGATGTTTTACAAAACTTTTATGGTGCTGACAAATTGCAGTGGCGCAAGTTAACAAGCAAAACGTTTTGCAATGCAAAATGATACAAAATTTATTTTTTCTATTGACAAAATTTTTGTTTGTGCTAAACTTTTTTTAGACAAAAATTTTACAAAGGAGATCTCACAATGAAAACTTTTAAAAGATTGATTGCTTTGGCTCTCGTAGTTTGCGCATTGTTTGCATTTACTGCATGTGGTGGCACAGATATCGAAGGTACTTGGGTACTTACAGAAGCTAAAATGTCAATGCAAGGTGCAGAAATGGACATGATTGAAATGGGCATGAGCATGACTCTTGAAATCAAAGACGACGGCACTTTTGAAATGACAGCAACTATGCCAGAAATGGCTGGTGGCGGCAGTGACACTGCAACTGGTGAATGGACATTTGAAGATGGCGAACTCACTTTGAGTGCTGGTGGCACAGGTGACTTCCTCGGTACAGATGCTCTTAAACTTGAAAAAGGCAAATTGATTACATCTGCTACAGAAGAAGGCATGACAATTTCTATCGTGTTTGAAAAAGAATAATTAAATTTTTCATAAAAAGGACGGAGTTTTGCTCCGTCTTTTTTATTGCACAAAAAACACCCTCCCCTATTGAAAAAACGTGTGTTTTGTAGTAATATTTGTTTGTAAACAATCTTTTTTGACAAGGAGGTTTTGCATATGAAAAAACTATACAAAATTTTTGCCTTTGTGGCTTTGACAGTTTTGTGCTTTTGTTCGTTTGTGGCATGTTCAAAAGCAGACCCTGCGGGCAAATGGGTTGCATCAACTGCAAACATATATTATGAAATGAAAGGCATACAGATGGATATCGATATGGATTTTGAAGATCTTGGCATAACGATAGAAATCGACCTTAACAAAGACGGCAGTTTTGTGCAGTATGTAAACGTGCCCGAAATGCCGGATTTTGGTCTTGGTGTGGTGCCTGGCGTGACAATGCCTGGTCAGGAAGAATTTGAACCTATCGAAGAAACAATAACAGGCAGATGGAGCGAAAAAGACGGCAAAATAAAACTTGTTGCTGAAAATGTAGAGGGAAACAACACAACCTTTTTGACAATTGACGGCGACACACTTTTGCTCGAGCAGTCTATGGATATTGGTGTGATTGCTTTTTCTTCTGTGGCTGTTTATGAAAAAGCCGATTAAAAACCAACGGCAAAGTTGTGGACAAATGACATCCGTTTAAATGTTCCCCTGTGCAAGGTAGGCTTTTTATTGTCTGTAAACATATTTGTCTAAACAAGTTACGTTTGGTCGGGCCCCTGAGGGATATCCCTCGCAATTACATACAAAATCGTAGGGGCGAGCATTGCTCGCCCGCCATGATGAGTGCGTTGTTATGCGGGCGGTCAATGACCGCCCCTACCTGGCATGAAACAAGATTTTTTTATTATCTGACAATATGTCAGCACCAAAAAAGCATTGTGCTTTTACAATACTTTTTTCAGAGCCAACTGTTGGGCACTTGTTAAGTGCCCAACAAAAAATTTGTTTTGAATATTGAAAACAACCTTTTTTTATAGTAAAATTTTGTTGTATACAAAAGGAGATTTTTTTATGAAAACTTTAAAACGTATTTTTGCACTTGCAATGGTTGTTTGCGCAATGTTTGCCCTCACTGCATGCAGTGGCAGTGTTGTTGGTGAATGGGAACTTGTAGAAGCCTCTTTTGACATGATTGGTGTACATATGGATATGGTAGAGGCTGGCATGACAATGGATCTTGACATTAATGAAGACGAGACATTTGTTATGAGTGCGTATATACCATCATATATGGGCTCTGAACCAATGATCATAACTGTGACCGGCACGTGGGAACTTGACGATGACGAATTGATACTCACGGCAGACAATGCATCAGAAGAAATTGGTATACCTGCTGGAGACACTGACCACTTCATCTGGAAAGACGGTCAGCTCAAATCAGAAATGAGCGAAACTGTAGAAGGTATGACAGTAACAATGTCAATCGCTTTTGAAAAGAAATAATAATTAAAAACAAATAAAAAAGACGGAGTAACAAACTCCGTCTTTTTTAATTTGCAAAAAGATATTATACAATAAACTATTATATAATATTTGGTATTGACACCACCACCCCCTCATTTTATAATCAAAGTGTATAAAAATTAAAAGGAGACAGGTTATGAAAAGATTTTTTAAACTGTTTTTAATAGTCGTTATGACTTTTGTTTTAGCTTTTTCTTTTATAGCATGCAACAATGACCCACCACCAGATGATGACGGTGGCTCAGGCCCAGGTATCGAAACGGGCACAGGCTCAGAAACAGGCAGTGGTACTGGTACAGGCTCTGGCTCTGGCACAGGTACAGGTTCTGGCAGTACACCACAGGCAGTTGTACCTGAAGCAAACAAACTTGTTGGTCTTTGGACAGGTTTTAGCGGATATGTGAATGTTAATTTGTCAGTTTATGCAAACGGAACGTACGTATATCTTGAAACTTCAAACGGATCATCAAGAAGAAGATCAGGCAACTGGATTTATGCAGACAAAGATTTTTATATGATAACTTCAACAGGATATTATCAGATGCAGCACTCTGGCAATACGATGTATTTACATACTGCGGCAGGTGCTTTTTTCCTTACAAAACAAGCCCATGTTGTTGCAACTGAAAACGTTGCTGGCAAATGGAAACTTGTAAGTGTAAAATCAAATAGCAATACTCTCACTCCTGAACAATATTCGCAATCAACAGGTCACAAAGTTGACGTAAATATTGAAGTAAACAGCGACTATTCGTTTGGTATTGCCACAACTGCAGGCAACGTTACAACACACAAATATGGTTTTTGGAGTTATAACAGTTCAAACAGCACTTTGATAGCATCTATGATTGCTTCAGATGGTCCTGACACAGTTTATAGTATTATAAACAATCAGATGGTTATAGATATGGGTGGTGGCAAATATTATTATCTTGAAAAGGACACAAGCACAACTGACAGCACCCCAGACAATACACCACCTGCAGGTTATTACAGAGTATCAAAACTTGTATCAGATCAATGGACGTTAACAGGCCCATCAGTTGACAGTCATCTTGGTGGATCACGTGCCTTTAAAATAAACAGTGACGGCACTTGTCTTGAAATTATAATAAGCACTGCCAAAAAGACAGAGCAACTCCGTTATTATACACTTGCAGACAACGTTTTTAATGTTTATTATGATCAGCAAAAAACAAATTTGATAGATGAATACAACTATTCATCAAATCAATTGACAAAAACTGTATCTGGCACTACTTATACTTATACAAAAGATTATTGTCTTGTGACAGGTGCTTTAGACACACCTCCTTCAACACCAGATACAGATGACTCAGAGCCTGGCACTCCACCTGCTGTGTTGGAAACAAGCGACCCTGACTTTGCGGCATTGGTTGAAGGTGTATGGAGTTTTGAAGGCGTAAGATGGTATGGCTCTGCATTCATCAATGGCTATAACATTAAAGTTGCAACGTTGATTTTTGACAATGACGGCACAGCTACTTTTCAATATGTTAACGAAACACCATCCGGCATGAAACCTGTAACGTCATCAGGTGTATGGATTGCAAAAGACAAAAAAGTAAAAATCTTTAAAGATGCAACTCAGGCAAAATTGTTGCACGAGTTTGTATATGACAAAGGATTTTTGTCTACAGACGTAAAAAATGCAGATTATACAGGCACGTTAAAATTGGCCGAAATGCCATTTTATCCTTTTGACAACAACTGTTTGGTACTTGATAAAGCAAGTCTTGTTGGTCAATGGAAACTTGTTGGTGTAATAAGCAATGGCACAACTGGTACTGTATATAGTCTTGCCAACCTTCAGGAAAATGCTGGTATGACAGTTGATATGATAATAAAACTGTTTGACGATTTCACTTACGAATCTGTAGAATTGGCAGGCCCTGTCAAATCAACAACCAGAAGCAGTTGGAATTATAGTTACAGTCAAGGCACTTTGCAAGACCCTGCTGCAAACAGTGTGATCGCATTTAATATGTATCAACACCAATACAGTGGCGAAAAATATTTGTGTGTATTGATAGATGGTGCAGGATACTATTTTGAAAGATATTCGTTTGACGTTAACTTTGACTTCTTGCAGGATAAAGGCGAATATACACCAGTCACAAGCCCTGTTATTGGTGAGTATGATTTGACAAAAGTTATCTTTGGCAATACCGTATATGAGGGCAGTCAGCTCGAAGCCGAACTTGACGGTGTTGAAATGACTTTTGAATTTAAAGATGACGGCACTTGCGTATTTGTTACTGCCGAACAATCACAAGAAATTGAAGTGACTTATTATTGGTCATATAACAATGGTGTTATCAACCTTTATGCAGATGAACAAAAAACTACACTTGGCATGCAACTCACTTTTGAAAACGACGTTGTGACAATGGTTGATGCACAAACAAATGGTCAATACTTTTTTTCAAAAGCACAGAGCAATTGATTAAAGCAGTTTGACAACAAAACGATTGATTAATCAAAAACAAAAAGACGAGATTTTTATCTCGTCTTTTTGTTGCTATTTAACTTTAATTGTTTTAAATTTGCTTGGTTTAAAAACAAAACCAATACTGACAAGCTATGCTTGTTGAGTTTATACCTTACTCAGCAGAACCCTCTGCACCAATACTAGCGCCTTGGGCGTCACCATCAGCTTCGCTGTCTTCTTCGTGGGCAGTTGTTGCAACGCAAACCACTTTTGCATCGTCTTTAAACTTCATGATGCGAACACCAAGAGTGTCACGACCGATTTTTGAAATTTCGTTTGCCTGCACACGGATGATGATGCCGTTGTCTGCAATG
>JAFTHO010000150.1 GCA_017457385.1 Clostridia bacterium | reverse complement strand
CATCCTCAAAATTTTCAGATATTAATTTATAGATATTATCATCTAATTTACCACCACATGGATCTTGATTATAAATTCTAATAGTATTTATTGCTTTAGATATAATCACTGCTGAATATGAAGCAACAGGTGAAATTTCAAACTTTTCTCTTTCTTTGTTGAAAGACCATCTTTGTTTTGTTTTTCTATTCATATTTAAATACTTTGTATATTTATTAATTAAGTTAAAATAGTATTTTTCATCATAACCTTTTATGACTTTTAGTATATTTTCAAAAAGATATTTTCTTGTTTCATATTCACCATATCCATAAGGATATTCTTTCATAAGATGTTCTCTTCTGTTTTTTTCCTCCAATAAATAATGATCAAATGCACAAGATTCAATAAGTAATAAAGTGGCTGATTTAATTGTAAAAACTGGAAAACCATCAACTTCTACAGGCCCTCTCCAATCGTCAAGTTGACAATGAATTAATCCTAATTTCTTATATATTCTAAAATCTTCATTGTATTTAATATTATGTTTTTTAAGTATTCTTTTTCATTCACTTATTATTTTCAAACTCTCAAACATATATAGCCACTTCCTTTGATTGATTATATCATATTTTCTTTGTATTTACTATGAATTTGTATAATCGTTTAATAGTGTGAAACCACCTTTGAATATTTTTGAAACCACCTATGATATCGTTTAATAATGTGAAACCACCCAATTAAATCGTTCATCGAATAGACACACTAAAAATAACAATTTATACACTTAAATCATTAATAATCATTTAAGTAATTCAATACGGGTGAGATTTGAACCCTAACAAAAGCACAAAAAAAGGCTTGATAACTTGTATCAAACCTAACGTTCTTAAATGGTGCATCTGGCGGGACTCGAACCCACAACAACGCCGTCGGAGGGCGTCGTTTTATCCAATTAGACTACAGATGCAAAGCAAACAAGCCCTTTTGCAAGGGCTTGTGTTTTATGCTTTGGTTAACAATAATTTTGCAAATTATTTGTTGTCAACAGAGTTCATGTGGCAGATGAGATCTACTACTTTGTTGCTGTAACCCATTTCGTTGTCATACCAAGAAACGAGTTTTACGAAGCTTGGGCTAAGTTGGATACCAGCTTTTGCGTCGAAAATGCTTGTGCAAGTTTCGCCGATGAAGTCGCTTGATACAACTGCGTCTTCTGTGTAAGCCAAAATGCCTTTGAGTTCGCCTTCTGATGCAGCTTTTACAGCAGCACAGATGTCAGCGTATGTAGTTTCTTTTGCCAAACGGCAAGTAAGGTCAACTACAGATACGTCCAAAGTAGGTACGCGGAATGCCATACCAGTGAGTTTGCCGTTGAGTTCTGGGATAACTTTGCCTACTGCTTTTGCAGCGCCAGTTGATGATGGGATGATGTTGCCTGCTGCAGCACGACCGCCTCTCCAGTCTTTGAGTGATGGACCGTCAACTGTTTTTTGTGTAGCAGTTGTTGAGTGAACTGTTGTCATGAGACCTTCTACAATGCCAAAGTTGTCGTTGATAACTTTTGCCAAAGGAGCCAAACAGTTTGTTGTGCAGCTTGCGTTTGAAACAACTGTCATGCTGCTGTCATATTTGTTTTGGTTAACGCCCATTACAAACATTGGAGCATCACTACTTGGAGCAGTGATAACAACTTTTTTAGCACCGCCTTCCAAGTGAGCAGATGCTTTTTCTGTTGTTGTGAAGAAACCGCTTGATTCTGCAACGTAGTCAACACCTACTTGACCCCAAGGAACCATTTTTGGATCTCTTTCGTTGTAAACAGCGATTTTTTTGCCGTTGATGCTGATACCACCTTCGCATGGTTCTACAGTGCCTTTAAATTGACCGTGGATTGTGTCATATTTAAATACATAGCACATGTAAGACAAATCAGTAAAGGCAGGGTCGTTGATTGCAACTACTTCTACGTTGTCACGTGTAAGAGCCGCACGCATAACCAATCTGCCGATTCTGCCGAAGCCGTTGATACCCATTTTTGCAACTTTTGTCATGTTACACCTCCGTTTTATTACATAAAACATAAAAAATAATATTTTTATTTAAGGTTTTCGGGATTGAGTCCCTCCAACTCTTTAATAACAAATCTGCCGTCCTTGCGGATGAGGACGTCGTCAAAATAAATTTCGCCACCGCCATATTCTGGTGTCTGTATCAAAACCAGATCCCAGTGCACTGTTGAGCGGTTGCCGTTGTCGGCATCTTCGTATGCATTGCCTGGCGTAAAGTGAATGCTGCCTGCGATTTTTTCGTCAAACAAAATGTCGCATATTGCATTGTTGATAAAAGGATTTACGCCAATTGCAAACTCACCGATATATCTTGCGCCTTCGTCGCTGTCCAGAATTTCGTTAAGTTCTTTATCCAGACCGTTTGCGCACGTTGCCTTGATGATTTTGCCGTCTTTAAAGGTGAGTGAAATATTTTCAAACCTTTTGCCACGGTTCATCGTAGGTGTGTTGTAGGTGATTGTGCCGTTTACACTGTCTTTAACAGGTGCAGTATAAAACTCGCCATCAGGAATGTTCATTTTGCCGGCACATTTGATGCCCCTTATGCCCTTGATAGAAAAAGTGAGGTCTGTGCCTGGTGACACGATGTGCACTTTGTCTGTCTTTTGCATATATTCGTCCAAAGCGTCCATTGCCTTGTCCATTTTGCCATAGTCAAGGTTGCACACGTCAAAATAAAAGTCTTCAAACTTTTCGGTAGACATTTGCGCAAGCTGAGCCATAGATGGGTTTGGATATCTCAAAATAACCCACTTTTTGCTCAACCTGATATCAAGATGAACTTTGTCCTGATATACAATGCTGTAAGTTTTGATTTTGTCACTTGGCACGTCGCTGTTTTCAAAGGTGTTTGCACCACCACGAATGCCAATGTATGCATCCATATTCTGCATGCGATATGCATCATAGTCTGCCCAGCGTTTGCAATGCTCTTCGCTTGTGCCTGACAAGATTGCACGGTTGACCCTCTGGTCGTTGATTTCTACGTAAGGAAAGCCACCCGCTTTGTAAACTGCCTTTACCAACTCTTCTGTCATAGCACTGTCGATACCGTTAACTTCGATAAGCACGTTTTCGCCTGGTTTGACAGCACAGCTGTAATTTACAAGATTTTCTGCCAGAATTGTCATTCTGTTGTCTTTCATTTATACTCACTCTCCGTCGGAAAATACCATTTGAGATTGTTTACAATCAATTCAAAAATATACTGCAATACATAATACTCACAATACATTTAATCATCGTATATTATAGCAAACAAAACAAGGTTTGACAATACTGTTTGTCAAAAATAAATTTTATGCCTGTTTGTTCGTCAAAAACAAAAAAGGGCAACTTTTTTGCCCTTTTGGTTTGTCAGTTTTTTACATGCAAAATATCAAGCACCTCTTTGATTGCACAAATTGTCCTGTCCATTTGTTCTTTGGTGTGGCTTGCAGTATAACTTGTGCGAAGCAGACTTTGACCAACAGGTGTTGCAGGAGATACAACCGGGTTCACGTATACACCCCTTTCCAGCAACATTTTGCATGCAACAAATGTTTTTTCGTCGTCGTAGGTATAAATTGGTATAATTGGCGTTTTGCTTTCGATAATGCTTACACCTGCCTTTTTGAGACCTTGTCGCATATATTCGCTTATATCCGCAAGTGCCTTTACCCTTTGCGGTTCGTCTTTGAGTATCTGCAACGCCTTGCGTGCGCATGCAACTGATGCAGGCGTCATGCTTGCGCTGAAAATGTATGGACGAGAATTGTGCTTTACGTATTCGATCACTTCTTTTTTGGCAGCCATATATCCACCAAGGCTTGCAAGTGATTTAGAAAAAGTGCCCATATAAATATCTACGTCATCTTCCAGCCCAAAATGCTCTGCAGTGCCACGTCCTTGTTTGCCAAGCACACCAAGACCGTGTGCGTCGTCTACCATAACCCTTGCGCCATATTTTTTTGCAAGTGACACAATCTCCGGCAGTTTGCATATGTCGCCACTCATGCTGAATACACCGTCTGTAACGATGAGAGCACCTGCACTTTCTGGCACGGCTTTGAGCTGACGCTCCAGATCTGCCATATCGTTGTGGTTGTAACGGAGCATTTTTGCATAACTGAGACGGCATGCGTCGTATATGCTTGCGTGGTTTTCTTTGTCACACAAAATATAGTCGTTGCGACCTGCTATCGTGCTGATGATGCCAAGATTGCTTTGAAAGCCAGTGCCAAAAGTCATTGTGGCCTCTTTGCACAAAAAGTCGGCAAGCTCTTTTTCGAACGCAACGTGAATGTCAAGCGTGCCGTTGAGAAAGCGAGACCCACTGTTGCCACTGCCATATTTTTGCAATGCCTCGATGCCTGCCTGCATAACGTCAGGGTGGCTTGTAAGACCAAGATAGTTGTTTGAGCCAATCATGATAGTATCCTGACCACCAATGCTGACAACCGTGTCCTGACCACTTTGCAACTGATGAAAATATGGGTATATGCCTGCTTGTTTTACTGTGTCATAAATTTGTGTGCGATAAACTTTGTTGAACAAATCCATTGTTGTACACCTCCAATAAATTTAATGCAAGTATATCAAAAATGAAAAAAATGTCAATATGTTTACTAATAAAAAATAAAATTTCATTTTTGATTGTTCATTTTTGATTTATCTTACAATTTTTTTCAACAAAAAAAACAGGCACAAAAGTGCCTGTTTTTGTATACGTTTGTTTTATTTATCTGCCTTTTCTTTTACATAAAAGTCATACAGTTCTTCTTGTGCAAAGTGCATTTTTGTGAGATAGTTTTGTGCATTTTGCAAAAACATAAAATACGTTCTGTCACTTGTTGCAATGTCAAATGCATCGCCACGTTTTAAAAAGTCATATTCGATATGCACCGAATACATAGAAGACACCGGTTTGTTGAGACTGAAAGGTTGTCCGTCAACAACACCCTCAAATGTAAAGCCGTTTTTGTCGTGCACCACGTGTGCTTTGCCAACGTCGGTAAAACCCACTTTTGTAGAATAATAGTCCTCTACACGCACGTCGTCTTCAAAGAGATAGTTGCCCGAGCGAACTTCTTGTCTGACCTGCTCACGCTCCCATCTGTACCAGTCCGGAATGTGGCTGAAGCCCTTGTCTGTGTTGACACCGTGCAGTCTGCTGAGTGTATCCATCTGCCACTTTGCACCACAATGCTCGCACCACAGATGTATGCCCTCGCTTTTTGTTTTAAACTCTGTGCCACACGCAGGGCATTTGTACAAAATGCGATAAAGACCGTCTGCACGTTTTTTGCATTTTGTGTGATAGCCTTTTTCAACCTGCCATTTGTATTCGTCCTTTTCAAAGGCTTTTTCTATCCTTGCCTGTATTTCGTCTGCAGAAAGTGTTTTTACCTCGTCCTGAGTACACAGCACGTAAAGATGAGCCTCTTGTCTTATGCGACGATATGGGTGTTTGCTCCATTGTGGCGAGTTGATAAAGTTGCCGTACGCCTTGCACATAACCACAGGCACGCCTGCACGTTTGCAAAACTTGCCGAGTGCACCGTCAAGACGTTCGTTTATGCCGGCAAGCTCAAACCTTGCCTCCGGATAGATTGTTACCGTGTGTTTTTGTTGTTTGAGGTATCTTAGCATATGTGCCGCAGTGACGATGTCGTGCGTAAACTTGCGTTTTGGCATACCACCAATGCCATACATAAGCCAGTCGCCACGACGAAACTCGTCAATAGCCATAACCCAGCCGGTAGAGCGTGGCATGATGCCCTTTACCACCATAGGAAAATCCATAAAAGATGCGTGTGTTGACACAATGAGATATGGGCCTTTTAGTTTTTTGACCTCTTTGTCTGTTTTTACGTGACCGTTGTTAAACAGCAGATAAAAAGGTGCTGCAACAAACTCCACAATTTTGAGCCACCATTTTGGTTTGTTTGGACGACGATTCATGTCAAATCTCTTTGGCATTTTTTTCATAAACAAATTTCCTTTTATACACAAATTAAATAGAGCAAAATATATTGCCAATTTTATTATATCAAAAATGAAAAATAAAGCAATATCTTTCATTAATAATGTATAAATAATTTGACATAATCAACTTTTTGTATGTTTTTGGCAAAACAAAAAAGCACGGCATAACCGTGCTTTTTGCAAAATTGTTATTTTTTGATTTGTACGTCGATTTGTTGATATGGGATTGAAATGCCAGCCTTGTCAAACTCTGTTTTAACTTTTTCGAGCATATCGTGATACATTGGCCAGTAGTCTTCTGTTTTTACCCACATTTTTGCCTTGATGTCAATTGAGCTTGCGTTGTGTGCAGACACTCTTGCAAAAACAGGCACGTCAGGCAACAGATATCCTGTGCTTTCTGCACAAGCGACGATGATTTTTTTGGCTTGTTCAAAATCGTTTTCGTATGCAATCTGAAACACAATATCAACACGTCTTGTGTCGTTTTTGCAATAATTTATTATTGTTTGATTTGATGCGTTTGCATTTGGGATAACAATGATTTTGTTGTCTGTTGTTGTGAGATAAGTATAAAAAAGTTCGATCTTTTCAACAGTGCCCTCTTCGCCACCAATCATTACGTAGTCGCCAATTTTGTAAGGGTGCATAATCAAAATGACAACGCCACCCGCAAAGTTTGCCAAAGAACCCTGCAAAGCAAGACCGATTGCAACACCGGCAGAAGTGATTGCGGCAGCAATACTGCTTGTCTCTATGCCGATATAACCGATAAAGCAAATGACTGCAAGAATTTTGAGCACCTTGCGCAAAGTTGACATAACCACAGTTGAAATTGTGAGGTCAACCTCTTTTTTGCGAAGACCTTTTTCTATCCTGCGACAAAGGATATTGATGATTTTAAAGCCAAGATACAAAGCCACGATACCGATGACAATTTTGAGACCTTCGGTAGTGAGCCAGTTTACGACGTTGTTTAACAATTGTTCGAAATCCATGTTTTCACCTCGTTTTAATTTGACTTGACAATTATCTATCAATATCACTTTAATGTCAAGCAAAAAACAAAGGCACACGGGTGTGCATCGGCTCTGCAATCATACCTGCGTTTGTTTAGTTTTTGTTTTTCAATGCAAAGGCATGGTCCATAGGACCTGACCCTTTGCCAAGGTCGAGCATTGCCGACAATGCACCGGAGATATATTCTTTTGCATTTTTTACCGAGTCGACAAGCGACAACCCTTTTGCAAGGTTTGATGCAATTGCAGAAGACAAAGTGCAACCCGTACTGTCACAAAAAAACAATAGGTTTTAAAAATAAAATGTGCAAATTTTTGCATATTTTTAAATGGAATTTTTTTAATATATGCAGACATATATTAACTTTTTTGATTAAAAACAGTTGGCAAACGTTTGTTGATTTAACAACATAAAAAAAGGTGTGCATATACACACCTTTTGCATTATTCTTCTGCTATCCACCATACTTTGTCGAAGTCTACTTTGCCGTTTCTCAGCAACCAGCGTTCTTCTTTCATACGCAATTTCTCGTACTCGTTGAGTTTTTTCTCGTATTCTTTTTTGGCATCGTTGACTGCCCTGTGGCATGACACCTCAAACGCTTTGAGTTCGTTTGATTTTTGTGTAAGGAACTGGGCGTTTTCTACCTTTTTGTCCTGACGTTTGTCAAAACTTGTGCACAGTTGCTCGCCAAGCATACCCTTTGAAATGCTCTTGTTTTTTTCTGCCTCGTTGACAAAGTGTTGCAGTTTTTGTCTGAGTGCATTTTGCTTTTGAGCATATTCGTCTGCCACGGCAATTTTTTTGTCTTCGATCTCTTGTATAAATGTTTCGCGTTCGACAATTTTTGCCTTTGTAAAGGTCACAAAATCTTTTTCGAACTGTCTCACTGCAGAGTCACACTCTGTGTTGAAATTGTCGTTTGTTTTTTCGTGAACGGCAAGCAGATTTATCACGGCATCTTTTTTGGCCTCGTCTGTTTTTGTACGCAGTTCGTCGGCCCCGTCGTTGTATTTTTCTGTCATATCGCCAAATTCTTTAATAAAAAGCTCCAGCGCGTCCAGTTCTTTTTGAGCCTGTTCGTTTATGCGGTTTTCTTCTGCAACAATCATATCGTTGATAAATTGTGCCTGTGCAGAAAGGTTGTCAAATGCAGTTTGTCTGTCCGCCTGGATGTCGTCAAGTGACTTTTGAAAAATTGACAACTCTGACGTT
>JAFTHO010000149.1 GCA_017457385.1 Clostridia bacterium | reverse complement strand
TTTGCTCACTTCTTTTTCTGTGCTTATGGCAAGATACAAGGGTGACCTGGCGCTTGTTGCCAAGGGTGTAAAAATGGTGGATAATCTCAAACAAGGTGACAAAGTGCTTATCAGCGAGGGTTGCACTCATCATCGTCAGTGCGAAGATATCGGCACGGTAAAACTGCCGGGGTGGATAAAAAACCACGTCGGTTGCGAAATTGAGTTTTGCTTTACAAGTGGAACGGACTTTCCTGCCGATTTGAGTGGGTATAAACTTGTTGTTCATTGCGGTGGATGTATGCTCAACGAAAAAGAAATGAAATATCGTCTGCGTTGTTGTCAGAGTGCAGGTGTGCCGGTCACAAACTATGGCACGCTCATTGCGTATATCAACGGCATACTCAAAAGGGCGATAACACCTTTTGATGAGGTTGCAGATATTTTTGAATAAAAAACAAAACCGTGGCATAACCACGGTTTTTTGTTTTTGTCATTTATTTTTGTTTTTGGTTGTGATACAATCTTGTTATAGCAAGGAGGGACGTTATGGCAAATTATAATATATATTTCAGTCCTACCTATGGCACAGAAAAGGTTGCAATGGCACTTGCAGACGGTTTGCATGGTGATTTTAAAGCAATCAATTTGTGTGACGAAAAAGATGATTTTTCGTTGAGGTTAAATCAAAACAATTTGTGCATTATTTCAGTTCCTTCGTATGGCGGACGTGTTCCTGCCATTGCGGTAGAACACATCAAAAAAATAAAGGCAAACGGTGCAAAGGCAATTTTGGTCTGCGTATACGGCAATCGTGTGTGGGACGACACTCTTTCAGAATTGCAGGACGTTGCAGAAAGTGTTGGTTTTGTTGTGGCTGGTGGTGTGGCAGCCGTTGCCGAGCACTCTATTTTTCGTCAGTTTGCAACAGGCAGGCCAGACGGTGACGACTGTGACCAACTTGCTTGTTTTGCAAAACAGTTGCAACAAAAACTTGATGCCGGCAATTTTGACAAAATTGTTTTGCCGGGCAGTCACGGCGAATACAAGGTGTACAATGGCAGTTCGTTTAAACCAACTGCAAACGAAGAGTGTGTCGGATGTGCTATCTGTGCAGATAATTGCCCTGTGGGGGCAATAACGCACGAAAACCCGGATGAAACAGACGTGCAAAAATGCATCAGTTGCATGCGTTGCATATGCGTATGCCCTGTTGGTGCGAGACAACTTGACAAAAATGCAGTGGACGCAGTTGCTCAAAAAATGGCACCTGCTTTTGAAGGAAGAAAGAAAAACTATCTTTTTATATAATATTTAAAAGTTGCAACCTTTGGTTGTGACTTTTTTGTTGAACATAAAAACAGGGTTTTGTGCAATAAGATTGTTAAAAAAATGTTGGAGTTTTTTGTTCACTTTTTTGGTTGAGTTTTTTTAAAAAAAAGTATAAAATAATTCGGTTAAGTATTGGGCTCCAATACTATTTTCTAAAAATTATTTACAAAAGGAGGGTCTCACTCAATGTCTATTGCAGCTATTGTAGCAATCGTAGTTTTTGTAGTAATGTTTGCACTTGTTATTACAGAAAAAATTGAGAGACACATTGCAACTTTGTTGTGTGGTGCAGCAGCCTTGATTTTTGTATTTATCCTTGCCATTGGTTTGACAGAGGGTATGGATACAGGTCTTGACGCCGCTTGGAAAACACTCAACGTTTCATCAATATTTACACAAGGTTTCTGGTGGAATGCCCCAGGTTCTGGTTCACACGCAGCACACGGCATCAACTGGGAAACTATTTTGTTTATCGCAGGCATGATGGTAATGGTAGAAGGTATGGCAGAAGCAGGCTTTTTCCGTTGGCTCTGTATGACACTTGCAAAATTGGTAAAATTTAAAGTAGTTCCAATTTTTGTAACATTTATGATCATGTCAGCAATTTTGGCTATGTTTATCGACAGCATCACAGTTATATTGTTCCTTGCGGCAGTTACTGTAGAGTTGTCACAACTTCTCAAATTCAACCCTGTACCAATGATTCTGGCAGAAATTTTCTGTGCAAACCTTGGTGGCAGTGCAACAATGTGTGGTGACCCACCAAACATCATCATCGGTACTTCACTTGGTTACAGCTTTGCAGACTTTATTACAAACACTGGTGTAATCGCAGGTATTGCTTTGGTAGTTATCGTTATTTATTTCTTCTTTGTTTTCCGCAAACAACTCAAAGGTGGCGTAAAACCAGAAGAACTCGATATGTCTAAAGTAAACACTAAAATTGAAAACAAACTCAGTTTTGGTTTGAATACAGGCATCTTCCTTTTGGCTATCGTATTGCTTGTCACTCACGCAAACACAGGTCTCACTGTTGCAACAATCGGCATTGGCATTGCAATTTTGACACTTTTGGCAGCACCAAAAGATATGCTTAA
>JAFTHO010000148.1 GCA_017457385.1 Clostridia bacterium | reverse complement strand
GCTGAATGTAGCAAAGATTTGGTAGCCAGCGATATCGTTTTCTACTTTCCAAGTAACCATGTCATAACCTGCCCAGTCACCTGAAATTGCAGTAGTTTGTACGCCTTGACGTACGCCGTTAGAAACCATTGTCCAACCTTCGCCAGCTGGTGCGTACATTGTGATTTCGTAGTGAGCACCGTCTGCTGGTTTGTTGTTACATGGCATCCAGTATGTAGCACCGAATGGTTCGCCTGCTACTGTGTAACCCAAGTTGTCAGTATGAACGTTGAAGCCGTGAACTTTGTCAGTAGCGCCGCCCATGTTGTCTGGGTTGTTGCTGTAGTCGATAGTCAATACTTCGTAAGTTACAGAAACTTGGAATACTGTATCTGCAGCAATGCTTTCAGCAGGGAAGATGATGAGTTTTTGTTGGTCGATATCGTTGTTGTTTGAACGAACGATTGGGTTAGTTGCACGCAATGCAACTTCGCTGCCACCTACAGAAACTGAGTAGTCAAGAATTTCTTGTTGACGGAAATCCAAAGAGATGTTTGAGAGAGCTTTGTTAGCTTTAGCTGTGATTACAGTTGTAGCTTGGAATTTTTGGTTAAGAGCAGACGCATAAACACCGTATTCGATGCTATTGTCTTGTACCAATGCGATGTCGATGTCGTAGAGTTGTACGTCATAGTCATCTGTACCATGGTAAGGAACCAATGCGGCTTCACTACCATTGTTGTCCATTGGGTCGTTGTCATCACCACAACCGCTGTCGAGTGATGAGTCAGGAGATTCGTTGATGTTTGCTACTGGACGATCGTAAACGATTTCGTCAGCACCAAAGAATACTGAGAGTTGGTATCTAGCATATGCCATTTGTGTTTTAGATGCGTGACCAGAAGAAAGTTCTGTATCGTTGTAAGTACCTACAGCAAAGTCGCCTGATACGTATTTGCCGTTGTATTCACTTTGTGCATCGTTAATTTGTGTACCTTCGTTGATAGACCAGTCATATGTTTCGATCAACCAAGCAGAAGTGATACCTTCGTTAGCTGTGTAAACGCCAACGTATGGTGAACGGTATCTCTTGTATTCCATATTAACAACTTCGCCAGTCAAAACGCCATCTTCAACTTCGCCACCATCTTGGATGTAAGATACGAGGTTGTTAGCTTGACCTGTAGGGAAGCCACCGTTGTCAGCAGCCATGAGTTCCATCATAGCAGCGCCAAGGTATGCGATACGGAATGAGTTAGCATTCATACCAGAGTAGTCAACGATTGACATTCTCTTTTCTGCAGTAGTTGAGCCATAGAGACGGCTGTTGAGGTTGAAGTCGAATACGTAAACAGCTTTGCCATAGTTGTGTTTGTGAGCATATTTGATAGCCAAAGGCATAACTGTTTTAGAGTCGCCACACCATGAACCTGACATGAGGATAGTGTGTTCGCCTTCGAGTTCAGTCATCATGTACATCATTTCATAGTATGTAGTAGATCTGAGCAAGAAGCCTTCTTCGAATTCGTCATAACCATCTGCGTATTCTTCGCTGAATTTAGAGATTTGCCATTTAGCACCATCGTTAAAGTAGTCGAAGTTTGTGAAGTTAGTTTCATCTGAAACTGAACCCAACAATGAAGCGATGTTTGCAGCTTCTGCAGCAACGTCAGCAACGTCGTTGATAACAACTGTGCTTGTGATGTTGAATGCAGCGCCTTCAGCAGTGTTGTCTGCTACGAACAAAGCAACTTGTTTGTCAGCATCTGTGTAACCAGCAGTTTCGAGAGCAGCGAGTTTTGTGTGATATGTGTCGTGCATTACTGTGAAAGCGTTTGTTGCGCCTGCAGCAGTAACAGCGTTGCCACCTACACCTGCACCTTGGATGTCAGCATCTTTTTGGTAAGCATTGATTGTAGTTTCAAGAGCTGGATCAAGTGTGAAGTTTGTATAAGCACTAACGTCGTTCCAGATGTTAACGCCATATTCACCAGCAAGGTTCATATCGAAGTAATAGATATTTTCGATACCCGCAGTTTTAGCCGCTGTATTGATAGCTGGGATAGCTGTCAAAGAAGCGTTTGTATTGTCTTCTGACCAGTGACCAAGAACAAAGATAGATTTGCCAGCATATGCGTTGTTAGCATTTGCAAGGATAGTGTCAAATCTGTCAACTGTGAGGACTTGGTAAACGTGGTCATCCATTTCGTACTTATCGCCGAGATAATCGAGATCGTCAACAACAGCAGAAGAACCAGCGCCAGCGCCAGCATCAGCAGCAGAAACGACTTTCATATCACTTGTAATGCTGATTGTAAACATCATTACAAATGCGAGAGCGATAGCAAACAATTTGAATTTGCGTTTCATAAATTTTCCTCCTTAAAAATTGGTCGGGTTTTGCAAAGCCTTTTGCTATGTGCACGGCTCTCTCACTTCCTGCACAAAAAGACTTTTTATATCCCGGGTTAGTGTTAAATGCATAATGCACCCACACTATTGCTTACTTTAGATTTTATCAAATTTTAAAAGTTTGTCAATATATATTTAATCAATTTTATCCTTTTTTTGAACAAAAATTTTGATTTAAAAATGAAAATTTATTCGTTTGTTTTTTGTTAAAATTTTATTGAATATTTTTGCAACTGTTTAGTTTGATTTGTACAATTTAAACCTGCTTTTTTCAATTTGATATTGACATTTGTTCTCTTTTGTTGTTAAATAAAGATAACTATATTTTTATTAGGAGGAAACCTATGAAAAAATTTGCAATTGCATTGCTCACTTTGGTAATGATGCTCAGTTTGACTTTGGTTGCCGCTTGCAGTTCTCCTTGCGAACACGTTTGGGAAGAAACAAGCAACACAGCAACTTGCACAACAGACGGCACAAAAACTTTCACTTGCTCTGAATGTGAAGAAACAAAAACAGAAGCTTCTCAAAAAACTGGCCACAATATGAGCGCATATGAAGTAACAACAGCTGCAGTTTGCAACACTCCTGGCGTAAAAACTTCTACTTGCCAAAACGAAGGTTGCAACTACAGCACTACACAAACTATCATGGCACCTGGTCACAATATTTATGACCCAAGCTGCAGAATCCTTTTCTGGAATGGCAGTGGCAACAACATCAACTATCACTCTGTATGTATGGATTGTGGCGGTATTGATACTGCTGAGTCAAGCCTTGGCAACTATCGCACACTCGACAAATTGTTTGCTCCATTGCCAACTGACCAAAACGCAATCTTCTCTTTCTATAAAGTAGTATACGTATACAACTACGACGTATCTTTCTCTGTAATGAAAGACGGACAACTTATGGAAATCGGTCAGGCTGACCAAGCTGCAAAAGCATGCACAATTGACGTTGCCGCATCTACAACTGGCGCAAGCGAAGCAAACATCGCCGGTGACATCATTGTTGTAAACGGCAAACTCACTATCAAAGGTGACGTAAACTTCTCTGGCAGCATCGTTGTAAAAGCAGGCAGCACACTCGTTATCGATTCAACTGCAAATATCGCAAACAGCGGTTCTATCACAGTTGAAGCAGGTGCTACACTCACAAACAACGGCACAGTTACTGGTACTGCTATTGTAAATCAAAATTCTTAATGATAAAAAAACGAGCATCGCAAGATGCTCTTTTTTTATGCCCTTTTTTTTCGTATACGTATGGCAATTGCACCACTTTGCCAAAACCACAAATGACTAAGGGCAACACGGCAAAAACAATTCTGCCGTACACAACCGTTTTCATTTGTCAACAACCTGCAATTTGCATATACAAATGCAACCACACAAAAACAACCACTATGCCAGCCGACGTTGCAGGCACTTGCTTTGCGCAGAACAAACGATTTGCAAAGACCAGCAAACCCCTGCACAAAAATCAGCTGACGTTTATGGTTTGCCTGCCCCTTGAACAAGCACTTGCAGCAGGTGACAAGACAACAAAAAAGCCATCGCAATTTGCGATGGCTTTAATAAATTTATCTTTATCTGAGTGATTTGTTTTCCTGCAAAAATCTGTAACCAAACACAACGAAATCAATCCATACAAAGATGAGATATCCCACTGCCACTATGCCAATCAAATCTGCAGGCAAACCAAGGCTGAGCGAAAGGTCAAACGTGTTTGCCGTGTTGACAAACTGCTCTTTATAGAAAGAAACCATTCCGTTCATCAACCAGAAAACAACACTGTATACGACTGTGCAAACAAGTTTGACAACCATTGGCACAATTGTTTTGATTTTGCTTTTTGATGGTTTTGCAACTATCATAACGGTAAGGCTGGCAATCGCAAGCAAACCAATAAGCATTGCATATACAAACAGGTCGTTTGTTGCAGGCACACCACCGGCATAACCCTTGTCACTCACACCACTGTAAAGCATGATAAAGCTGAACAGTTTTGCCTGACCTTCGCCAACGAGATGATAACTTGCATATGGCAAAGCCAAAGACACTATCAACGCAAGAAGCACCACAACGTAAAACACCTGAAATACCGAACGTGTCAACTGCCAGTTTGTGCTTTCGACAAGTTTTGTTTTGACTTTTGCAAGTCTGTCGTCAATATGCTGAAACTCGTGCACGGCATCTGCAATGGCACAAACAAGCGCAAGCACAGGCACACCAATGATGCCATAAAAAGAAAATCCTTTTGCAACGTCTGCAAACGTTTCACCCGTAAAGCCAGAAAGATCCTGCGCACACTCCTGCATATAGCTGATGATTGACGGCACGCAATACAACAACACCAAAATCATTGCACAACTTGAGGCAAGACGCACAAATTTTGCAACTCTGAATTTTTTTGCAAGGTCGTTGTTTTTTGCATTTGCAACACACCAGTTTGCAACAAAAGTCACGATTGACAATACTGCAACGGCAACGACTGCCAGAGCAGTTCTGTGAGCAATGATTGCGTCGATGCTGTTTGCACCAAACAAAGACAACTGTTTTGTATAAACTGCAACGTTTTCGCCAGACACAGAAGTATATTGATATACCGGCAAAACAAAAGTAACCATTGCAAGCAAAGCAAGCACAGGATATGCCATTGTGGTAACAAAAGTATCTTTTACACTTGTTTTGTCAAACAACTGTGCTTTTAACAAATCTCTGCAGTCATACGTCAGATATGCAACGTACAAAACAGGCCACACCAGATTGAGCACAAAAAATACAGTCATTGTTGCAACTGCTTTGTTGAAGACAAAATAGTGCATCTGCAAAGAAATCATTGCAGGATAGCACACCAAAAACGCAACCAAAGCAACTGATATGCAAACTGTCTTTAAAATTTTTGTAAGTTTTTCGCTCGCTTTTGCAAGTGTTGCAATTTTTGAAACAACAAGCAACAATGCACTCAAAGACAAAAATACACATGCACATACAGCACACACGAGATTTGTTTTTGTGCCCTTTGAAACAAAATCGAGCAATATATCAAAACTTGTTCCACCACTGATTTTGAGCGTCATAAAGTCGGCAAAAATTGTCCAGACAAACAACCCCACAAAGGCAATGCCAACAACAATGCCAACGACAGACTCAATCAGATTTTTTTGTTGATTAGATTTAGTCATTTTAAGATTTCTCCTTACTGTGTGAAATATTAACATATTTTTTCGATTTTCGCAATAGCAAGGATGTTTTATTGAACAAAAAAGTTGTTTTATCAATCAAAACAGACACTTTTTTGTTTTTTAACGTTTTTTGCAAAACAAAAAAAGCACCGCAGTTGCGATGCTTGTGATTTTGTTTATTTCGGAATTTCACCTTTTACCCACAGAGTGTGATCTATCGTCAAAGTATTGCCACCATCATACCTCATTTTTGGAGCATATCCTTTTTCACTCGAACCCTGCACCCACAAAGAACCCTCTTTGTTGATTGCTGTGCGCCATACCTCTGTGTTTTGCCCAACGTGCTCTGCAACCGCAGATGAATTTGACGGCCAATCGGTAGTTTCAAAGGTAAACATATAATACGTATTGCCGTCATTGATAAGTTGCAACACACCGTTTTCGTCTTTTTGCTTAAATTGCAAAATCAAACCCATGTTGCCCGTGCCAACTTCAGGGAACACTTTTTTTATATGGCCACCCTGTATGGTATCTTTTCCATCCAGTTCGCCAGATGAGTTGCCGGCAAGCAAATTGCCCAACGTTTTGCTGATGGCAGATTTTGAGTTGTTGAGACTCGCATCATTTTTGTCCCCTTCTGTATCGACAACCGCCTGTATCAAAGTTGCGTGATTTGTTCCTGCCTGGTCCTGTTCGGTGCTGTCATCACCCATGCCGGGCAACCACTCAAACAGTTCGATATCCAAAGTTGTATCCACCGGAGAGATGATCCCCTCTGCGTATACCCATGCCGCAAATACGCCAGAAACAGAAAAAAGGAGCGCAATGGCAATGACTATCCAGCTGTACCTGATTTTTGACAAACCCATTGCCCCCTCCTTTTGTGCATAATTTTGATTATATCGTTAGTTTATACCAACAAAGTAACATATACGTATATAAAAAGCAACAGTATATTAACTTTTTAAGCAAATATTGCAAAAATGATTGTTCGCAATTAAAAAACGGCAAATCAGTTGCCTTAAAAAACAAAACCACGGCAAAAACCGTGGTTTAAAAATCACAACCCCTCTAAAACAAGACCGGCGACAATGCATACAAGCCATGCTATCGGAGCAGAAAAGCAAATGAACAACAGAGCGTCAAATTTGATATCAAACGCCGTCTGAAACCCATCTCCACCTGCCGCAAACAACATAACGAGAACAAACAGCACAAACAGACCGACAACGTAGGCAACAACACCGCCAAGGCTTTTTAGCAGTCGTCTGCCCATATCGTCCCCTTCTTTTTTGAAAAGCAGGGTGCATGCAACAAACAGATGTGCAAGGTCTGCCACACCAAGACATCCCAAAAGCCACCATATTTTTTCGTCAGGCAAAAAATATGCCAAAAAGGATATTGCAGTGAGCAAAAAGCCGGCACCAAAAAAAACAACATCCCTCGTGTGTATTTTTTTGTTTTTTGCAACAACCTCATTTGAAAGAGAAAGACTGTCATATTCATGTTCGGGTTGTTTTTCTCTCTGGCATACAGCACACAAAGTCTGGTCAGAAGACATATATTCCCAACGCTCACATCTGTCACATTGTTTGTATTGTTTGTCCATCACAAAAACTCCTTTTAAAAAAGATAACACAAAACAAACGCACAATCAATACAAAAAAACACCGCAGTTTGCGGTGTTTTGCTTTTTATGCTTTTATATTTCGATAACAAAAAGATCTTTCTTTTCATTAAAATCCTGCACCACACCGGAAATTGCCAGTGACATGTGCGGATTGATATATGACAGATTTATGCCAAGTTCGATTGATTTTGCAAAGGTAACAAGCTGATGTCTGATGCCCTCGCCCTCGAGCTGATAGAAAAATCTTTTGTTTTTTGAAGAATCTTCATAACGGATTTCGAAATAATCTGTCTTCCACCATGGTGCCGGCACGTAGATATAACCTTTTGTGCCTGACACGATAAGTTCGCCCTCTGACTTGACACCCTTGCCAACTTTGAGGTTTGCAACGGCATTTTTGTATATAAAACTCACGTTTGTGAAAGCATCAAAATTTTTGTCCTGGTCGAGATATGCAGTGGTGATGTTTTTGTGAACGTATTCGTCGCCAAGCAACTGGAATATTGGCAACATTGCCGTTGGACCCCAGTCATAAAGGCTTTTCCACTCAAAACCATAGTCGTTGTCTTTTTTGACGTCAACAAGGCTTGTGCATGTTGAGTCTACAGAAACCACGTCACCAATTTCGCCCATTTTTGCAAGCAAAAGCAATCTGCTGTATGCAACGGAATATGCCGTTTTGATTGCATCCATCAAAATGCAGTTGTTTTGTTTTGCAAGGTCAAACAATTGCTGACACTCGTGTTTTGTGAGTGCAACGGGTGACTGACACAAAACGTGTTTGCCCTTTTTGAGAGCAAGAGAGATTTGTTCGAAGTGATATTTTGGCTGTGATGCCACGTATACGGCATCTACGTCATCTAAAAAATCGTTGTATTTTTTGTCTGTAACAAGGCTGATGATATCCTGCGAAAAGTTTGCAGTGCTTTTTGCACAAATGCCAACGACCTCAAGACCGTTGACGTGTTTTGACTCTGCAACGTATTTGCCAAGATATGACGCCTCGCCAACTATACCAAACCGGAGCGAACGCAACGCACTCCTTTCCTGCGTGCTTGACACACCCTCTGTGCGTGGCAGATATGTTACGTCGCAAAACTCCATGAGATAGTCAAACTTGCCAACCCAGTCTGAACCAACGGTAAAAATATCCACACCATATTTTTTGATGTCGTCTATTTTTTGACCTTCGTATTCTTCTACGATGATTTCATCTGCAATGCCAAGTTTTTTGACGGCATCTATCCTTTCGGCAAGCGACTGCTTTACGTTGAGTTTGCCACGTCTTTTGTCAAAGTCGTCAGACGTGATGCCAACGATGAGATAGTCGCCAAGTTTTTTTGCATTTTGCAACACGTTTACGTGGCCAAAGTGCAACAGGTCGAAAGTGCCATAAGTTATGACTTTTTTCATTTATACCCCCTTGACCTTGCGCAATGCACAAACAAGCACGTCATAGTCCTGCCTGCACAGGTTGCCAATGTGACCGACACGAAAAACCCTGTCTTTAAGTTCGCCACCGTTTGGACAAATCCAGATGCCATATTCGTCCTTGAGTTTTAAAAACAAATCGTATGCATCGTTGTCAAGCGCCTCGAGAGAAGTGACTGCATTTGACGGTGACTGCGAAAAGATTTTAAACGGAAGATCTTTTATCTGTTCGCGGAAATAAAGTGCAAGATCACGTGTGCGGGCGATTTCTGCCTGAGCGCCACCCTTTTGGTCTATCTGACACAAACGTTTGTTGATTTGCAACAACGTGCCAACGGCAGGAGTAAAAGGTGTTTGTCCCCTTTCGCCATTTGACAATGCGCTTTTGAGGTCGAGATACATGCACTTTGTTTTGTTGTTTTTTACACGCTCGATTGCTTTTTGACCAAGCACCATGATTGAAATGCCTGGCGGACAAGCCAATGCTTTTTGCGAACCTGTTATCATGACGTCTATGCCATATTTTGACAAATCGACGTCTTCTGCCAGAAACGAGCTGATTGCATCAAGCACAAACAACAAATCGTTTTGTCGGCAAAAGTCAGACACAAGGTTGAGATCGTACAACACACCAGTTGAAGTTTCGTGATGATTGATAAGAAATGCAGTGTAGTCTTTTGGATTGTATCTGCCGAGAATTTCGCTTGTGAGGGCTTGTCCTGCACAAAGTTTTATCTCGTCAAAAGCCACGTCGTGAATTTTGCACAAATCTACAAAACGCTGACCAAAAGTGCCACCGTTTACTACAAGCGCCTTGTCATTTTGGTTGAGCAGATTGATAACTGCGGACTCCATTGACGCAGAGCCAGAGCCAGTGAGAAAAACCGCCCTTGCCCCTTGTGGTGCGTTGCAGAATTTGAGCATAAGTTGTTCGTTCTGGAGCATTGTTGCAGAAAACTCCGGAGTGCGAAAATATGGCACTTGTTGTGCACCGATTTCGCACACCTGTTCGTTTGACTGCACAGGTCCTACTGTAAAGTTGAGCATGTTGGTATCCTTTTTTGCTGGAAAAAAATTAGTCGTTTGATTCTTGTGATGCTTCGTCGCTTTCTGTAAGGACGATTTCTTCTTCTACTTCTTTGTTGGCATTTGGATCAATTTTGAGCACTTTGCCAACTTTCTTTTTTGCTTTGCGCCACAAAACGATTGCTGTAGCACCAACTGCCGCAACGATTGCTGTGATAGAAGTGAGCAATACTGTTGTTGCTGCCGGGTCGATATAAAGCAACATTGATGAAATAAAGTTAATCATAATACACCCCTTTTAGTTTTGTTTGTTTTTCTTTTTGTCTACAAGTGATTTGAGAATATATTGCGCACCTTTTGATGCGGCTGTGCCGTGATTGAAGGTGAACGTCTCGAAATAATTGTCGATTTTTTCTTTGTATTTGTCGCCGTTGGCAAACAAATATTCGACAGTTTGTTTAACGTCACACACCTGATCTTTTTCGATAGCAATGCCAAGTTCGTTGCGGAAGTACATTTCTACCGGTGTGATGCCGATTTTTTGCCAGTTTTTGTTGCTGGCTTTTATTTTTGTGTTTACAAACACGGCAGGTCTTTGAGTTGCAAAGCAAAACTCTGCAGAAATGCCTGACCAGTCTGTTATCATAAGGTCTGCCGTATATATTGATTTGTTTGCAGAAAAATCAAGTTCGAACGAAAGTTTTGATGGGTCGAAGTCTTTGTATTTTTCTACAAGTTCGTTGAGCTGATATTTATAACGTTTTGCATACTCTGGGTGAGGACGCACCGTAACGTGATATTCGTTGCAACACAAATTTGCAATGAGCTCGTCTATAACAGAGTCGAGCAGGTTGTCCTCCTGCCATGATGGAGCAATGAGAATTTCTTTTTTGCCTGTGTCCACTTTGTTTTCGTTTTCTTTGCGACCTTTTGCAACAAGTTCGTCAAGCAAAGGAAAACCAAACTCCACAAGATTTTTTGCTTTGAGGCCGTATACCTTTTCTATCTCGCGGATTTCTTTTACAAAGTGAGGGCCAACGCACAAAATTGTATCGAATGCATCAAACGCACCCTCGTTAAAGCCCATGTGCGCACTCATTGTGTCGTGTGGCACGTATACGTATTCGATATCTTTTTTGAGGAACGAACGTTTGAGATAATATTTGTCAAGGTCTGGCGTTGTCATCAAAAACATATCCGTCTCGACAAGCATCATGAGGAGTGCCGTCTTTTTGAGGCTGATATAATATGGTTTGATGCGTGGCTGGCTTTTTGCAATTTCAAAAATCTGATCGTTAAAGTCGTTTGTCACGTAGTGAATAACAACGTTTGAACGTTTTATAAGTTCTTCCATCAGATCTTTGTAGTATTTGTAAAAACCGCTTTTTTCTGAATAAATAACGATATGTTTGTTTGCAACGTGTTTGAATGCTTTGTAATCCACCTTTTCACGCTTTTTCATTTGTTTGTAAAGCGGATCTTTTTTGTCTATCTGGCCAAACGCCTTTGACTCTGCCAAAGCCACACGGCTTTCTTCCAGCGCTTTGTAGTCAACGTGTTTTTTAGGGTTGATTGCAACGTTGAGCAAATACATCTGACCTACAGAAGTGAGGTTGCTGAGTATCCAGTACAACGCAATGCCCGTTGGCACAAACAAACCGAGATAAAGCGACAAAGCAACACTCAAAATCATTATGCCATACTGGTTGAGTTTGCCCTGTTCGTGCTGAATAACGTTTGAAAGATTTTGCGTCCAGCACATAACCCATGATGACAAACCTGCAAGCACCGGAACAAGAATATACAAGCCCCATACGTCTGCAGGGATGACAGAAAGGTTTGTTCCCAAAAAGTTCATCTGGAAATCCTGCGCTGCAAAAACCATTTCTGAAAGAACGTCTGCATCGAGCCCTGCAATGGCCGTGCCCGCTGTCAACGTTCCGTTTTTGATTGCCTCGATAATTGCTATCTGACAAGTAGACGCTGATGCATCAAGACCCAGATGGTTTGCAACAAGTGCAATCTCTGCATTGGTGAAACCAAAAAGATAAGTCATTGGGTGATAGATGATTTCAATAACTGCCAGCAACAAAAAGATTTGCAAAAAGAGTGGCACTATTGAAAGCATTGGATGATATTTTTCGCGTTTGAACAATTTTGATTGTTCTTCTGCAATGGCGTCTATATTGCCGGAAAGTCTTGCTTTGAGAAAGTTGATTTCCGGTTGAATTTTAACCATGAGTATTGAATTTTTTTGTATCCATACAGACACTGGCAACAAAATGATTTTTGTAGCAAGCGTAAACAACAAAATGGCAAGACCATAGTTGCCCACAAGTTGCCAGCACCATTTCATTACAATGCCAAATGGTATACATACGTAATACATGATGTCCATAATTAAGTCCTTTGTCAGTCCATGATAAATCGGTCAAAGTGTGTTGTTTTTATCAGCGTCCAGTTTGCAAAATCTTTGGCACTGCCCTTGATTTCGTATACGTATTCGCTGAAAGTGAGACCATAAGTGTGCCAGTAGTAATAGCGTGTTGTCTGCTCGTTTTCGTCAACGTCAAACAAAGACCGGTCAAGACCTGACGGAACTGCTATGCCCTCTGACTGAAAGATTGCCGCCCACACGTTGTCGTGAGAAACCTGTGCGTTGCTGTATTTTACGTCGCTGTTGTCACTGCCTGACGGTTTGAAAAACAAAGCCGTGCGTGTTGGCGAACTGAGTGACGCAAAATCGTTGACAGGTGTGCCGTGGTCGCCAGTGATGACAATTGTTGCATCGTCGTATACCCCGGCATCTTTCATTGCCTGCAAATATACGTCTATGATTGCAAAACTGTTTTTGAGCGAAATCATAATATCTTTGTCGCCAAACAAACCGACACTGTTCCACTCTTCGTCATAGTCGACACCATGACAACCCTCTATGTGGATGAAAGTAAAGTTTTTGTCATTTGTTGTTGAAAACACCTGTGACGAAATTGATTGCCATGTGTTTTTCATATCGGTAGAAAACTCGTCGTGACCGTTTGCACCTGTGCTTACAACCTGATTGTTGCATGTTGCAGAAGTGATTGAGCCTGCAAGCGGTTTTGCAAGCATTGGCAAACAACGATATGCCGAAATGCCCATCATATTGAGTGAAAGCATCGTTGGGTTTTTTACCTGATAAGTTGTTGCATCTGACACGTTTGCCACGTAATCAGGCAGATAGTAGGCATCTGTATATGCATAATAAGGTTGCGTATACAAATTGATTTTATATCCATTTTGAGCAAGCACCTGCAAAGTGTCGTTTTGCTCGTATACGTTGTCGAGATGCTCGCCACGACGATTGTCTGTGTCAAACTTTTTTGAAGTGAGCAAATTGCTCACACCCGGGAATGTATGTCCATACAATGCGATGTTGTCTGTGAAAGAAGTAAAGCCTTTGAGGCTGTCAAAAACTTCCGGACACTCCTGCAAAGCCCTTTCTGCATATTCCTGATCAAACCTGTCCACGCAAAAATAAAATATGTTGCCTGTGTTTGAAATTGTAGTAAGGTTTTCTTTGGTGAGTATGCGATGCACGTATTCGGCATCTTCTGCAACAAAACGATCTTCTTTTTTTACAAACACCTGATCGTTTGACAGCAACACAACAACAGGACCCATGATTTGCGCAATCAAAACAACTGCACACACAATCATAACGACAAGACTGCTGAGTTCTTTTTTGACGAGAAGTGCAAACACAACTGCACCGGCAATAACAACAATCCAGATGACAAGGTTGAGTATTTTAGAAAAAACCGAAACCGTCTGGTCACCAAGGTTGTCACCCGCAAGCGAACTCATGCCACCGTTGAGATAGGTGCCCTGCAAAAAAAACATGAGCGCAAATGCGGCAATGACCGCACATGCCACCGTGTGCCCTTTTTGTGGCAAAAAGAATATACTGCAAAAAATGATTGCAGAAAGCAAAAGTGCAAACACAATGCACATTGGCAAAAAACCAAAAAGCGAAAACATAAATTCGTCCAGGTTGTTGCCGTATATTTCAAGCGGAATAAAAATGCACAAAATAAGCGGAATTGCAAGAGCAACAAGCGTTGTTGGCAAAATGCGTTTTTTGAGCATTGTTTTTGTAAGTTTTTGTTTTGACATATTTCCCCCAAAACCCTTTTAAACACAAAACTGCATAGTACTCGACTATACATAATCATACATAGTACATTATAACAAAAACCCGTTTGTTTTTCAATTGTTTGACAGCAAGTTTGTTTTGTGTTGACAACTAAAATTAATCACAAACAAAAAAGCAGCCGGAATAAACCAACTGCTTTATTATTTTTTAAAAACCAACGTTCCATCTTTATTTTCTTTAACAACAACCAGGTTGTTTATATTTTTAAAATAATTTATATAATCCTTGTTGATACTTTCTATTTTAGCTGTGTCGTTTTTCGCCTTGCTTATTCGTTTATGATACGAATCTTTTAAATTATAAATTGTAAAATACGGATTATTTCTCTGCTTTATTCCGCATTCTATCACCTTATTTACCAAATCGGCTCTTTTTCCTTCTCCAAGCAAAGGCAATTCTTCAAGGCTTTTCCGTACTGTTGAATTAACAGGTTGCTCATTTGTATCTCCTTGCTTTAATTAAAATTCTGTCTTCCCACTTTTTGAATAGAAAGCACTCAATTCAGATCTAATCTCTGAGTAAACTTCATCGGATATAGAGAAAATTGCCTCTCTGTTAGACATAACTTCATCTGTCTTATTTAAAATTTCTCCTAAATAGACTGCAAGTGTCATCTCTTGTTCTTCGAACAAAATATCTCCAATTCTTAACCAATATGAATTTTTATCATTTTTTTTAAAGCCTTTATCCTTAAATAAAACTCCATATACTAGCTGGTGTCCGCCTCCCTTTTTTTGATAATAAGCACATTTATGCGTAATATCGATTTCTACAATCATATGAACTAAATTGTACAAATCTTGTTTCGGAAAAATTACTTTTTCTAATTGTTTTTCACTTTTGTAAACATTTTTGGGTGCGTTAAACGTATATTTATCTCCTATCCACAACAATGTATTCGCTTGTATTTCTTTAACCTTTTTTTCTGTAGAATTTACTGAAACAATTTCCGAAGCCGTTTTTGTTATTTGAGTAATATTGTTATTTGCCTCCTTATTCAAAAGCAAATTTAATCCTTCATATGCTGCACCCACTCTGTTTTCATTAGACATATCTTCACCCAATGTTCTTCTTGCTAATATCATACGTGCTAAATTTGCAGCATAAACACTTGCCTTTCGTTTCACTTCTTGTGGAAGAATTTCATCGAATTCAGATGTTACTTTGATAGTACTGCTATTGATTGAATTTTCCCATAATGAAATAAAACTTAATAACGAGCAATCTTGAAAAACATCCTTAAAACTATTCTCCAAACTTTCATATAATTCTTCTTTAAAATCTTTAAAAGGTGTTTTATCTAAATAAATGATTTTATCCGGAGAACAATCTAACTCATCTTTTAATTCTTCTATTTGTTTTTGATAATGCTCTCTTTGCGTGCTCCAAACAGCAATAATATACGGACCATTATTCTTTTTTATAAGTCTGCTCAAATTATTATATAATACCGATTTCACTGTTTTTTCATCTGTAGATCCCTCTAAAACTAAGTCCAAGAAAATTATTCTTATCCCTAATTCTGTATAGCTTTCGTATTCTTCTGGAACATGGTCAAGATAAACAAAAGGTATGGATTGTTTGGACAAAAGCGTAATTAATCCTTTAACTTCGTCCATTTTGTCATCTAAAATAACAACTCTACCACACTGTGGAAACAATTCTCTATTTAACATCTTTAGTAAATCCTCTCAGTTATTCTTTAAAAGCTAATCCAACAATAGCATTAGCCTTAAATTCACCAAAATTCACATCCGTAATTTCATCGATAGAAGGAAATACCAGTCGACCATTGTGTGTATACATAATCTCGCTGATTAAATTCAACCCGACACCCATTCCCCCCGGCTTTTTAGAAACGAACGGTTTTATCGCATCTTCTGGATCAATAGTAAATCCTGTTCCATTATCTGCAACGATTAATGTTTTATATCCTTCTATATACCGACTTACCGCAACTTTTATCTGTTTATCTTCTCGTCCCGCATGCTCAAGCCACCATATTGAATTGTCAAATAAATTCATAATACTTCCTATAACTAAATTTATAGAACAATTCACAGTATCATTTACAAAAGTCTCTTCCAAGATCTCGCAGGCAAGTTTATGCGCTTTAAAGCGATAAGCGCAATTGGCAATTGCGCGCTTTGCAATCGAAAACAATCTATTATCACTTGTTTCTCGTTTTCTTAACAAATTAGCATAATTTTCTATAGTATCAGATAGATGTATTATTTTATCTTTCACGCTCGATAATCCCGCATCATCATGAACTTCAGCAACTAATTCCTTAATTATTTTTTCGATTTCATGAATAACCACACCATATGTTAATCCGGCACTTGCGGTAGTTAACGTAATGGTTTTAATATAATTATATTCTTTATCAATAATACCCACATATTTTGTCATCGCTTTTTTTTCTGCATCTGTTGCACTACTTTTTTCAATACACTCTTTCAATTTATTAAGTTCTGACAATAATGGTTCTTTTATTGGTTTTAAGCTTCTATATTTTTCTTTATCAATATTTCTTTCAGCTAAAAACAACTCTATACATCTCTCTAATAATCTTTTTAAAGTTTCAAACGCAGAATTTTCAATAAAACCTTCTCTGTTTGCTTTTTCAATCAAATCTACACTTTCTTCTCGTTTTAATTGCACTGCACCCAAAACAAGATTATTACTTAATGTTTCTCCAGGTCTATTTACTCTTTTAATATCTAATTGCAACCAATCATTTCCTTTTTCACCATAATCATATATACGCAAACCTTCTCTAAAAACATATATACCACCATTTTCATCTAGATACTCTTTAAAAGATTTTTTATCTTTTAAAATAATTTTTTTTATTATTTCAGCGTCTCTATCAAATGCAAACAGTTCGAAAGTAAAATCACCTATTCTATATTGAGGATTACCGTTTTCATCTAAACTCACTAGATTCTCATTTTTCGAATTAACAGCCATCTCCGTACCAACGTAGGAACGTGGATCTATATTTTTCATTTCAGAAAGAGGGCAAAAATTATATTCATATGAAATTTGCCCAATCTTATTAATTGATGCTGTAAAGTGAAATAATGCATAATCTTTTATCTTATCAAAAGTAACAACATCATTTTCCCAGCCTTCTAAATTACAAGACAGCTTTACTTCAAATCTGTTTTTTTGTTCAAAAGGCGAATTAAGATTGTTAATTGCTCGGCAAATTTGCTTAAATGCCGCATATTTCCACACTTGTCTTAACTTTTTTATTATTATCAAAGTACCCGTTTTATCACCAATAAATACTTCAGGCTGCCTTTCTATTATTTTTACATTTACATCATTCAAGTATTGAGCATCGACAAATTTATCCCAATCCATTTCAACTACAATTTCTGATAAATTTTTTGCTCTTGTAACCAAAATTATTTCATTCCCTAATTTATGAACGCCAAATCTTCCAATTCCCTTTTCTCCAATAGGCAACCTTCCTTTGGGCGTACGTTTTCCTTGTTTTATCATGTCTTTTTTGTGAGTATTGCCAGGTTCCAACCATATATTTTCAATAGTATCTTTAGACATGCCAAACCCGTCGTCTTTAATAATAATTTCTCCGAGCATTGGAGAATTTATATCATTCATTTCTACTTCTACTATATCCGCATCAGCATCATATGCATTTTTTATTAACTCTATCAATGCAACGCTTTCATTTTTTATCAACTGCTCCCCTAATTGTAATAGTAACTGTGCTCGTGGCTTAAATGTATAATTAGTCATTGTATTTCTCCTCTATAATTCTTTTTATGCCTTCAGCAATAGCTTTTGACATTAACGGTGGTACTGCATTGCCTATTTGGGTAAACGCCGCCGTCCTACTTCCTTCAAAATAATAGTTATCCGGAAAGGATTGTATTCTTGCCGCTTCACGCACGGTTATAGAACGTGCTTGTGTTTTATCGGGATGTATAAAATAGTGACCGTCTTTTGAAATATGTGCCATCATTGTGTGACAGGTCTGCGTATCCCACTCAACTATCTTAAACCTGTCTAAAAATGACGTAACGTTTTTATGAGTACGTAATTCACTTGGTAAATCCACGTATTTTAACCTTTTGTGACCATCATTCCATGCGTCTATAACTCTTTTATAAATTTCCTTATCTCTTTGAATATGAGGACGCGCTACGTGATAAGTTAAAACGTCGTTCTTCGCACGAATACCAAATTCCGTAAGATATTTAGAAGGCTTACCCATATATTCATTGTTCCCGCCCCCTGCTTGGATTGCAGGTAGGTCATTCAATATATCTTCAACTTTGTATGAGTGCTTTATTTCTTCAAATTGTGGATATTTATACCTTCCATCAAATACAGCTTTCCAACCAATAATAATTATTCTTCTTCGATTTTGTAACACCCCAAAGTTTTTAGCGTTCAGTTCTTTGCACTCAATTTTATACCCAACACGTGCCAAATACTTCTTTAGGTTCGCAAAATGCTGTCCTTTGTTAGCCGTTAATAGACCCGGCACATTTTCAAATACAAACATTTTTGGTTGATAGCGCTTCAAAAATCTGCAATACAATCTATACAAATAATTTCGCTCATCGCCTTGCATTTTATCTTCTTTTACTGCTCTGCCAACAAGTGAATATGCTTGACAAGGTGGACCACCTATTATAATATCTACTTCCTTTCCCTCTACAAGAGCGTCTACTTTATCGAAAATTGCACACATTGTATCGTCAGACATTTTTTCGTTTATTACCGAATTCAATAACTCTTCAGGAACAAAACTGTACAATATTTCTCTTGTAATTTGTCCACGCAAATACTTATTATAAAAACTCAATTTGTTTTGTTTTTTTAAGTAATGATAACAAATACGAGTTTTTAAAGTATAACAGGCATCCGTGTTCATTTCAATATGCGCTAGCGGAGAAAATCCATTTTGCAAAAAACCTTCTGATAATCCGCCCGCACCAGCAAACAAGTCTATATAATTCATCTCAATTGTTTTCCTTTTTAGACTTTTTGCTAAAATCACTTTGATTTTAGCATAGTATATATGACAATACCTGTCATGTTTTCAAAAATTAATTTTTTATTTGATACTTTTTCTTTTTTAAGAATTTTTATTAAAATCACGCATTTGATTACTCGTTCTCTAAAATTCTAAAATAATCATCATAACGTTCGCTAACATATTCTGCAATAAGGTTAATCATAGGTTTAGCATTATTATCACGATAAAATGAATCGAATGCATCATAATAACGCTTACGGTCAGAAAATTTAACGTTAATTGCAGGATAGCCGTTTCCAATCAGCTCAAGATTAAGTATCAAACGCCCCGTCCTACCGTTACCATCAATAAATGGGTGAATTCCTTCAAATTCAAGATGAAATAAAGCAATACGCTCTATAATATTCATAGTTGTTTTACGCTCTTCATTCTTGGCGAGAAGGTCAGTCATTCTCGGTTCAATTAAATAGGGTTGAACAGGTTCGGTAAATGCGCCCATAATGCGAACGGGAATACGACGATACACGCCCTTATCTTCAGGTTGATTCATTAAAACAAACGAATGAATGTCTTTAATCATTGACTCATTTAAAGGAACTTCCTTAGTGGCGATATCTCTTACGTATAAAAAAGCATCACGATGCCCTACTGCTTCAAGATGGTCTTTCAATGGTTTTTGGTCAACAGTCATTCCCTCAAGGACAATCGCCGTTTCTTGAAGGGTTAACGTATTTCCTTCAATAGCATTAGAGTTATACGTAAATTCAATCATAAACTCTTGTCTTAGACGATTTAATTCCCCATTAGTAAGTGGACGCATAGAATTAAGTCTTTCTCTCTTGTATTCTATTTCGTCAAATATGCTATTTTTAGAGAACCTTCCATCCTTAGGTTTTGTTGCGTTTTCAGGAATCATATAGAGTTTACCCTTGCGAATAACACCGTCAATTTTCCCTTCAGCACATAAAATTCTAACTCTACGTGAGGATATTCCCCATTTTTCCGCTGCTTGAGAAACTTTTATATATTCCATTCAAGCACCTCCTTGAAACAATTACAAATTTCCTATTATAAGTATAATAATTTTAGGAATAATGTCAAGTGGTTTTGAGGGTTTTTATATAATAAATATTCCTAAAATCGAATTAACGGAATAATATAATGTGTCTATCATAAAATTATAACCTAGTTCTTAAATCCTCTAATAACACATTTGTATAGATGCGCTTACTTAATTTTTACACATTTGTGTAATTTTAGAAAAACGCTCACCACGTCTAGATTTGAACCTTAAATTTTTGAAAATTAAAATGGCACGCTTTTATAGAAAATCAATAAAAGCGTTGACGTTAACTGCTGTTTTTGTGTTCAAACCCAACAGGGGCAATATGTTTTATTTCTTATTGTTTCGCAATAAGAAATAAAAAGTCTTGGCGTTTTGAGACTTTTCAAATCCTTAATTTTGATTTCGCAATTTCAAAAAATAATCAAAATAAAGAAAAAAGGGCTCAAAAAGCCCTAAAAATGCAAAAAAACAAGGTCAAACTGTCCTAGACAAATTTGACCTTGTGTGTGGCTCCCCAGGTAGGATTTGTAAGGAGCAATGCGACGGAATAGCGCATTTGCCTGCAAATCGCGTCACCTACGACCATTACAAACAAAACAAAAAAGACTGTCCTTACGAACAGTCTTTTTTATGGCTCCCCAGGTAGGATTTGAACCTACGACCCTTCGGTTAACAGCCGAATGCTACTACCGCTGAGCTACTGAGGAACGATAGCCTACACATTATAACTCCCCTAAAAGAGGTTGTCAACTTTTTTTTGAAAGTTTTTGAAAATTATTTTCTATATTATTTTTTGCCAAAAAACTGCTGTGACAAAAATTCGCCGTTTACAATTTGTCTTTGTGTCATTGCATCAAACAAAGGTTGCTTGTCATACGGCAGTTTTACGTTTTGCACGTCCACACCATTTTTGCTGAAAGTTGCCACAACACCGTTTGCAAAATCCTGTCTGTTGCAACCAAGCGAGCCAACGTCTACGTAGAGTTTTTCGCCCCGCATAGTGATTGGATTGTGTTCGTGACCAAAAAACACAACATCGGCATCCACGTTGCGAAAGATGGCGTCAAACTGATCGACATCCGGCTTGATGACAGGACGGAAAAAATGCAGACCGTCCGTTGCATCATAAGTGCCATAATGACAAAAAGTGATTTTTTTGCCAAAGTAGTTGCGATGGATATAAAAAGGCTGGTTTTGTATGATTTGTCTGTAACCGTCACCCAACGTTTTGTGCACCTGTTTGTGGTGGCTTGCCATTGGCTCCGGCATAGGAAAATGCAGATTGTCTATACCAACAAGATACAACAGTTCGTGGTTGCCTTTTGTCATAGTGACGTTTTTTGCAAGCAAAAGGTCAAGGCACTCTTTAGAAAAAGGCCCTATTGCGATTGCATCGCCAACGTGTATAACCTCGTCACAACCAATTTTGTCAAATTGCGCAAGCATTGCTTCAAGCGCAGGCAGGTTGCCGTGAGTATCTGAAATTATACCAATCCTGATACTGTCCATTTTAATCAGTTTAGCACATACAAAAACAATTTTCAATACAAATATTTTGCAAAGCCTATTTATTTTTGTTTTGCGATACTTTATAATAAAGATACAAAATCACTTTGTTTTGAGGTGAAAGTATGGACAAAAAACTGCAGTTTAAACAAATAATCGAGTCGTCTGACAACATTGTGTTTTTTGGCGGCGCAGGCGTATCGACAGAGTCTAACATACCTGACTTTCGCTCTGTGGATGGATTGTATAGCCAAAAATATAAATATCCGCCAGAGACAATGCTTAGCCACACTTTTTTTGCACACCGCACCCAAGAGTTTTTTGATTTTTATCGTGACAAACTGCTTGTGCCATGGGCAAAACCAAACGTAACGCACATCAAACTTGCCGAGCTTGAACAAAAAGGCAAACTCAAAGCAATTGTAACGCAAAACATTGACGGTCTGCACGAAATGGCAGGAAGCAAAAACATATTCAATCTGCACGGCACCGTATACCGCAACTATTGCATGCATTGTGGCAAGTTTTTTGAAATGGAATATATAAAAGACAGCAAAGGCGTGCCACGTTGCGACAAATGCGGTGGCATTGTAAAACCAGACGTAGTACTGTATGAAGAAGGTCTTGACGACGACGTTGTAGAAGGTGCAATAAACGCAATTTCACAAGCAGACGTGCTGATAATTGGTGGCACATCTCTCGTTGTATACCCCGCCGCAGGACTTGTAAACTATTTTAAAGGCAGGCATCTCATCCTGATAAACAAGCAAATCACAAGTTTTGACGACAAAGCAGACCTTGTTTTGCACGAAAGTCTTGGCGAAATGTTTAAACTCTTGTAAAAGTTTGTAATTTTTTGTAGAACAAATATATATTTTAAAAAATCTTTTTGGAGGTACCTTTCCATGAACAAGTTTCTGGATAAGACGTTTGGCGTAAGCAAAAGCGGTTCTACCGTAAAAACGGAAATCGTTGCCGGTCTTACAACCTTTTTTGCAATGTGCTATATCGTCCTTGTAAACCCTGCACAAATCACAGGTATGCTTGAAGGCACCGAATCAATGTGGAACGCAGTTTTCCTTGGCGGTACACTTGCGGCAATCATAGGCACTTTGCTTATGGCGTTTTTGGCTAAAATGCCTTTTGCACAGGCAGCAAGCATGGGTCTCAACTCATTCTTTTTTGTAAGCTTTGTTTTGCCTGCGGCACTTTCTGGTGCAGATCCTGTCGAAGGTTATCAGGCTGGTCTTGTAATCATCCTTATCTCTGGTATCATCTTTATGATTTTGTCAGCAACAGGATTGCGTGAAAAAATCACAGTTGCTTTGCCAGACTGTCTCAAAAAGTCTATGTCTGCCGGCCTTGGTTTGTTTATCGCATTGCTTGGCTTTAAATCTGCCGGCATTATCGTTGGTGACCAATATACAATGGTTACTTTGACAGACTTTACACAATGGTCACTTGCAGCACCTGCCCTTGCAGCCTTCCTTGGTTTTTTGGTACTTGCCGTTCTTGCTAAAAAGAAGGTAAAAGGCAGTATCATTTTGGGCATCCTTGCATCTGCTTTGTTCTATTACGTATTTACATGGTCTTTGCCAACGTGGGACCCAACACCAATGGGCACAATGATAAACGACTTTTTCGAAATTGGTTTGTCTGCAGTGTTTAAACCAGAAAGCTGGGTTAACGCATTTGGCGCAGAATATATCGGTGGTATCTTCAGTGCAATTATGCTCATCATCACGTATTGCCTTGTTGACATGTTCGACACAGTAGGCACACTTTATGGTGCAGCGTCAGAAGCAAACATGATTGACGAAAAAGGCAATCCATATCGTCTTGAACAATGCATGCTTTGCGACTCTATCGCAACACTCTCTGGTGCAGTGCTTGGTACTTCTACAATCACAACCTTTGCAGAGTCAACTGCAGGCGTTGCAGCCGGTGGCAGAACTGGTCTTGCAAGTTTGGTGACAGCGTTGTGCTTTGTCGTATGCTTGTTCATCAGCCCAATCGCATTGCTCATCCCTGTTGCAGCAACAGCACCTGCACTCATTTACGTTGGTGTATTGATGCTCAAAAACTTTGCACAGGTTGACATGCATGATATCAACTCGGCAGTACCTGCATTTTTGACACTCATCATGATGCCACTCACATACTCTATCGCAAACGGTATTGGTATTGGTGCAATCTCTTACGTTATCCTTCAACTTTTGACAGGCAAATTCACAAAGAAAGATATCCTCGTATCTATCATTGCAGTTTTGTTTGTTTTGAGATTTGCATTTGTATTTACAGGCACACTCATCCCGGCACCAATTGCTTAAAACACAAAAAAATCAGCCCCGTGAAAACGGGGCTTTTTTGTTGCATTTTTTTTGCAAAATCTTTTGTTTTGCGACAATGCAGGTCACCTTGCGACAAACCTTTTTTGATATGATAAAGGTGGAAAAGTGTTTTATTTTAAAAACACGCAAAGCCACTGTGCATCGTCAGACGTATATGAAACCCTGTGTTTTTGATATGCAGGTATGAGCATATGGTCATCTTTGCACAAATGTTTTTCGCAATCTTCAAACTGGATTTTTGCATTGCCATTTGTGAGCAACACCCACTCGTCCTCATGCTGACAATACCAAAAACCATCGGGACTGGAGTTGCCAAAAGACAGGATAGTTTCTATCCTGATTTTTTCGTTTTCAAAAAGAGTTGTTATTTCTTCTCCGTTGATAATCTGCTTGTTCATACAAACAATTATATCATCAAAAACAAATTTGTGGTATAAAAAGCAAAAACAAGCAAAAACTAAAATCAACAAGGAGGATTTTTTATGGAAAACAAAAAACAATCTGCAACAAAAAACGTGCAGACAAAATCTAAAACACAAAGCAAAAGCACGTCTGCAAAAAAATCTGACTGCACAAAGTCAGGCAAAGCAACAAACAACACAAAACCTTGCAAATAACAAGGCAAAAAAACAGACTCTCCAGCAAAACGGAGAGTCTTTTTTTGTATACATACCATCTGCAATATGATATTGAAATCATCTGTTGTTTGTGATAAACTTTGTGCATGACAAAAATAATTTTGTTTGATATCGACAACACCATTATGAACTTTGACGAGTGTGCACGCCTTGCCATAAAGCAAGCCTGCGCAGATTTTGACTTGCCTTTTGACGACAGCATACACAACGTCTATCTCGAAATCAATGCCCTTTTGTGGCAACGGATAGAAAGTGGCGTGCTTGCAAGACAGGATATGTATAAAATACGCTGGCAAATGATTTTTGACAAGCTTGACATAAAGCGTGACGGCAAAAGTTTTGAACCATTGTTTTTGAGCAATCTTGCAAAACAATCTGTACTTGTTGACGGTGCAAAAGACGTTTTGGCGTATTTAACGCCCAAATACACCCTTTGTGTGGCAAGCAATGCACCATATGAGCAACAATTGCAAAGACTGCAAAATGCCGGTATAAAGCAATTTTTTGACGAATTTTTTATATCCGAAAAAGTTGGTCATCAAAAACCAACGAAAGAGTTTTTTGATTTTTGTTTTGACAGACTTGGCAACCCACAAAAACAAGACGTAATGATAATTGGCGACTCACTGACGGCAGATATATC
>JAFTHO010000147.1 GCA_017457385.1 Clostridia bacterium | reverse complement strand
GTTGCCAACGTGATTTTGTTTTTGGCAGATGAAAAATCTGCATTTGTTACGGGTCAGGTCATTTATCCAAGCGGTGGATGGCAAATCTGACAAGAGGTGTGGTATGAACAAAAAATTAAAAAGTTTTTTGGCAATATTGTTGCTTGTACCTTGCTTTTTTGTTTTTTCTGCATGCAATCAGCCTGGCAAGTCCGCCTATGACATTGCAGTAGAAAACGGCTTTGTCGGCACCGAAGTTGAGTGGCTCGAAAGCCTAAGGGGCGACAATGGCAACGACGGCAAGTCTGCCTATGACATCGCGGTAGAAAAGGGTTTTTCCGGCACAGAACAGGACTGGCTCGACAGTTTTGTGCTTGGCAAATCGGCATATCAGTCTGCACTTGAAAATGGTTTTGTTGGTAGCGAAATCGAGTGGTTACAAAGTTTGCAGGGTGCAAAAGGTGACAATGGTGATGACGGAATGCAAAATGCAATTTCCACAGCACTCACTTCAGTTGTGTCTGTGTTTGCAAGCTTTACCGTGCAGGGAGTTTTTGGTGCAAGCATTGAAACAAGTGGTGGTGCAGGTGTCATTGCAGATATAGACAAACAAAATGGCAATGCCTATATCATCACAAACTATCATGTCATTTACAACAATGGTGTTTCTGACGATATCAACCTGTATCTGTATGGTATGGAATACAACGAGTATAAAATAGATGCAACTTATATCGGTGGTTCTCTCACAAAGGATATTGCCGTGCTCGAGGGTAAAAACAGTGAGGTATTAAAAAACAGCAATGCCACAAAGGTGTCTTTTGATATTTCGTCTGCAACTGTTGGCATGCGGGTTTCTGCAATAGGCAACCCTGCAGGTGCGGGCATTTCTGCAACGCAGGGTATTGTCAGCGTTGACAGCGAAGACATCACGCTCACTCTTGCAGATGGTGTCACACAGGGCGAACTCCGCGTTATGCGTGTTGATGCCGCAGTAAACAGTGGCAACAGCGGTGGCGGACTTTTTAATGCGTCCGGCAAACTCATCGGCATAGTAAATGCAAAATATCAGTCAACCACTATCGAAAACATTGCATATGCAATCCCATCTGTAGTGGTATACGGCGTATATCAAAACGTCATCAGCCAGACAAACACAAACAATGACGTCAAAGTAAAAACGTGCAAACTTGGCATAGAGGTGATGATTAACGACAGCTGGGCAGAATATGACTCTGCAAGCCAGACTACAAAAATCAAACAAAAAATAAAGGTGGCAAACGTGCTTGCAACAGGTTTTGCCTATGGCAAACTGATGGCAAACGACGTGCTCGTATCTGTAAATCTTGACGGCAAACAAATGCCTGTTGACAAAATTTACAGTGTGGGCGACTATCTGCTTTATTTTGAGCAGGGCGACCAGATGCAAATTACAGTTTTGCGTGATGGTAGCGAGCAGGTTGTTACAATAAATCTCACACAACCGCCACAAACGATAAGTTAAAAAAAAGGGGACGAAAATTCGTCCCCATTATTTTTTGTGTCGTCAGTCTTCAAGTGCAAAAAGT
>JAFTHO010000146.1 GCA_017457385.1 Clostridia bacterium | reverse complement strand
TTGTCATTTTGTATAAATTTCAAGTTGTTTTTCAAGTTCTTTTCTCGTTGGCAAAAATCTGCCGTCAGGCACGCCGTATGCAAACTCGCAAAGGTGCACCACAATGCTTTCAAATGGTTTTGGCGTTTTGCCGTCTGTGTGTGCATATACATACGTTTGCAAAGTAAGCGTCAGTTGCACAAGTTCACGTGGGATGCGTTTGTTTTTTGCATGTGGACAAAGCAACTGGTGTGTGTCAAGTATGGTGAGGGCAAGGTCACGCTTGTTCTTTTTGCAACCTGTGCGCCACGTTTGTTGCAAAATTTCTTCCCACCTTTTTTGCATCATTTCGCAAGGGACGGGTTTTGTTCCGTCCAAAAACTGCTGCAGATAGTTTTCGCCAATGTTCTGTTTGATAAATTTTACAACGTCCTGCCTGTATTGTTCGTGTGTTCTCATATTTATATTATATTATCAAAAAGGTTGTTTTGCAAGTTTTCGTTTAATTTTTGCCAAACTGTTGTGTGTACCTTTTTGACTTGATTTATTTTGTGTTTTTTTGTATACTTTTTTTATCATTGTGTTGCAAAAGAGGTGTGACGTGAAAAAAGCGACAAAAATGACAGGATTGCAAATTGTGGTGTTTTGTCTTATGGCGGTTATGTCAGGCTATGTGCTTGGCATAAGTGGCACTGCATCTTTGCTCAGTGCAAATCTGCTTGGCCCTGGTGGCAAGGTTGTGGGTGCGTGCTTGTTTGCGCTTGGCATATATTTTATCATCATGTTCGAGATGAAGTTGTTCACTGGCATGGTGGCTGGCATACCAAAAATGCCCGTTAAAGATTACTGGCAGCTTGTCGTATGCTTTTTGTTCAATATGGTTGGCGTAGGCATTGTTGCGGTTATCGTGGCAAACACTTCTCTGGCCGAAATCGTTGTTCCGCAGGGACAATCTGTCATCGAGGCAAAGTTTGCTGTGGATAACTGGGCGCTCGCATCTTTTTGTTCGTCAATTTTGTGTGGTGCGCTCATCACTTTGTCCGTATGGTCACCAAAATATGCACCGCAAAAAGGCATCAGCGCAACTGTGGTTGTCATTTTGCCAATAGTGGTGTTTGTATTTTGCGGTTTTGATCACTCTGTTGCAAATATGCTTTATTTTTATTTCTTTGGCGAGGTGTCTGGCAGAGTGGTTGGATATATTTTGCTCAGCATACTTGGCAACCTTGTGGGTGGCATTGTTTTGCCGCTTGTGGTTTTGCTCAAAGAAAAAACTCAAACAAAAAACTAAAAAGGTTTTGTGGCCCGTGTTTGTTCACGGGCTTTTTTGTTGCTCTTTTATATATACACGCACACGCGTATATGCGCACGCGCGCGCGAGATGGCTTTTTCTGTTTAAAAAATATGCCAAAAGTTTAAAAAACCGTTTGACAAATATTACAAAATGTGGATAATAAAAAGTCCCAACAAAAAAACGACAAAAAATCACGTTGCAATTGCAAAATTGTGGCGCAAGTCGACAAAAAACACAACATTTTGTGGTCACAAAAATTTTTAAACAAAGTTTAAAAAAATGTGAAAAAATTGTTGACATAAAGTTTTTCTGGTGGTAATATGATTAGGCTGTCGCGCAAGTGACGGCGAACAAATGGACATTGACAACTGCATAAGAGCAAAGTAAAGTAACAAACACAAAAACGAAAGTTAATATGAAAATTTTTCAATAATGCGATTTTCGTTGAGGAAGAGAACAAGGGACT
>JAFTHO010000145.1 GCA_017457385.1 Clostridia bacterium | reverse complement strand
GCTGATTGCCGCATAGTGTTTTTTGGTCGTATTTACGTCACGATGGCCCAAAACGTCTGCAACCACGTAAATATCACTGGTTGCACGATACAATTCTGTGCCAAAAGTGCTTCTCAATTTGTGAGGGGTGATTTTTTTGAGTGGAGTAACCTGCAAAGAATATTTTTTTACCAGATTTTCCACAGCACGAACGGTTATTCTGCGTTTTTGCAAAGACAAAAACAATGCACGTTCGCCAGGTGGAACAGAGGTGTCACAAACACGTTGTTCCATATATTCACATAATGCTTGTGCAACTTCTTCAGAAAAATAGAGCACAACACGATTTCCGCCTTTGCGAGTGACCACAAAACTGCAATTTTTTAGATCAATGTCTTCGATATTCAGACCAACACATTCGCTTATACGAATGCCAGTGCCCAAAAACAGCGAAAGCATGGCAAAATCTCTCAATTGAGTTTTCTTTTTAAATGCATTTTGTTGAGCAGAAGCAAAACTTCCGTTTTCAACCATATTGAGCAATTTGCCGACTTCGTCATTTTCAAGTCTGATGATTTCTTTGTCATGCAGTTTTGGAGTATCAACGTTTGCAGCAATATTGCTCGAAATTTTGTCTTTTTTGAAAAAGTATTTAAAAAATGCACGCACAGAAGACAATTTTCTGGCTTTGCCACGTTCAGAATTTTTCAAAACGTCGTTGTCATCGTGTTTTGGTGGTACGTAATAAGACAAATAGTTTAAATAGTTTTCTACGTCACGTGTAGTCAATTTGTCAACGTCGGCAAGAGTGATTTGCTTTACGCTTGTATAATGCATGCAAAAAGGGATTTCTTTGATGAGAAAATCAAAAAATATCCTGAGATCATATGCATAATTCAATCTTGTCAAAGGTGTCGTGCGATTTTCGATACCAATAAAAAATTCTCTCGAAAAATCCGGCAAATCTTCAAAAATGATTTTATTGAGCTTTTGCACGTTTTTATAATTTCGTTCTGCGAAATAATCCTTAGTGATTTTTTTTGCCATAATAAATAGTTTTCCTTAAAATTAGTTCGGGATAAAAACAAATACAAATTGTTTTTTTATAAAACCAATCAATAATTGATAAAATTAAAATCATGGATTTGTCAAAATCAAATTTATAAATCTTTGATAAATATATTTTATTAAAGACATAATTAAATTTTTGATAATTTTGTCTGAATTTAAAATATCAAAATATGCAAGATTTGACCACAAATTTGTGTCAAAATCTGGTTTTAATTAAAAAAAACAACCTGTTTTCGCCTGCTTTTTACCTTAACTATTCGCAAAACTTGTGTTTTGCGAATAGTTTTCACAGTTATATTATAGCAAAACAACCCCACTATTTCAAGCATTTTTAAAACAAATTGATCAAAAAATTATATTCTTTCAAGTCTTTTCTGCATTGTTTTGAGTTGCAAAACCTGTCTACATTTTGCCAGAATTTATCCGAGTGATTCATTTCTATCATATGACACAATTCGTGCACTATAACGTATTCCATCAAATGCTTTGGCAACATCACAAGTTTTGCATTGAGCCGGATTTCTTTTTTGGCATTGCATGAGCCCCAGATTGATTTTTGATGAGAAATCGCCACTTTTGCCGGGCATTTTCCCACTTTTTCTGCAAAAAAAGACGTTGCTTGTGGCAAAAGTTCGCTTGCAAACCGTGTTATAAACTGTTTTATAGCCTTTTTTAGCCCTTCTTCATCATTTTTCAGTTTTTCTGGCAACAGCAATATATTTTCCGTCAAATGAGCCTTTTTTATGTCACAAAAATCGATTTTAACGTGTTTTCCAAGCAATGTTATACTCTCAAGATCAAACACTTCTCTGTGCTTTTCTACGTTTCCAAGTGCCTGTTTCACCTTGTTTTCTATCCATTTTTCTTTTTGCAAAACAAACTCCTGAGCACGTGTTATTGACGTGTTTTTTGGATAAAAAACACGCACTTCTCCTTTTTTTGTATCTTCTATTTTTATACTCTTTCTGTCTGCTTTAAAATAACTTATCTGCATAATATCATTCTCTATTTTATATTATATATTTTTAAGCAAAAAATAAAAAGTTTTTTGTTGTATTTTAAATAATTTGTATATTATGTTTGTAATAATATTATTTGTTCTTGACTTTTTTC
>JAFTHO010000012.1 GCA_017457385.1 Clostridia bacterium | reverse complement strand
CTGTCAACTGGGCAAAGATGATTGACCTCATCAAAAATGCCAACAGACAGATCAACGTGCTCAACCTGTTTGCATATACAGGTGGCGCAACAGTTGCCTGTTTGTCAGCAGGTGCACACGTTTGTCACGTAGATGCTGCTAAAAATATGGTAGAACGTGCCAAAGAAAACGTGTCACTCTCTGGCATTGGGTTTGAGCGCAGCCGCTTTATTGTGGATGACTGCAAAAAGTTTGTAACGCGTGAAATAAAACGTGGCAAAAAATATGATGCAATCATACTTGACCCACCAAGCTATGGTCGTGGTGCAAACGGAGAAATCTGGAAGATAGAAAACGACCTCTACGATTTTGTAGAACTTTGTACTGGTGTTTTGAGCGATAACCCGCTGTTTGTGCTTATCAACAGTTATACAACTGGTTTGCAACCGGCAGTGCTCAACAATATTTTAAAAATGACAATGCGTGACTACAAAGGCAGTATAGACAGCTACGAGGTTTGTCTGCCAACAGACGAAGGCATTGTGTTGCCATGTGGCGCAAGCGGTATGTGGCAGGGAGAATAATATGACTTTTACTATGGATGACGTAAACGTTCTTTTTGAGGACAATCATATTCTGGTTGTGGTAAAACCACAAAACATACCTGTGATGGGTGACGACTCTGGCGATCTTGATCTTTTGACTTTGCTCAAAAACTGGATCAAAGAGCGTGACAACAAACCGGGCGAAGTTTATCTCGGCCTTGTGCACCGTCTTGACAGACCAACTGGTGGCGTGATGGTGTTTGCAAAAACTTCAAAGGCGGCAGAAAGACTTTGCGCTGCATTTAAAGAACACGACCTTGAAAAAAATTATCTTGCTGTTATCAACGGCAAACTCAGGGAAGAAAAAGGCACTTTGGTAAACTGGCTCAAAAAGAACCAAAACACAAACGTGGTATACGTTGCAACAAGCATTACAGAGGGGGCAAAACGTGCCGAACTCAAATACGAAATGCTCGAGACTTTTGGTCCGATTTCTTTGGTAAAAGTTGGTTTGCAAACAGGTCGCAGTCATCAGATCCGTGTGCAGATGGCGGCACAAAACTGTCCGTTGTTTGGCGACGTAAAATATGGTGACAAACTTTCAAAGGGAAGCAACCTTGCTCTTTGGGCATACGAACTCAAATTTACTCACCCGGTTACAAAAGACTCTATGGTTTTTGTGGCTTATCCACCAGAAGAAAAAGAACCATGGAAAAAATTTGAACTTAAAAAACATCTTGAAAAATATTATTATTAAAAAAAACGCCTCTGCAAAAGCAGAGGCTTTTTTATTGCAACAGTTTAAAAATGCCAAGACAAAAAAGCATCACTCCGGATATTTTGCCTGTATGTTTTAGTTTGTCTGCCAGTTTTGTGTTTGCAAGTTTTGCGCCAAAAGCAACGGTTGCAAAGTGCATAAAGGCAAAAACAAAAGGTATCCACAACTGTGTATGCCCCAAAAGGCATACGGACAGGTTTGCAATGCCGGCGTCCGTTCCAACTGCAAAACCAAGTGCAATATATTCTTTTGTGCATGCTTCTTTTTGCATTTGCCGTGTGTTTTTGCAAAAGTTTGCAATGCCGATAACGGCAAGAAAAACTGCCCCTGCATATTTTAGCATTTTGTCGTATCCGTCACTTGCAAGCATTGTCAAAAAGACAGAGCAAAAACAAAGCACAAGTGTGGCAAACGCCACTATGGTGGCAAAAAACCATACTTTTTTTGTTTTTAAACCGACTGCAAAACCTGCAAGCATGCTGTCTATGCTCACGGCAAGGGCAGTGAGAGTCAAAAAAATAAAAAAATCCATTTGCAAAACCCCATATCACCTTGTTGTATAGTATGAAAGGCAGGTGTATGTGTGTTAAAAGGGGGTTGTGTTTAGGTTAAACAATTGACAAAAGACTTTACAAATTGTAAAATAGAACGGTATATGAAGAATTAACCTCGGAGGGGTTTCTATAAAATGAAAGGTAGAAAATTTTTAAGCATTATTTGTGCTTTGGTAATGATGTTTGCAATTAGCATTGCAATTGTTGATGCAAAACAGGTTTCTGCGGCAGAAACTACAAAATATTACTACGGCACTAGTCTCGTATCTTCAGAAAGTGGCAGTCCAACAATCACGTCTTCTTTGGCAGACGGTGTAAAAGTTACTTTCAAAAAAGCAAACGAATCAGCTTCTGTATCATACAAACACGATTTGTATGCAAAATCATTTGCAATCAGCTTTAACTCAACAAGCGCAAACTTTGACGAATTGTGGTTTAAACTTGCAGATGCAGACAACTCTACAAAATGGGTTAAAGTAACACTCAAACAGGCAGACGGCAAAATTCAATACAAGCTTGAAGACAACGAAAAAAACAAAACAGAATATGCAGACACTGGCTTTGACGTAAGCAAACTTGCAGATGGCATGACTCTGTCTCTCGCTGACAAAAACTTCAAACTTGACAGCAAAGATTTTGACGAAGGCTCAGTAAAAACTTTGTCTTTCTACAAAAACATTGCAAACTTGTCATATGGTGTGGCAGGTGTTGACAGCGAAGGCGAAGATGCAGTTGTTTTGGTTACAAAAATCAACGAACAATCACTTGTTACTGCAGACAGCAAATTTACAGGCGAAAACCGCAAAGCACCTGTTATCATTTCAAAAGAAGACAAAAAAGACGGTGTTGACGCTCCTGTAACAACTGCAATCACTGCAGACGTTAAAGCAGCTGCAAACGAAGACTATACTTTTGCATATTATTGTCTTGACGTGCTTGGCACAGGTTGGGCAGTATCTGTTGATGATGGCGAAAAAGAAAACGGCAAACTTTCTTTGGCTGTTGGCGACGTTAACAGCGAAATGGTTGCAAAAATCTATGCAACAGATGCAAGCGACAATGCTCTTATCACTCTCAACGTAAAAGCAGTTAAAGACACACAAAAAGTCACTCTCAGCGATGCAGATGGTTTCAAGGCATTTATCGAGCAGGAAATGGGTGCTGGTGTTGCAGAACACCTTGTTGCAACAACAGAAGGCAACACTTATGAGTTCCCACACCTTTACAGAGATGATTTCAATGCATACTTTACTTGCACAGACGGCATCGACTCTTTTGACAACGTAAAAATTCAGGTTGGCTACAAAGCACCTGGTGACGATGGCGACTATACTTATGCATCATCTTATGCAGTAAAAATCAACGAAACAGGTCGTTGGTATTTTGTATACAAAGTTACAGACGTTGCAGGCAACGAAACAGTGAGCGAACCTTTCAGAGTGTTTGTGGTTGACGAAACTGCACCTACAATCTCTGTAAAAGACAAGGTAGAAATTGTAGAGGGCGAAAAATATACTATCCCATCTGCAACAATCACAGACAACGCAGCTGGTGTTGACAGCCGTTATACAAAATGGACTTTGTATGCAGTTGACGAACAGGGCAACCGCACAGAAGTCAAAAACGTAAAACTCGGTGAAGAAGGCTATGACGAAAGTCTGCTTAAAGACGGTGTGTTGACTCCGGCAGAAGCAGGTGCAAAATACGTTGTAGTATACGAAGCACGTGACAATGCAGGCAACGTTGCTGCAAATGAAGAAATGGAAATTGAAGTTGTAGAAAGTGCACCAACTTATACGGCAAACCCATTTAATGACTTTGTAAAAACAGCACTCATCGTTGTGGCATGTCTTGCAGGTCTTGGCATCATCATTTTGATTTTCGTAAGACCAAAAGAATCAACTTTGAAATAAAAAAGAAAATATAATTTGCAAAGAGTGGCTTTTTGTCACTCTTTCTTAACAAAAAGGGGAATGTTATGAAAGCATGCAATGAAAAATTTTTGGATTTGCTTGGTGAAAAATATCCAAGCGTGCAGGCAGCAACTTCTGAAATTATCAACCTCGAAGCAATTCTTCGTTTGCCAAAAGGTACAGAGCACTTTGTAAGTGACCTTCACGGCGAATACGAAGCTTTTTGCCATTTGATGAACAGCCAGTCTGGCGCTATCCGCGAAAAAGTAGATATGCTTTTTTCTAAAGCACTCACAGAGCCGGAAAGAGCTCGTTTTGCAACACTCATCTACTATCCACAACAAGTGATCGAAGAGGCAAAAGCAAAAGAATCTAGCGACTCTCTCAACGAATGGTACAAAACAAACCTTTATCGTCTTGCAGACGTTTGTCGTCTTGTTGCTTCAAAATACAGCCGCAGCAAAGTGCGCAAAGTTTTGCCTGACTATTGCGGTTATATCATCGACGAACTTATCAACGTAGACAGACACAACTTCAACAAAGAAGAATATTACAATGGCATTTTCGATGCTATCATCGAACTTGGCAGAGCAGAAGCATATATCATTTCTCTTACAAAAGCCATCAAAGCTTTGGTTGTAGATCACCTTCATATCGTTGGTGACATTTATGACCGTGGCGACAGCCCAGACAAAATTTTGGATATGTTGTGCGAAATGAACTCAATCGACATCCAATGGGGCAACCACGACGTTTTGTGGATGGGTGCAGCAATGGGTCAGGATGCCTGCGTTGCAGACGTAGTGCGCATTTCTCTCAAATATGGCAATGCCGATTTGTTGGAAAAAGGCTATGGCATCAGCCTTCGTCAGCTTGCATTCTATGCCGACAAGATGGAATATGATCCACACTTTAAAACTTCTACAAACGGCAAAAAAATTGCACAGGCAGATCACGAACTTGCTGGCAAAATGCACAAAGCAATTTTCACAATTCTGTTCAAAATGGAAGGCAAAACACTCCATCGCCATCCAGAATATAACATGGTGCCAATTCTTGACAGACTTGACGTAGAAAACGGCACTCTTACAATCGACGGCACAGTTGTAAAACTCAACAGCAACGACTTCCCAACGATTGACCCTGCAGATCCTTACAAACTCACAGAAGAAGAGCAAATCATTTTTGATGGTTTTAAACAAGCATTTTTGTCTTGCGAAAAATTGCAACGTCACCTTGCCTTCTTTATGAACAAAGGCTCACTCTACAAAGTTTACAACAACAACCTCATCTTCCACGGTTGTATCCCATTGGACGAAAACGGCGACTATGCAGACTTTGTTGTTGGCGACAAAGTATATCGTGGCAAATCACTCATGGATTACAGCGAGTCTTGCATCCGCAACGCATACAATGCCCACACTTTGGGCAAATGCGACGTGATGAACCTTGACTGGTTGTGGTACAGTTGGTGTGGTGCATTGTCACCTTTGTTTGGCAAAGACAAAATGACAACTTTTGAACGTATCTACATTGACGACAAAGCATGGCACAAAGAAAAGAAAAACAGCTATTACAAACTTTGCCAACAACGTGAATGGTGCGAAAAACTCCTTCGTGACTTTGGTATCGATGGCCCACACAGCCACATCATCAACGGTCACGTGCCAGTTAAAGAGGTTGAGGGCGAAAACCCAATCAAAGCAGACGGCAAATTGCTCGTTATCGACGGTGGCTTCTGCAAAGCATATCACAAAACAACTGGTATCGCAGGCTATACTCTCATCTTCAACTCACACGGTATGGAACTTGCCGCTCACGAACCATTCAAGGGTGTAGAAGACGCAATTCAAAACTGCACAGACATCCACTCACGTGTTCGCGTGTTTGAACGTATTACTGATCAGGAACGTATGACTGTTGCAGAGACTGATATGGGCGAAGAAATCAAAGGCCGTATCGAAGACCTCAAAGATCTCGTTGACAGATATCGTGCATTCGAGTCAAAAACTCTCAATATGTGCGCAGCAACAGTTCTTAAATAATTTGCAAAATAAAAAGGCTACTCAACCGAGTAGTCTTTTTTGTTTTTGCATTGACATATGATCTGTTGTAATATACACTTGAAAAAAGAGGTGTTGTATGAGTTGTTGTTGCGGACAAAAACCAGTTGAAAAAAATGCAAAAAAACTGTTTAAAATAGAATATCTTTATCTTGACCTTAAAACGTGCGACAGATGTATGGATACGGACAAACTGCTTGACGAAGTGGTAGAGGTGCTCACACCTGCATTGCAAATGGCAGGGTATGAGGTAAGATATCGCAAGCACGAAATTGCAACAGAGCAAATTGCACAAAGGTTCGAGTTTGTGTCATCACCAACAATCAGGGTAAACGGACGTGATATTTTTGACGTCGTAGAAACTGACTGTGGTTGCTGTGGCGACATTGCAGGCGTTGCGGTGGACTGCCGTGCGTATGAATATGACGGACAAATTTATGACCTGCCAACTAAAGAACTTTTGGCAAAAGCAATACTCAAAAGCATAGACAAACTGCCACCTTGCAACAAGGGGGATTATCAAATGCCAGACAACCCCAAAAGGTTTTTTGAGGGCAAATCAAACAAACAAAAATAATCTGCCGGGGCTTTTGCCCTGGTTTTTGTATCAATCAAGGGGACAGTTCTTATCTGAATCAAGGGATGGTTATTTGATTGACAACTAAAACAAATTTCAAAGGCTACTCGTTTGAGTAGCCTTTTTATATAACACGTGGATAAATGCTGACAAAAACAAAAATTGCAAAAATTAAAGGCTCCTGAAATTGATTCAGAAGCCTAAAAATTACTTAAAAACAGTGTTTTTTATCTTACTTAGCAGTAGAAACAGCAACTGCCAATGCAACTGTTGCACCAACCATAGGGTTGTTGCCCATGCCAATCAAGCCCATCATTTCTACGTGAGCAGGAACTGATGAAGAACCGGCAAATTGTGCGTCAGAGTGCATACGACCCATTGTGTCTGTCATACCATAGCTTGCAGGACCTGCTGCCATGTTGTCTGGGTGGAGTGTACGGCCTGTGCCGCCACCGCTTGCAACTGAGAAGTATTTTTTGCCGTTTTCGATAGCCCATTTTTTGTATGTGCCAGCAACTGGGTGTTGGAAGCGAGTTGGGTTTGTTGAGTTGCCTGTGATAGAAACGTCAACAGCTTCTTTACGCATGATTGCAACACCTTCGTTTACGTCGTCAGAGCCATAGCATCTTACTTTTGCTCTTTCGCCGTCAGAGAAAGCAACTTCGCGAACAACTGCAAGGTCGCCAGTAAAGTAGTCATATTTAGTTTCTACGTAAGTAAAGCCATTGATACGGCTGATGATGTATGCAGCGTCTTTGCCAAGACCGTTGAGGATAACCTGCAAAGGTGTTTTGCGAACTTTGTTTGCAGTGCGCGCGATACCGATAGCGCCTTCTGCTGCGGCAAAACTTTCGTGACCAGCAAGAAATGCAAAACATTTTGTTTCGTCACGGAGGAGCATGCCACCGAGGTTGCCGTGGCCAAGACCTACTTTACGTTGGTCTGCTACAGAACCAGGGATGCAGAATGCCTGCAAACCGATACCGATTGTTTCTGCAACTTCTGGTGCGCTTGTGATGCCTTGTTTGATTGCGATTGCGCAACCGAGTGTATATGCCCAAACAGCGTTTTCAAAAGCGATTGGTTGAATGCCTTTTACGATTTCTTCTGCGTTTACGCCTTTGTCAAGACAAATTTGTCTTGCTTCTTCCAAAGATGCAATGCCATATTCTGCAAGGCAGGCATTGATCTTATCTATTCTTCTTTCATAACCTTCAAATCTGATAGCCATTTTCAATACCTCCTTATTTTTGTCTTGGGTTGATGTAGCTTGCAGCACCATCAAAACGACCGTATTTAGAAGTTGCTTTTTTGAGCGCTTCGTCAGCAGGGATGCCGTTTGTGATGAATTCCATCAATTTGCCAAGCTGAACGTTTTCATAACCGATAACTTCGCCGTTTTCGTCCAAAGCAAGTTTTGTGATATAGCCTTCTGCCATTTCAAGATATCTTACGCCTTTTGCCTGTGTAGAGTAGATTGTACCTACTTGTGAGCGCAAGCCTTTGCCAAGGTCTTCAAGACCGGCACCGATTGGCAAACCGTCTTCAGAAAAAGCAGATTGAGTTCTGCCGTATACGATCTGAAGGAAAAGTTCTCTCATAGCGCAGTTGATAGCGTCACAAACAAGGTCAGTATTGAGTGCTTCGAGCAAAGTTTTGCCTGGCAAAATTTCGCCTGCCATAGCGGCACTGTGAGTCATGCCAGAGCAACCGATTGTTTCAACAAGAGCTTCTTCGATGATGCCGTTTTTAACGTTGAGTGTAAGTTTGCATGCGCCTTGTTGTGGTGCGCATCTGCCAACACCGTGTGAAACACCGCTTACGTCTTTGATTTCTTTGACTGCGACCCATCTGCCTTCTTCTGGGATAGGAGCTGGACCATGGTCACAGCCTTTTTTTACGCAAATCATATTTTGTACTTCATGAGATATTTGCATTGTGTTACCTCCATAAATTTATACCATAACTATAAAATATTATAACACGACCAAAAAGATAAATAAAGACCTTTTCTAAAAAAACAACAACATTTGTTGTGCAAAATTTTGTTTATTTGCCTTGTCAAAACAGATATACGTTTGCCAAAGTAAAAAATTTGCTTTATAATTTTTTTATGAAAGATTTTTTGCCAAAATGCGACCTGCATTTGCACAGCAACATAAGTGACGGAGACTTTAGTGTAGAGTACGTGCTCGACCGCCAAAAAAGGTTGGGGCTGGACGTTGTTTCCCTTACAGACCACGACACTGTCGACGGCATTGCGTTTGCAAAAGAATATGGCAAAAAAATCGGGTTGCAGGTGCTTGCCGGTGTAGAACTTTCTACCATG
>JAFTHO010000144.1 GCA_017457385.1 Clostridia bacterium | reverse complement strand
TCTGCAAGTTTGCAGGTTTTGTGCGAAGACAAAGGTGTTGTTTTTGCAGATCTTACAAAAATCATTACAAATCAAAACTTGCCTATCATATCTTTTAATGCTCGCAAAGACAAAAATCACAACATTGTGGCGGTTTTTGCGGTAGAAATAAAAGATCACAAGCAACTCAATCAACTTATTGACAAAATAAGAGCGTATCCAAATACCTTGGACGTATTCAGAACAACTATTTGATTATGGAAAAGAAATTGTATATAACTGCAGGTGGCAGAGTGCATACAAACTGTTATCTCATGGTGGACAAAGACAACAATGCAATCATTGTTGATTTGCCAGATGAAACAGGTGAACAACTTGCAGAGTTTTTAAAACAAAACAACATAAAACCACTTGCAATTTTGCTTACACATGGTCATTTTGATCATTGTGGTGGTGTTGCATCTTTTTTGCGTGTGTTTAACGTGCCTGTATACGGCCACAAAAATGATATTGATCTTGCAAAAAATGCATCTAAAAACAAGTGGAGAGTGAGAGCAGAAGATTGTGATATCACAGACTTTATAAACGACGGTGACAAAATTGTTTTGGGCGATTTTAAAATCGACGTTATGCATACGCCTGGTCACACGATGGGCAGTGTGTGTTATTTTGTGGATGATATAATGTTTTCGGGAGATACTTTGTTTCATACTGACATTGGCAGAACTGATTTTGCAGAAAGCAACCCTGCAGAAATGAAAAAAAGCCTTGCAAGAATTGCAAAGATAGAAAAAGACTACAAAGTTTTGCCAGGGCATGAAGAATACACAACTTTGAAAGAAGAACAGGAAAATAACGTATATTTAAGATGAAATTTTTTACTAACAGCGAATTTTCTGCAGATATTGCAGATATTATAAGAGAATATTTTCCAAATGAAAAATTAGAAAAGGCTGAGGCTGATGAAAATTGTCAGCTCAGTTTTTTTGTGCAGTTTTTTGATGACAAAGAAGAATATCTTTGCAAATTTGGCGAAACAGTTGAAAAAGACGAAATTTTTTATGACAAAAACTGGACTCTTTTGCAAAAAAAGCGTTTTACCAAAAGAAAATCAAAAATTTGCGTATATAATTGTCTGAGCAAGGCTATGAACAAGACCTTGGCTTGGGGTTCACTCACGGGCATACGTCCAACAAAGCTTGCCTATGAACTCAAAAAAGAAGGTCACGATAACACGCTTGAAACTTTTGAAAATATTTTTAAAGTGCCATACAAAAAGGCAAAACTTGTTGATGATATTTTGCAAAATCAAAGTGGGCTTATCAATTTTGATGATGATAAATATGCAGACTTTTATATCAACATTCCGTTTTGTGTGAGCAGATGCAGTTATTGTTCGTTTGTGAGTGGCGACATATCAAAACAAAAACGTTTTATCGAGCCTTATATAAAAGCATTGTGTTTTGAAATAGAAGAAACCAAAAAGATGATAAAACAAGGTGGATATAAAATCAATCATCTTTATATTGGCGGTGGAACGCCAACGTCTTTTTGCGTAGAAGATCTCGAAAAGATTTTGTCTCACATTGATTTTGAGGTGGACGAATTTACTGTAGAGGCGGGCAGACCAGACACAATCACTAAAGAAAAACTTGAGTTGTTTAAAAAGGCTGGTGTAAACAGAATTTCAATAAATCCACAAACTTTTGAGCAAAAAACTCTCGATTTGATTAATAGAAAACATACTATTACAGACAGATATGTTAAATTTGAGCTTGCAAGACAGTTTGGGT
>JAFTHO010000143.1 GCA_017457385.1 Clostridia bacterium | reverse complement strand
TTGGCACGTCAACCGTTTTTGTAAATTTTGACAATAGTCGTCCTCCGTATTTTTCAATAGGTATCTATTTGTTTTTGCACTTTTACGTTTGCACACACCACCATACCCCCATCAACGGGATTGATGACGTATTGCACATCAGAAACAACACCGTCCACTTTTAACAAAGCATCATCAAGTGCAATCTGTTTGTATTTTTGTTCGTCAAAGTCAACCTTTTGTTTTTGCTCCACCGCCTGAAAAACCACAGTTTTTGTTATCTTTACCGGCAAAGGAAAAAACGTTTGTGTATAACTTTGCTCAATTTGTTTTTTATATATATTTTTGTTTTTGTTTGTATCAAAACCAAACAAAGACAAATCAACCACAGCCCTGCTTTTGCCTGTTTTGACCAAAGTCGTCACCCAACCGTCAAACTTTGCAACGCCCGTATACGTCACGTCTGCAAACACCTGTGCAACCGCACGCACCTGTTCTGTTGCACCATCTGCGTGGGTACGTACCCCCTCGACAAGCAACTGTCCCTTTGTAACGACGTCGCCAACAGACACTTTTGCAGTGCCTCTGACAAGCACAATACGGGATATAACTCCGTCCTGCGTGGCATACAGATTTTTGCCGTCATCACCAACAATTTGCTGTGGCAATTCTTTTTTAAAGGTCTCGACAAACAAAGTGCTGCCCTTTAAAGACACGATTGCATATTTTGTATCCGGCAGATTGTTGCACAACACGTTTTCTGCCACGTCAAGCACAACGTCATCTTTGCGTGTGCCAATCCACAATCCGTTGTCCTGCAACACTTTTTGCACAAGAGCAGGATTGATATCGCCAGATATATCCACACGCCATATTCTGCCACCAAGCAAAAACAGGCTTGCAATCATTGACACAAAACAAAGCACAAAAACAAACCTTGTTTTGCAAAAATGCAAAAAAGAGCACACTGGTGCATTATCTATAGTCAATACATTATAACACTCACTTGCAAAAAAATCAATACCCTGCTTTGTCTGGTTTGCAGGCAAACAAAACTCGATACATTTTTTGTCACGTCTTTTTATATCTTTTGCAGTTATGCCACTTTTTATCATTTTGTCAAACTGTCTGTCAATATTGAGCCCTTCTATACGAAGGCGTGTCCACCCACCCATAACAAAACTCCAATGCATATATGCGCATATATACTAAAAAATCACCTGTTGCACGTCACCACACACGCATGCATACCCTTTGCAAACCTTTTTGACGACGAGATTTTGCCCCACAACGGACAAAAACCCACCGCCATACACAAAGGTGACCTCGTCGTTTTTGACTGACGTGATTTTTTTGAACCCCTGTATCACAACGAGGTTTTTGCCATACACACTAAAACATCTTTGAGCAAACAGACTTTTTTCGTCTGCACAAAAGGACGTCATGTCATCCCATATCTTCATAAAAAAATTTTATGCAGTTTTGCACCAAAAAAGACAAACAAAAAAGGCCCGCAATGCGAGCCTTTTTAAACTATAAAAAATTATTTTACGCTTTCGCAACCAAGATCGAACATCTTGAGGTTGATGTCGATGAGTTTTGGTTTTGCTTTGAAAGAATATGCCAAAGCTTTTTTAGCGTTTTCCATGCTGATGATGCCTGTTGTCTGAACAATAGCACCAAGCATAACAACGTTTGTACCTTTTGGATTGCCACCATCGTGAGCAATTTTGAAAGTATCTACGTATACAACGTTGATATCGTCAC
>JAFTHO010000142.1 GCA_017457385.1 Clostridia bacterium | reverse complement strand
TTTGACAACTCCTGCTTGATAATTTCTGGCGGAAAGATTGGAGCAAGGTCTGCCTCGCTGATTGGTTGCAAAGTTTCTGGATGCAGATACTGTGGCAAATCATCAATATCTGCCTGAATATTGTACCAAGCCGTTGGCATTTCCTGTTCTGTCAAAGTTATTCTTCTGTTAAATTCTTTTTTCATAACGTCCTCATCAAAAAATTATTTTTGATTTGTTTTGTCGCAAAAATCAAATAAAAAGCGATGCAAAAGAGCATCGCCAGTATACGCTGTATTTCATAACGACTAATCTCCTCTGATATAAAACTAAAACTAATCTCTGCACCCTGCCCCTGTGGGCAAAATCGCAGGCAGAACTTTTCTGCACGTTTATATTAGCACAACAAAAAAATTTTGTAAAGGCTTAAATCACAACTGCCTCAATCATATCGGCAGAAACGACACCAAACGTGCGACTGTCTATGCTTGTGACACGGTTGTCGCCAAGCAGATATACGCACCCTTGTGGCACGGTTGTTCTTTTTATTTTGGCAGGCACGTGTTCAAGCACGCCACCGCCATAGTCTTCGCTGTCGTATCTTTGCGTCTGTCCGTTTGACTCTATGCAAAGCACACCCTGTTCTGTCCATACCTTTTCGCCCTCAAATGCAATAACCCTTTTGATGATGAGGTCTTCGCCGACAAGGTCGTCTGCCTGCACAATGACAACGTCAAACCTTTGCGGTTGTTTTGTTTTGTTGCCAAAAACTATTTGTCCGTCGTGATAGGTCGGATACATAGAGTCACCAGACACAGTATACCAGTCTATCCAAAATGACCTTACACAAACAAAACTGACAAGCAAAACCGCAAGCACGACAATGACTATATTGCCAATTTTTTTGCTTTTTTGTTTTTTCATATAAAAAATCTCACAACTTTTTTTTGACTATTTTTGCAAAATCCACACGGTCAACCATAACCACTCTGCCACAGGTGTCGCACTTGATTTTAAAGTCTGCGCCCACACGTGTTATCGTCCATTGGTTGCCACCACACGGATGTGTTTTTTTAGAAATAATTTTGTCCCCAAGTTGAAAATCCATACTATACCTCAGGTAAATACAAAGTTGTTGACAACAATGTCTTCGTCTGCATGCAGACAAAGCACTTCGCAGGCACCCCAGTTGACAATGCTTTTTGCCCTGTCACACTTGAACTCGTCAAGCGCAAAGCAAACTTTTTGCCATATTTCGCCACCAACGAGTTTTTCTGTTGCAACGTATATTCTTTGATCTGCACCATAGTTTGTAACAATGCCCGCAACAAGGTCCTGCTCTGCTTTGCTGTATACGTCAAAAGCAAGCACGCTGTCCTCGCCCTTTGTAAACTTTGCATCGTTGAGCGCAAAGGTTGCAAAATCACGGCCTGCAAGTCCCCTTATGTCAAACGGACCAGTCTGCATTTCGAGTTTCTTTTCTTCATAATTCAAGTCCTGATCCTTTTTGAGCGGACTGTAAACCTGAAACACGTTTACACCCATATTGCCCGAATATATCGTTTTTGTTTTTTTGCTTGTCTGTACGTCTTTGAGATAGTTGTCGTCCACCTCGATAAGGTTTGTTGACAACACCAGACCGCCACGATATCTCACGTTGCTGTATGCATAACATGCTTTTGTTTTGTCATACACCTCTACCTCGGCACGATAAATGCCGTCCGCCACGTTTGACAGTTGCAGTTTGTTCCAGTATCTCACACTGTTTTTAACGGCTTCGTGCGCAAAGAAAATCTGCACTTCCTGCACTTCTTCTTCGTCAGGAATACGCACGATAACGTTGAGTTTGCCGTTGATTTTGCGAAAACACGCAACAGGCAAAAGTGACTCGTCAATTTGTTTTTTAAGTCGTGCAGTCAACCATTTGTCAAGATTTTTTACGAAACTTTCGCCACCTGCATCAAGCATTTTTTCGGCAATCCACACTGCCCATGGCGTTTGTTTTGGTATAAGGTTGAGTGCCTCGTACGTTTTGTCAAGGTCGGTTGCAGGAGAGTTTGCACCAATCGTCAAAAAGAAAGGCGTCTGCATATGCATAAGATAACTTTGTGGCGCAATGCCAGCAAACCAGCGTTCTCTTTCTTCTGCACGTTCAACTTCTTCCAGCGTGTGACCTGCGTGCATTTCCATCTCCTGATAGCACACGCCAAACACAACTGCACATGCGGCAAGTCTGTCGTCAAAAGCAGCCGCCATGCATGCAGTAACCGCAGAGTCTTTTGTTGCAAGCAAACCAATTGACTCTTTGTCTATGCCATCCTGACCCGCCACGTATGATATTGCCCTGCGAGTGTTTGCAGCCCAGTGATACCAGCACGTTTCTTTGGCGTTTGTGTCGCAATGAGTAAGGTGCCTGCCGGCAGAAAGATAGTTTGCATAAGACACGCTGTCTGGATATTTGGAAAAATGCTCGCTTTCGTCATTTTTGCCCATATTGTCAAAGCCAAAAACGGCATATCCCTTTTTTGCCCAAAAGCTGACTTCGTTTTGATTTATACCTTTGCCAAGATCGCTGACAATAACGATTGCAGGCAAATCTTTTTTGTTCTTTTTGGCGGCAAAAACACCATATATACGGCTGATACCATCTTCGTACTGCACGCCATTAAAATATATGCGTGTGTATACAATGCCGTCAACTTCGTTTACGTCAATGACTTCCTGTTCAAACGGCAAAGATGTGCTGTCAAAATTTTTCCACAGACTGACCGGGCTATAAACCAGTTTTTGACCTTGCATAAAATGCTCCTTTTACCAGCAGATGCTGTTGCC
>JAFTHO010000141.1 GCA_017457385.1 Clostridia bacterium | reverse complement strand
CTGTTGAGTTCTTGTATTATGCTGTCTGCAACAAGTTTTTCTAAGGTGTCTTTGCGAACCATTGTTTTTGTGCAACCATTTTTGCGTTTGCGACCAAAACATTTGTAATATCTCTTTACGTCACCAAGTTTAGACGTGCCTGTTTCACCTGTAATGCGTGAACCACAATAGCCACATACTGTCTTTGTGCTTAGCAGATAGTCAACGTCTGTGCTTCGTTTGCCATATTTGTTTTTGTCAGTCAACTTTCTCACTTTGTCAAACGTTTTGTCATCAATGTGCTTGAAACAGTTGCTCAGTTTTATTTTAAAACTTTGCTCATCATGCTTTTTGTTGTCATAAGTAAAGGTGAAATAATCCCTTGTTTGACCAAAAAAGTCCTAGTGTATTATTAGGAGTATTATATTCAAATAAAAAAAGATTTTGAGTTTAAATAATATCTTGGAATAAATAGAAGCAAATAAAAGAAGCACGGCAAAAACCGTGCTTTTTTTATTTTACATTAAATTTTCTATTAACAAATATCTTGCAAAATAATTTTAGTTTTTAGATATATTTTTTAATTAAAAAAATTTCCATAAAAATGTAATGATACATAAATAATATGGCTTTAAGCGATAGAATGCAATTCCAAAAAAGTTTAATAAGGAGGGGTGACATTTTTTAGGTATAAATCAATGCAAAAACAATTTTAACCGTGTGTGCTAAGGAGAGGGAAAAATGAAAAAAGCGAACTGAAACTCAAATTTGATATGGAACAAGCAAATGCAATGATGTGTTTGTCGCGTGAACAATATGTTGAGACAAAAAAAGTCTTGCTTTTTTGCGTAAAAGTGATGTTGCGTGACGTTAGTCAAGAGGCTTTTGTTGCTGATGAGCAATTGAAACAAAGAGTTTTTAAAATGTATTTTGACAGATTGTTTAAAGATTTTGCGTGCATCGACCAACAGTTTAAAGATAGTCTTGCAGATGCACCGTGGAGTCAATTGCAAAGTTTGTGCAACAAACTGGCTCATTGTGGCATGTCTGAAAATGAGGTTTATCAGTTTGCACAACAATAACTTGGTGCAATTTATGAGCAAATGGACAAAGCTGTTCCAAAAAACTGCAATGATTACACTTTTTGTCAAAAATTTGAAACCGTTTGATTTTGGTGATTTATATGGGAGGAGATTTTATATGATTAACGATTTGATTTTTAAAGCACAACAAGGTGACGCACAAGCACAATTTGAACTTGCACGTTGTTATTACAACGGTGACAAGATTGAGCAGGATTATCAAAAGGCACTTGATTGGTTTAAAAAGTCTGCAGAGCAAGGTCATGCAGAGGCGCAATTTGAGTTTGGTCTTTGTTATTATGATGGTTGTCTTGTAAAGCAAGATGCAAAAAAGGCAGTTGAGTGGCTTGAAAAATCAGCAGAGCAGGGTTTTGCAAAGGCACAAAGCCTGCTTGGCATTTGTTTTGAAGATGGCACGGGTGTGGCTGAAGATGCCGAAAAAGCATTGTATTGGTATACAAAAGCGGCAGACCAGGGGGACGTAGACGCATTGTATAACCTTGCCTTGTTTTACAATGGCGGCATAGTTGAAAATGATGACCAAAAGGCAATGTATCATCTTCAAAAAGCAATTGACAGTGGCGATGCAGATATTCAATACAGAGCTGCATATTGGTTTGAGCGAGGTGTTGCAACAAAGCAAGACTATGCAAAAATGATCAGTTTGCTTGAAAAGAGTGCACAACAAGGCTTTAAAAAAGCACAGGCAAGTCTTGAGTTTTTTGCCAAAGTAAAGGGCAAATCTTTTGACCTTAAAGGCACAAGCGAAAGTCAGGTTGTTGCAGATTCTTGTGGTGAGGTGACAGACGTTGATGATTTGATTGCAAAAAGCATCTTTGGCAATCCAGACAGTGCAGGTCATATCAATTTAAACACCAACGTGGTCAGTCCTGACGTGTTTGCAAACGACAATAGCGACTTGTGTTTGTTGCTTGACAAAACTGCGGACGAAATCAAGAGCATTGTGCATGCTTGCAGAGTGGTTATAACTGATCCTGAGCAAAGCGACTTTAAATTTATGCAGATTGTTGATGCACCTAAAAGCAAAGATTTGTCAGGTTGCAAATATCTTTATGGTGGCAATGCAATCAGATTTATGTTAGAGCAAATTGACCTTCACAAAGAGATTGCAAACTGCAAACAAAGTGGCAACAGTGCAAAACTCAATGCTCTTTTGCGTTTGCAACAATGCAATGGCAACTTGCATCAATACGTGCCAAGAGTGTTGCCTGTATGCCCTCTTGGGTTAAGAAAGGGTGTTAGCAAAGATGGAGAAACGGCATTTAGCGTACTTCAAATTTTGTATGCAGACGTAGTTAACTCTTTGTTGAGGATTAAAACACTCACCGAAATGGATGCACCGTTGCTCATTTTGGTTAACGAGCAGTTGATGTTGCAACGCAGGGCAGAAGAGGTGCTTAACTACAAATTTTATGCCTGAGGTTATAACAATTTTATGTGACAAAAAGGCAGGGGAGCAATCCCTGTCTTTTTTGTTCACAAAAAATGCAACGATACATAAATAATGTTTCGTTAAAAAGTATAATGCAGTTCCATCAACAAAACTGACTTTAAAAACAAGGAGAAAAGGATATGAAAAAAAGTGACGTTATACTCAAGTTTGAAATGGAGCAATCAAATGCAATGATGTGTTTGTCACGTGGTCAATATGCCGAAGCAAAGGCAAGTTTGTTGACTGCATGCACAATTTTAAAAAAACTTGTTGAGCAGACGGCAGGTGACGAAAGCCGTTATTTTGAAATATACCTTTTTAATATCGAAAGGCAGATCAAGTTTTTAGACGAAAAACTCAACGGCAAATCGTCTGACAAAACAAGCAACGTTGTGGATAGAGGTCAACAGAAACAAGTTGCTGACAATGCAGATATCAACGTTGTTTCGCCACGAATGCTTAAATATACTTTTGATGACGTTGCAGGTCTTGAACAAGTAAAGCAAGTTGTCAAAGACAAGGCTATCAACCCTTATTATTATCCTGGATTGTACAAAATGTTCAAAAAAAATGCAGGTGGTGGCATTTTGCTTTATGGCTTGCCAGGCACAGGCAAAACAATGATTGCACAGGCAATAGCAAAAGAGACAAACGCAACCTTTTTTCCTGTCAAAACGTCTGACATAATATCCAAATGGTTTGGCGAAAGCAGCAAAAACATAAGCAGGATTTTTGACGAGGCAAGAAAGTGCTCAAATGCGGTCATCTTTTTTGACGAGATAGAGGTGTTTACTTTGCAACGTGACAAGGCAGACAGTGATGCGGTTGGTCGTTTGGTGTGTGAGTTGCTTGCACAGATGGATGGTGTGCAGATGGTAGGTGAAAGTCAGGGGCGTTTGCTTGTTATTGGTGCAACCAACAAACCGTGGAAGATAGACTCTGCATTTTTGCGTCCTGGCAGATTTGACGAGCAGATTTACGTACCATTGCCAGACGAGGAGTCACGCAAAAATATCATTATCAACAACATTTGTTGCGTGCCTGGTCACGAAAATATAGATATAGACAAGCTTGTTGCATATACTTTTAATTTCAATGGCGCAGACGTCAAATATCTTTGCGAAAAGGCAAAAGAGTTTGCAATAAGACGAATCATTGCAAATCATATGAAAGACAGGTTGTTTATGCAACAGGATTTTGATAATGCCTGCCTCGAAGTAAAAAGTTCGGTTGTGTTGTCTGACGTATACAAAATGGATTTGTGGCAACGTGATGGCAATTGCGACGGTCTTTTGTCAAACAATTGTGCCGAGCGACCAATGGCAGAACGTGTATGTGCCTGACGTATAGCGAGCAATCAGGCAAAGTACCTTTGCACAACAAAACAAACACTTTTTTACAAATGGTTGCAAAAAAATGTTAACTGATTGTTTTTGCACACCATATAACAATTGAACAAAATCAACTTTAAACGTAAGGAGAAACTTGTATGAAACCTGTAGTATTTTGCAAACCAACAGCCAAAGGAGAGCACACTTTTTATATCAAAACGCAAGATGGCACAAAATATTTGTTTGTGCAGGATTTCAGGCGTGGTGCACACAACTTTTTTTCAAAGGGAGTGTCTGTTAATCAGGTGTTTAATGCATCGTTAAAAGACTCAGCAATTCGTCACACGGCAAAAAAATTGTCATCACATTTGAGATATATCCAAAAAGAATATGAGGTGCAGTTGCTCAATGATGACAAGCGCAAGCACAAATATGCCAAGCAAAAAACCAAACAAAAAGCCAAAGGTGGGACAACAGCTGGGATGATTATATTGCAGGTTTTTCCAGCGTTGCATAAGCTGACATGCCTACAATCTTATCAAGATTTGTTTAAAAAAAGTGCACAAAAAAATGTAATGATACAAAAATAATGTATCATTGGGGTGTAGAGTATAGTTACAAAAAAGATCAACGGATATTCCGTTTTTAAAAACAATCACAAAATCAACAAAAGTGTTAAACAAAGGGGATTTGTTATGGACATTATTACGTACGAAATGATTTCATTGGCAAAAAAAGGTGATGCACAGGCGCAGTTTGATCTGGGTTTGGAGTATGAGGTGGGTTCTGACCTTCAGCAAGACTATCAAAAAGCAGTTGAGTGGTATACCAAAGCTGCCGAACAGGGGCATGCAGAGGCACAGGCACATCTTGGCGATTGCTATCATTATGGTTATGGTGTAGAGAAGGATTATCAAAAGGCAGTTTATTGGCAAACAAAGTCTGCTGAGCAAGGTTGTACTAAAGGGCAAGAAAATCTTTCGTTTTATTATGAGTGGGGTTTTGGTGTAGAGCAGGATTACGTCAAAGCACATGAGTGGCTTGTTAAAGCAAGCGAGAGTGCAGGCGTGCCAAAACGAAGGGGTACGTGGACGTATATATGTTATAAAAATAGGAACAAAAAGATAAAAAAATTGCAAAGACAAGCCAAAAGGCAAATCAAAAGACAAAGTAAAGTGATGTGATGGTTTGTTATGGCACAGCTTTTTATCAATCAAGCAGGTGTTTTAAGGAGAAAAAATGACAGTGGTAGTAGCAGTGAGACAGGGCAATACAGTTTATATGGGGGCTGACACGCAAACAACTTTTGATTCTTTCAAACAAAATTATTTCAGCGAGCAAAACTTTAAAATACAAAAAATGCCAAATGACGTATTGGTTGCAGAAAGTGGTCGTTGTAGTGTTACGCAGGAAATGGTTTTAAGACCAGAGTTTTTTGAAAACATAGCAAAAGACACAGGGTTGACAAAAAAATATATTGTGCAGGAAATCATGCCAAAATACAAGCAAATCCTCAAAAATGCAAATATGCTGGATGATAAAGGTAAGGGTGAGTTTGAGTTTTTGTTTGTATGGAAAGACAGGATTTTTAAAGTGCATGAAGATTTTTGTGTAAGCAGAATTAACAACTATGCATCAATTGGTTCGGGCAGAGAGTTTGCATACCCCTTTCTTGATGACATGCAATTATCTGTGCAAGAGCGCATTATTGACGGAATGAGATGTGCAGCACAGGCAGATCCTTATGTGAGTGGTCCTTTTGTTCTTATTGATACAAAAGAGATGCAATATAAAATTGTTGAGTAAAGGAGGAAGTTTTATGATAGTAATTCACGAAGATGACAACGTTTATTTGGTTTATTCTGCAAGCAGAGAACAAAATTATTTTAAAACTTGTGAATTTAACGAAACTGATTTTGTGCATGAAGACAATACTATGGCATGGAAGATAATTGGTTCTGACAATTGCATAATGATGTGCGAAAACCTGCGTGAAAATGATATTTTAAAATATTGCACAAATTTATGCGAAGGCGTTGAAGGACAGCTTGATGGCATTGCAATAAAAAACAAAATTTTTCCAGCAATAAAACAGGCACTCGTAGAGTCAGGTGAATTGGACGACGTTGCACAAAGAACAAAAGGCCCTTTCTTTATTGGTCAGGGCAACAAAGTTTTTCTTGTTGGTGAATACGGCAACGTCATGGCTATTGAAAGCGTTTATGTATACTCACAGCTTTTTCATTGTGCATATGCATATTTACAAAAACACAAAAATTTGCCTGTGACAGAGCGTTTGCAAAAAACAGGAGAATATATTGAGAGAATAAAAGGAGGGCTTGTTTTTCCTTTTGTGATGATGGATGCAAAAAATCAAAAGCCAATTCTCATTGAAAGACCAACAGGGGGGAGTATATGATATTTGCAAAAAATGACGTTATTCACCTTGACTCAGGCGACCTGACGATAAAAGATTTTTTGGGCGAAGGTGGACAAGGTGAAGTTTATCTCGTGAAGCAAAACGGAAAAAAACTTGCATTTAAAGTTTATAAAGAAATAGAGAGTGACGATTTCAGATATAACCTGAAAAACAACATAGAAAGGGGTGCGCCGTCAAGTCAATTTTTGTGGCCACAAAAACTAATTGACTTTGACGACGGAACGATAGGCTACCTTATGGATTTGCGTGATGAAAACTTTTTGTCTTTTGTGTCATATCTTACAGGCAAAAACAAATTTTCATCAAAACAAACGCTCATCAAATGGTGCATCGAGGTGTGCATTGCCTTTAAAAAACTGCATGAAATGGGATATTCTTATCAGGATATAAACGATGGCAGTTTCTTTTTCAATGCAGATACGGGTGAATTGCTCATTTGTGACAACGACAACGTGACGGCAGATAAAAAAAACCTGGGTGTGCTTGGCAAAATGAGATATATGGCACCAGAAATCGTCAGGGGCGAACAACTGCCCGATATACATTCAGACAGATTTTCACTTGCAATCATTTTGTTTATGGCATTGTGCATGGGCAATCCGTTTGAGGGAGAAAGGCTAAAGAACTATGAGGTTGTTGACGAGCAGGCAGAGTTTGAATTGTATGGCAAAAACCCTGTGTTTGTATACCACAAAACAGACAAGTCAAACAGGCCAATACGTGGTTATCACACAAGTTTATTAAAGCGATGGGCATACATACCAATTTATTTAAAAGAGGCTTTTCATCGCACTTTTGTTGATGGTCTTGCCGACAGGCAAAACGAAAGAACAACCGAATTGGAATGGATAAGGCTGTTGTCAAAATATCGTGATGAACTTGTTTGTTGCAACAACTGTGGTCACGAATATATTGTTGGGCTGGTAGAAAAGAAAAGATATGATAATTGTCCTGTGTGCTCTGCAAAAACAAAAGAAGTGTGCTCTTTGCAAATTGGCAGAAACGTGGTTTTGCTTGATCTTGGCAAAAAGATATACAGCAACCATCTGGACAAATATTCGTCACAATATAACCTTGTTAAAGGTGTGGTAGTTGCAAACAAAAAAAATCCGTCGGTGTGGGGCATAAAAATTGCATTAGACAACGACGTGTGCATAAAAGATGCCTTTGGCATTGAAAAAACAATAGCAAAAGATGGGGTTTTGCCAATAGTGCATGGCCTTAAAATAAAGTTTGATGAAAATACAATAGGAGAAATCAGATAATGACTAAGACAAATAGAAAATTGAAAGTAAAAGACAGTATTTTGAGTTTGTTGACACAAAAAGGTTATTTTCCAAATTATAGTGATGAAGAAGGTGCCGTTCAGATTGACTGTATAATCGCAGGGACCAGTTTTGCCCTTTTTTATGAGCTAGATAAGTCAGATATGGGATACTGTGTTATTTTTGAACCAGATGCTCCTGTGAGTGATGATGAATTTGACGTGCTCCAACAAGACTTTGCAAAAGAAAAAACTCCTTTTAGTGATTGTCTGAAAGATGAATTTGGTTTGATTCATTTGTATGGAGAAATATCTTCTGAAGATTGTTCTGAAGAGTTTATTGATAAAATCATAAAAACTATTGAAAAGAAAGATGGCATTGTTGCAAAACTGAAAAGTATCAGCTTTATTTGGGAGGGTTGAAAAAATGGAAAACAAAGAAAGAATGTTTGGCGAAGGCATTGCAAGACAAGAACTCAACGTGTTGTTTGTGATTGACAACTCAGGCTCAAT
>JAFTHO010000140.1 GCA_017457385.1 Clostridia bacterium | reverse complement strand
GTTTTGTTCTACTACTTTGCCCATTGCGCCGTAGCCAACCAATGCTATTTTCATATAAAAACCCCTTTTTAATATACAAGCAGCGTTTCCGCTGCCTGTAATTTTTTGTTATTTCAATTCGTCTTTGAGTCTGTCGATTTCTGCAAAGAGTTTTGCTTTTGGACCAGCTGACATTTCGTCAAGTGGCATACGGCATGGACCTACGCCATAACCGAGATAGTTCATAGCTGCTTTAACTGGGATTGGGTTTGTTTCGAGGAACAAATCGTTAACCAAATCGAGATATCTTGTCTGGAGTTTGCGTGCGCTTTCTACGTCGCCGTTGAGATAATCAAAAACGAGTTTGTGTGTAGTTTGTGGCATGATGTTTGCCCAGACAGAAATTACACCGATACCGCCCATTGACAAAGTAGGAACGATCATATCGTCGTTGCCAGAATACATGATAAAGTCTTCGTCGAGATATTTTGCGATTTTGCAAAGATAGCTAATGTTGCCAGAAGCCTCTTTGATACCCTGAATGTTAGGGTGTTTGCACAAAACTGCAACAGCTTCTTCGCTGATTGAGCAACCTGTACGACCAGGAACGTTGTACATGATGATTGGTTTTTCTGATGCATCTGCACATGCAGTAAAGTGTTTGATCATACCGCTTGTGTTTGCTCTGTTGTAGTATGGTGTGATAACCAACATTGCGTCAACACCTGTGCGTGAATATGCTCTTGTGCGTTCTACAGCAGTTTCTGTGCAGTTTGAACCACTGCCTGCGATGAGATAAATGCGACCAGCGGCTCTTTTTACGCTGTATTCCAACATTTTTTCTTCTTCTTCGAAAGTGAGTGTTGGAGATTCGCCTGTTGTACCGAGCAATACGATACCGTCAGTTTTGTTTTCTACGTGAAAATCAATGAGTTCGCCAAGTTTGTCATAGTTTACGCTGCCGTCAGCGTTGAATGGTGTAACCAATGCTACGATAGAACCTTTAATCAATGAAGTTGCCATAATAAAATCCCTCCGATATTTTAGACAATAAATTATATTCGTTTTGTTTTGTGCGTGAACCGTATGCACGCATTATTTTAAAGTTTTGACCACTCGTCGTCAACGTCGTTTGCAACGAGATCCTGATAGGTCTGACGTTTTATCACAACTTTTGCATTGCCGTCTTTTACAAACACAACTGCAGGCGTTGTTGCCTTGTTGTAGTTGCTTGACATTGAATAGCCGTATGCACCAGTTGTATAAACCACAATTCTGTCACCGCTTTGTGCGTCCGGCAACATAACGTCCTCTATAATGAGGTCACCAGACTCGCAACATTTGCCTGCGATTGTTACCTTGTTTGTTTTTGGCTCGTTTTGTTTGCCAACCACGTCGCAATCGTATTTTGCCTGATACAATGCAGGACGAATATTGTCTGTCATGCCACCGTCCACAAAATAAAAACTTTTTGTAGGTATTTGTTTTGTAAAACCGACGGTATAAATTGTGCTGCCAGCCTCGCCCACTATTGAACGACCAGGTTCGATGAGCAGTTTGTTTATTTTAACCTTTTTGTCATCAAGTGCTTTATGCACGTAGTCGATGAGCATTTTGCAAAGCTCTGCCGTGTCGATAGGTTTGTCTTCGTCTGTATATCTCACGCCAAAGCCACCGCCGATGTTGAGCGTCAAAGGTTTGCTCCACTGTGAAATGATATCCACCATTTTGTCAATTGCAAGTTTGTATGCATTGATTTCAAACACCTGTGAGCCAATGTGACAATGTATGCCGTCAAAAACAACGTTTGTATTGTCACTAAAATAACTCATACAGTCTGCAAAAGCCTTGCTGTCCGGCATCATGCCAAACTTTGACTCAAACAACGCAGTAGAAATGTATTTGTGCGTGTGTGCGTCTACACCAATGTTGAGGCGAAACAAAACCTTGATTTTTTTGCCAAGTTGTTTTGCAAGTTTGTCAACAAGCAACAGTTCCTGATAGTTGTCAACTACAATCGTGCTAACGTCAAGTGACAAAGCAAACTCAATTTCGTCTGCACTTTTGTTGTTGCCATGAAAATATACTTTTTTCATATCAAAGCCAACCTGTTGCGCCACGAAAAGTTCGCCACCACTTACAACATCAAGCGACATGCCCTTTTGTTTGACAAGTTGTATCATACCCTTGCATGAAAATGCTTTTGATGCATACAACACTTGTGTTTCAAACCTGTCAGACACAAAATTGTCAAGATAGGCATCAATTTTGTCTTCCATTGCATTTTGGTCATACAGATAAAGCGGTGTGCCATATTTGTCTGCAAGTGCATTTAAATCTACGTGAGAAATGCTCATTTGTACTCCTATAAAAAAACGCCTGAAATGAAAACAAATCAGGCGCAATATATCAAAACGACATAAAGTTTGTTTGTTAATAGCGCCTCTGCTTTAAAGCAGGAGTGTCACAGGTGTTTCCTGTAACCCCACGGCAAGCCCTGCCGGGACTTTCCGTTCGGCGGTGATTGCCTTTCGCCCACTTCGTCAACTGCCGTCTCTGTGGGATACTATTCTGCACCGCTGCCTCTATCAATATTAAACTCCCATTATTATATTGCAATCGTGTCGTTTTGTAAATACCTATTTTAAAAAAAATTCAACTTTTTTTGAATATTTATGCAAAAACACTACTTTTTGCCATATGAAGGCAAATGTTTATTCAAAAAACACAAAAAAACTATTTTAATTTGGTTTTTGTTGTGCTATAATTCCGTTAATTTTAAATTGCGGAGTGTTTTTATGATAACAAAACTCAACGAAAATATACAAAAAATAGAAACAAGCCTTATACGTCGTTTTAACGATATGGCGAGAGAAAAAAAGGCAGAATTGTTTTTGACACTTGGCGAACCAGCCTTTGACACACCTGACTGTGTAAAACAAGCCTGCATAAGAGCCCTTGACGAAAACAAAACGCACTATGGCCCAAACACAGGCATAAAAGAACTGAGAGAAAAGGTTGCCGCTTTTGAAAAAGCAAAAAACAACCTCAACTATACACCGGACGAGGTGATGATAACAAACGGATCTACCGAAGCACTTTGCTGTGCCCTTTTTACAATGCTTCAGCCTGGTGACGAAGTAATTATCCCTACTCCTGCATTTTTGCTTTATGAAATGATAATTTCTTATGCAGGTGCAAAAGCAGTGTTTATGGATATGTCTGACAACGACTTTCAGATTTCAAAACAAATGCTTGACGAATACGTTACGGACAAAACAAAGGCAATCATTTTGACGTCACCAAACAATCCATCCGGCACAATTTTTAATGCGGACACTTTGCAAAACGTGTATGACAAGGTAAAAGGCAAAGACATTTTTGTTATCTGTGACGAATGCTACAACCAACTGGTTTATACAGAAAAACAGCCAAAAAGTTTTTGTCACTTTGAAGACCTTAAAGACCAGATAATCGTTTGCCAGAGTTTTTCTAAACCATACGCAATGACAGGCTGGCGTCTTGGATATATGCTTGCTCCAACTTATATCATTGAGCACGCACAAAAAGCACATCAGTTTATGACAGTTTCTGCAGTAACTTTCATCCAGTATGCCGGCATGCAAGCACTTGATTTTGACGTGAGCGAATTTACACAAATCTATCGCAGACGCCGTGACTATGCATATGACAGACTCATTAAAATGGGTATGGACGTAATCAAACCGGACGGAACTTTTTATATCTTCCCTTCTATCAAAAAGTATGGCATGACCTCTATGGAGTTTTGCTCAAGACTTTTGGAAGAACAAAAAACAGTAATCATCCCGGGCATTGCTTTTGGCGCAGAAGGCAACGTAAGACTCAGTTTTGCAGTTGACGACGACACGCTTGAAAAAGCCCTTGACAGACTTGAAGTTTTTGTAAAAGGACTTGAAAAATAACAAAACACAAAAATTAAAGCCACTCAACCGAGTGGCTTTTTTTGTTGCTGTTTTTAACCATTATCGCACAAAAACACCACCGTTTTTAAAGACGAACAATTGTGCGTGTTTTTTGTGGTTAAAGTTTTGTTTATGTATATAAACTATTTTAGTTCAGTTGTATAAACTATATGATTTTTGAGACAAAATTTTGTGGCAAATGTGGTATTTTTGTGGTGAAACATGGTGTTTTTTGCACAAAATATTGTAATTGGCAGTATTTTTAGCATAGTTTATGTATATAAACTAGTTTTTAAAAAAGTTGGCGAAAAGTATTGTTTTTTGGCGGTTTTTTGGTTGGCAAAAACCTGTTTTTAAAAAATGCAAAATCGTTCTCATCGCAGAATTTTGGGTAAAAAATCAATGCAGAAACCTTATTAAAAATCTTTCGTTATCCATCCCTCCGTATGGCTTTTGCCAGCCACCCCCTCGTCAGACGGAGGCTTTTTTACAAGTGAACAAACCTCAAAAAAAACAAAAAAATGCAAAATTTTAAAACAGCAAAAAACCGATAAAAATTAAAACTTAATTATAAAAGAGTTGAACGGATTAATATTTTGAAAAGGAAAAATTGAAGTAAAACAACAAGTCAACCACAAACAAAAAAGGCCACTCAATCGAGTGACCCGTATTTCAACCTAATCCCATAAACTTTTTTGCAACACATTGTCCGTTATAAAACAGACGCATATTAACAAAACCCATTTTTGCACAAATTTCTATTTTTTCGTCTTCTTTTATCAACCAGCCGTATAATTTAAAACGTCCTGCAACGTACCCGCGATACTGATCTGCCATCTGACCGTTGATCACAAGAGTACACGCATCAGGTGCATTGAAGACTTGTATCAGATTGCCATCTTGTTTGTATTCTATCCTTATTTTACCCAAACCTTTTAAATTATCCATAACCTAATTTTCCTTTTCAGATTTCAAGCAGTTTTTTCCAGAAGTCCACGCCAACGTCAAGAACGCTCATATCAAAATCAAACTTCTCATGGTGCAGTTTCATTCCGTCACCTATACCCAAAAAGAAGTATACGTATGGGCAAACGTTTGCAAAGAAAGAAAAGTCTTCTGCATGCAAAACAGGTGCATCAAGCAAATTGATATCGCATTTTTCAGCAACCTTGTCAAACAACTCTTTGTCGTTTTCTACCACAGGAAAACCGTTTTGAATGCGGACCTCATACTTGAGATTGTATTTGCCTGCAATTTTTTTGACTACGTTTGAAATTTCGCTTTGCAGTTTTTGTTCCATCTCTTTTGACAACGCTCTGATACTGCCACTGATGACAGTTTTGTCACTTGTGATGTTGCGAAGGTTGCCAGACTCCATTTTGCCAAATTTAAGAAGGCATTTTTCACTTTTGTTACACTCTTCTTCAAACTTGTAAAGCTCGAGCAAAATTTCGCAGGCGGCACGCATCGTGTCCTCACCTTTGTAATAGTCGGCAATGTGAGATTTTTCGCCACCCAAAATGACGTCTATGTCACAAACCTGCGCAAGCATTACGCCTGGTTTTGAATATATTTTGCCTTTTGGCAGTTCTGGCCACACGTGAACTGCAAAAATGTGATGCATATTGAGTTTTTGCAAAACACCGCTTTTTACAATGCTGGCAGCACCGTCGTCACATTCTTCTGCCGGTTGAAAAATAAAGGCAACGTTTTTGTCAAAACTTTTGCCTTGTTTTTTGCAATCATCCACGTAAGTTGCAACCGCAAGTGCCATTGCCGTGTGAGAATCGTGTCCACAGGCATGCATATAGCCATATCTTTTTGACGCAAAAGGCAAACCAGTGTCCTCCACGATAGGCAAACCGTCAATATCCGCACGGACACCAACCGTTTTTTGTTTGCCAAAATCAAAAAAAGCAACCGTGCCTGTGCCAATTTCAAAAATCTGGCAATCAAGCAGTTTTAGCACTGACAATATATATTGTTTTGTTTCGAACTCGCAAAAACCAACTTCTGGTATCTGATGAAGGTCCATGCGAAATTTTTGTACTGACATAGCAAAATACCTCTATTAATTAAAATACAACAAAATCATCAGGGTTGCAAGACTAAACCGACTTAAAAACAAAAAAGAATTTTTTTGTTTACATTTTTTGGCTATTCTATTGCATTTTTATATCGCCAGGTCTAAAATAATAGTTGGAGAAATTTGTTATGAATACTATACTTTGTATTGCAATTGCTTTTGTTGCAGGCTTGCTTGCCACAAAGGCAATGAAAGTTTTTAACTTGCCTAACGTAACGGGCTTTTTGATTGCAGGTCTCATCATTGGACCAAGCATTTTTGGCATTGTAAGTGGCGAACAGGTAGAAAGTTTTGGCATAATATCTGACATTGCACTTGGCTTTATCGCGCTTGCCATTGGTATGGAATTTAAAATGAGCCACATCAAGGCACTTGGACCAAAAGTTGTAGTCATCACTTTGACACAAGCATTTTTGGCAACTGCACTTGTTGACGTTGCACTCATTGCTTTTGGTGTTGACGTGTCGCTTGCTCTCACTCTTGGTGCAATCGCATCTGCAACTGCACCTGCCGCAACACTTATGGTCATCAAACAATATCGTGCCAGTGGTCCTGTGGTAGAAACTTTGTTGCCTGTCGTTGCATTTGACGATGCAGTTGGCCTCATGATATTTTCTGTATCAGTTGCACTTGCAAAAGTTTTTGCAACGGGTGCCGCTTTGACAGTAAACACAGTGCTTGTCACTCCACTTGTAGAAATTTTTGGATCTCTCGCACTTGGCGCTGTTTTGGGCGTTGTGTTGTGGGCTCTCAACAAATGGTTTAAACTTGGCGGAAACAAACTCATCTCTGCCGTAATGGTTGTATTTTTGGGTATTGGCCTTGTAGAACTGTTTGCAACTTTGTGGCATATTGAGTTGTCTGGTCTTTTGACTTGCATGATGGTTGGAGCAACGTTTACTAACCTTTGCGTGGACGAAAGCGAAGTTCTCATACAGACTGACAACTGGACAGTACCGCTTTTGATGTTGTTTTTTGTAATATCAGGTGCACAGCTTGACATATCTGTTATTCCACTTGTTGGCGTGATTGGCGGTATTTATATCGTTGCACGTTCAATAGGCAAATACGTCGGTGCATTTTTGGGCTGCAAAATAACAAAAGCAAACCCAACGGTAACAAAATATCTCGGTCTCACCTTGTTGCCACAGGCGGGTGTAGAAATTGGTATGGCTCAGGTTGCAATGGTGGCATTGCCTGCCTTTGCAATGGAAATAAACACAATCGTTTTGTGTGCCATCTTCTTCTATGCCATTATCGGACCTGTAATAACAAAAATTGCCCTCACAAAAGCAGGCGAAATAAACGTAACCAAAAAACAAAAATCCGTAAAATCAGATTTGGTATAACAAAAAAAGACAGTCGATTGACTGTCTTTTTTTTGTTTGCAATTATTCTTCAAAAAACATACCCGATTTAAAAAGTTCCTGCGCAAAACGAGTGCATTCGTCAGAAAACTGTTTTGTATCGCTGTCATTGAGATGCAACATCCAGTAACAAAGCAAATGTATTATGCCACCCGACAAAAACTCCGTTATCGTCTTGATAGAATATTTTGGCTTTCTTATTTTTGCAAGCCCAACAACAAGCATCTCTATATATTTGCGTATTGTTTTTGTGATTATGTCATACACAATGCCACTGTCACTCATATACAATGCCTTGAACTCGTCTTTTTGAGCAATGCTCTCTTTTATTATCATTTTTGAAAGCACAACGCAAAAATTTACAAATTCGTCATAATTGTCGTTTGGCTTTGTTATTTCGCTTGCTTTTATGAGCAAATCCTGCACCAAAAAGTTTATCGTATGTTCGAGCAAATCATACTTGTCGTTAAAATGTTTGTAAAAAGTCATGCGATTGACCATTGCTTTGTCACAAATGTCGCCAACCGTTATTTTTTCGAACTGATTTGTCTTTAAAAGTTCTACTATGGCATAACGCAAATCTCTTTTTGTTTTGGTTATGCGGAGATCTTCTTTTTTCATTAGCACACCCGAAAATTATATAAAAGTAGTTTTAACTATACTGGGATATAGTTATTTTATATTTTTTATTATACTATTGTATAGTTAAAATTGCAATATCCAATTTTTTGATACACCCTGTTGAAAAGCAAAAAATTTTGTATTAAAATTAAACCATGAAAGATTTTGAATATACACCAGACCATATTTTTTGCAAAACAGACTATGACCCTTTGTCTGCACAGGCTTTTGGCAAGCATCTGCACGACGGCATAAAAATAATTCGTCACACAGACAAACTGCATGTGACCGTGCCTTTTGTATGCCCTGACAAAAAACAAAACTCCATCACCTTTGAAATAAAACCCGTTGACGACAGCGTGATAGAAATTTGCGACAATGGTGCAAGTCTGCAAATGCTTGAGCAACGTGCTGGCAACCTTGAACAATTTGACGGATGGCTGAGTGATTTCGCAAAAAAAGAAGGTCGTATCAAATTTGCATCAGGAAAAAACATGACTCTCACTGTATGGAGTGTAAACGGTCGTTTTGACGTGCTTGGCGGTTTTTTTGACATGTTGTCTTATGCAAGCATTGTTGCCAATGCAGATTTGTATCCTTTGACACAAAAACAGGCATACGGAGGTGCAAAATGAGTGACAAAACCTTGCTTGATTTGTGCCACAAATCGTTTGACAGCATATGCAACACAAAAGGAAACCACTGGGGTCTGGATATATCCACCACCATATTTTTTGACGGCAACGGCATGGCTTTTCATTTGCAACAGGTCGAGCCAAAAACACTCAAAATACACACCGACCAGAGTTTTTGGGAGTGGCTTGCATATGCAACGCTTGACGTCGGTTGCTATCACGAAGAAATAAAAACCGTAGCCAGACGCTTTGGCGTGGCCTGGGACGAACAAAAACTTGAACTGTCCATAACATTCAGACGAAACGCAATGACAATATCTCAGGCATATTTCAGGCTTGCACAGGTTGTTGGGATAGTTGGCAACTTTAGGCACTATATTCATTTTAAAAACAAACCATAAAAAAAGACGGTATACATACCGTCCTTTTTTGTTATTTTTGCCATACAAAGTTGTGAGTGCCTGCACCAATTTCAAAGTGCAGTTTTGCAATGCCAAGATCCATTTTGGAGTATGGCCCTGTTTTTGCTTTTGCCGTGACTATGCCGTTTTTTTGTTCAAACCAGAATTTTTGCTGATTGATTGCAGTTGGTGCAAGCATAACTGCAGACATACCGTCCTTGAACCATTGCGGTGTGTTTTCGTCCATTTTGCACACCTTGTCAAGCGGTTTGTTTTTGTGTTGCACACCCTGATTTGCACCATAGCCAAAACATATTATGCAGGCGAGTTTTTGACCTGTTTTTACAACCACCCTGCTTTTACGTTTGCTGTAACTAAGCCCAAGCCAGCAGGTGTTTAACCCAAGTTGTTGTGCAAGCAACACAAGTTTTTGACCAAAATAGCCAACCTTTTCGTGCAGGTCTTTTCCTTTGTTACCAACCATTGCAATATAGTTTTGCGCACCCTTTATTTTGCCATAGCGTGCCAGAAAGTTGTCGAAAGCATCGGGATGATTTGTCACCACCTGAATATCAAGACCGCTTTGCTCGTTGCACTCTTTGGCAAGTGCGTTGAGTTGCGAAATTTTGAAATCTTCTATCTGTTTGTCGAGATAACTCCTGACGGAGTGTCGTTGTTGAATTGCAGTTAAAATATCCATAACCTACCTCTGCTATAACAATAGCACATTGCAAAACAAAATTCAAGACACAAAAAAACACACTGC
>JAFTHO010000139.1 GCA_017457385.1 Clostridia bacterium | reverse complement strand
ATTGCTATTTAAAAGGGCAAGGTGTAACAAAAGACAGACAACAAGCAAAATACTGGCTTGAAAAGTCTGTACAGGCAAACGTAGCAAACAGCAAATGGGCCAAAGAACTGCTTGACGAAATGTAACAAAAATTTAAAAAAACAAATAAAAACAAACAAAGACCGACAATCTGTCGGTCTTTGTTTTTGTTTTCAATTTATTAAAAAGTTTTTTTGATTAAAAAGCCTCCCTTGTCACAGGGGAGGTGTCTCTTGAAAATCGACGGAGGGCTTTGTTAAAATTTATAAATAAAAAACAGCCCTGTAAAGGGCTGTTGTGTTTGTTGTCGTTTACGCCCAACAAAAGTTGTACGTAAGATGGCACAGGATAATATTTGCGTGGGATCATATGTTCCATCTTGTCTACTGCTTTTCTCAGCTGGCTCATTGCAATGTCAACTTTGTCACGATATACCGTTGCGCGTTCAAGAGTGTGACCATATTCAACGTCATATGCCTGTTGCAATGCATCTTTGAGTGCAGATATTTTTTCATCAATAGCTACAAGCACTTGTGACAACTCTGCAACTTTTTTGCTTTCAAGTGAGCAGATGTTTTCAATGCCACTTGCTTTAGCGCTGTTTATGCTGTCGGTAAGGAATTTTGCATATTCCATACCTGCTGGCAAAAATTGTTTTTCTGCCATATCAACCATTGTTTTTGCTTCTATATTTTTTGTTTTGTTATAAATTCTCAAAGTGATTTCATAACGACTGTTAAGTTCCACAGGAGTAAATATGCCATATTTTGAAAGCAGATCTATATTTTCCTGTTTTGTCAGGCATGGTGCAACGTCAACTGTGTCGTTAAACAATGGCAAACCGCGTCTTTCTGCTTCTTTGTGCCACTCTGCAGAGTAGCCGTCACCATTAAATACAATGCGTTTGTGTTTTGCAAAAATATCTTTAATAACGTCGTTTATTGCCTTGTCAAGGTCATCTGCTTTTTCCAATATGCCACAGATATAGTCGAGTGACTCTGCGACAATAGTGTTGAGCATAATATTGCAACTTGCAACAGAAGTAGGAGCACCAAGCATACGGAACTCAAATTTGTCACCAGTAAATGCAAACGGACTTGTTCTGTTTCTGTCAGATGAATCAAGCTGAAAGTTTGGCATTGTTTTTATGCCTGTGTTGAGATATCCGTGGTCGGCATTGTTTGTGTTTGAGCCAGAAACAAAACTTTCAAAAATATCTGTAAGTTCCTGACCCAAAAAGATGCTTATGATTGTTGGTGGTGCTTCGTGACCGCCAAGACGGCAATCGTTGCCTGCGCTTGCGACAGAAAACCTGAGCAAATCTGCATGCAAATCAACGGCACGAATTACTGCTGAACTGAACAGCAAAAACTTTTTGTTCTGGGCAATGTTTTTGCCAGGCTTAAACAGGTTTTCGCCATCGTCTGTTGACAAACTCCAATTGTTGTGTTTGCCACTGCCATTGATACCTGCAAAAGGTTTTTCGTTGAGCAAACAACGCAAGCCGTGTCTTTTTGCAACCTTTTTCATTACTTCCATCGTGAGATGGTTT
>JAFTHO010000138.1 GCA_017457385.1 Clostridia bacterium | reverse complement strand
TTGGTTTACAAACCTTGATATCAAAAAAAGAAAGGAGAACTTGATTTTATTTCGTAACTACAATGAAGAAGATTATCCAAAATATGACAATTATGATGCAATTAATGTAGATAAGGTTGCCGATATACCTTGCGATTATTATGGTGTAATGGGTGTTCCTACATCATTTTTGGATAAGCACAATAATCAACAGTTTGAAATAGTGGGGATGTGTGAGAATTTGGACTTGTATGGTTTGAAAACAAAAACATATACAAGTGATGAATGTAAAAGCAGATATTTTGAATTGTTTGGTAAAAAGGGAAATTACGATTTAAATGCATCAGGTGTCATTAATGGAGTAAAAGTTTTTCAAAGAATACTTATCAAAAGAAGGTGACTTATGAAAATTGATTTGCACGAAATTACTGTTAGAGAAGTTTGCAATGGATATATAAATAACGACGAAGAGGGTGTTGTTGGTTTTGGTGGCAAATTGAATATACGACCAAAATATCAACGTGAGTTTGTTTATAAAGACAAACAACGTGACGAGGTCATCAACACAGTGCGCAAAAACTTTCCGCTAAACGTTATGTACTGGATAAAAAACGAAGACGGCACTTTTGAGGTGCTTGACGGACAGCAACGCACAATCAGTTTGTGTGATTACGTTGCCGGTGTTTTTTCTATCAACGATATGTATTTTCACAATTTGCAACAGAGCGAAAAAGACCAGATTTTAGACTATAAACTGATGATTTATTTTTGCGAGGGAACAGACCGCGAAAAGTTGGATTGGTTTAAAATTATCAACATTGCAGGTGAAAAACTGACCGACCAGGAGTTGCGCAATGCCGTTTATACAGGACCTTGGTTGAGTGATGCAAAAAGATATTTCAGCAAAAGTGGTTGCCCAGCCTATCAAATTGCAAGTGACTATATGTCAGGTACGCCTATAAGGCAAGATTATTTGCAGACTGCATTGAGTTGGGTAAATGACGGCAAGATAGAAGAATATATGTCAATTCATCAGCACGACCAAAATGCAAACGAATTGTGGCTTTATTTCAAAAGTGTTATAGACTGGGTAAAAATCATTTTTTCAAAAACTCGCAATGAAATGAAGTCTGTAAACTGGGGTGAATTGTATAACAAACATAAAGAAAAACAACTTGACGCAAAGGAGTTGGAAAAACAAATCGCAACACTTATGGCAGACGACGACGTAAGCAAAAAGTCTGGAATATATGCCTATGTTCTTGATGGCGACGAAAAACATTTGCACATTCGTGCTTTTACACCAAGTATGAAACGAAGTGCCTACGAAAAACAAAAAGGCATTTGTGCTTATTGCAAAGACTTTTTTGAGTTTTCTCAAATGGAGGGTGACCATATCACACCTTGGCACGAGGGTGGGGCAACCACAAAAGAAAACTGTCAGATGTTGTGCAAAGAATGCAACAGACGAAAGGGCGGTATTTGACAAACGTGATATAAAGCGGGCGACGATTTTTTTGTTTTTTTTGACGTTTGTTTTTATATGTTTTATTTTTATTATTTTATTAAAATTTTTTGGGCGATCAACAGTCGCCCGTTTTTATTTTTGCAAAAATGTGGCGTTATAGTTGTTTTTGGGTTATAATGTGTTTATGAAAAAATTGATGTCTTTTGTTGTATGTATAGTTTTTGCTTTTGCGCTCGTCTTTGGCGGGGGCAAGGTTGTGCATGCGCAAGATGGGCAAGGCGTGAGCCAGGCTGTTTATAACTTTAATACAGAAAACATAATCGTGCTTTATGGCGAGGGTGCTCAGCAGGCGTTTGAAGATA
>JAFTHO010000137.1 GCA_017457385.1 Clostridia bacterium | reverse complement strand
CTCACTGCACTTTCTTTGAGATGCTTGGCAACTGGTCTTTGGGTGACTACTTCAAAAAAGAGGCTATCACATGGAGCTTTGAGTTTTTGACAAGCGAAAAATATCTCAACATCCCGGTTGAAAGACTTGCAGTTTCTGTTTTTGCAGGTGACGCAGATGCACCTCGTGATGACGAGTCAGCACAAATCTGGATGAGCTGTGGTCTCAAAAAAGAACAAATCTATTATTTGCCTAAAAAGAACAACTGGTGGGGCCCTGCCGGTGTGACTGGCCCATGCGGTCCTGATACAGAAATGTTTTTTGACACAGGCAAACCTGCTTGTGGCGACAACTGTGGCCCACAATGCGATTGCGGAAAATATCTCGAAATCTGGAACGACGTTTTCATGCAATACAACAAAAAAGAAGACGGCACTTTCGAGCCACTCAAACAAAAAAACGTAGACACAGGCATGGGTCTTGAACGTACAGTCTGCGTTATCAACGGTCTCAAGAGTGTATACGAAACAGACGTGTTTGCAGGTGCAATCAAATGTATCGAAGACTTGTCTGGCAAAAAATATGGCGAAAGCGAAGACGTTACAAAAGCAATGCGCATCATTGCTGACCACGTACGTACTGCTACTTTTATGTTGGGTGACCAGATTGGCGTTACTCCATCAAACGTAGACCAGGGTTACGTATTGCGTCGTCTCATCCGCCGTGCAATCCGCTTTATGCGTCAGCTTGGTATTCAAAAGGGCGAAATGGTCAAACTTGCAATGCACTACGTAGACTTCTATCAGGAGGTTTATACAGAGCTTGTTGACAACCGCAAAAAAATCCACGACGAACTCAACAAGGAAGAAGAAAAATTCAGCAAAGCACTCGATCAGGGTATCAAAGAGTTTGAGCGTGTTGTTTCAAGACTCAACGGCACTGTTATCGATGGACAAACAGCCTTCCGTCTTTATGACACTTTTGGCTTTCCAATCGAAATGACAACAGAGTTTGCTGCAGAAAAAGGCTTGACAGTTGATGTCGAAGGCTTCCAGGCAAAATTTGCAGAACACCAAAAGAAATCACAACTTGGCAGCGAACAACGCTTTAAAGGCGGTCTTGCAGATCACAGCGAAAAAACAACAAAACTCCACACGGCAACACACTTGTTGCAGGCGGCACTCCGCAAAGTGCTGGGTGACGAAGTTGCACAAAAAGGCAGCAACATTACAGAAGAACGTTTGCGTTTTGACTTTTCTTTCTCACGTCCTATGACTAAGGACGAGGTTGCAGAAGCACAACGTCTTGTAAACGAAGCCATCGCTGCAAAAATGCCAATCTCTTGTGCTGAAATGACAGTAGAACAAGCAAAAGCACAAGGTGCAATCGGTTTGTTTGGCGACAAATATGGCGAAGTTGTAAAAGTTTACAGCATGGGTGACTTTTCAAAAGAAATCTGCGGTGGACCACACGCCGAAAACACAGGTGACCTCGGCACTTTTGTTATCACAAAAGAACAATCTTCTAGCTCTGGCGTAAGACGTATCAAAGCAGAACTTCGTTAAAAAACAAATATAAACAAAAATAAAAGCACGGATTTTTCCGTGCTTTTTTATGTTAAAGAAAATAAAAACTGATTATTCCAAAATAGTCGTCTTTGTTTGTTGATATTACCCTAAGGGTTCTTTTTTTATCGCCAATTTCCACCCAGTATACAACTTTCAGTTCCGGTCCGCCTGTATACGAACTGTAATGGCTGTATTCTAATTCTTTTTTTAAAATTATTTTAAATGGCAACGAAAAATCAACCTGTTCTTCTTTTTCCCATTGACGTACAAGCTCTTTGAGATCGTCTGCATCCATAACCGGCGAACGAAATACTGTCAGTGCAGAGTGATAGTCTTCTTGTCGTATATATTCAAAAAAATCTGTCGTTGCCTGCTTTGTCTGTGTTTTCAGCTCCTGCATTTGGGCACAACCGCAAAAACAAAATGTGATTGCAATACACAATGCAACAACAACGAGTGTTTTTAATTTTTTCATATGTTTATTATATTATAAAAAATATATGTACGCAATATGGATACAAAACAAAAAGCACGGATTTTTCCGTGCTTTTTTTTATTAAAGATTTTCAAAATTTTCTGGTTTAAACAAGTCGCAATCAAAAAACTCTGCCAACGTCATATCAAATGCTGTGGCAATGCGCAAAACGTTTGTCACAACAGTATCGTTTGCCGTTGCATCAAGGATGTTTTGCACCGTTGTTTTTGGCATAAGCGTCTTTTTGTGCAAGGCATATTTTGTCATATTTTTTTCTTTCAGCAAATGGGCAGTTCTTTTTGCTATTGCTTCGCTCATTTTCATATGTATATGCTAGCAAATATTATAAAAATAAATAGTTCCATATATCGACCTATTTTAATTGACTTGCATGCTTTTTTTAAGTAAACTTTATTTATGGATATATTATCAAAAGATTTGTTTTTGCAATTTTTAAAAGAAAAAAATATTATTCTTGTTTGTATCGAAAAAACAAAAAGCGGAGCAAATGAGTTTGTTTTGCCGGACGGTTCAAAACAAAGAGATTTGTTGTTGAAAGACGTGTTGGATTGCATGAACGCAATGTATTTTTCGTATGAAGATTTTGCCTTGGCAATGCAACAGGTTTTTGCAAAACACAGTTTGATGAAATAAAAAGCACGGATTTCTCCGTGCTTTTTTGTTTGTTATTTTTCACACACGCGACCAACTGTGTAGTTGTCGTTTTGTCTGTCACGCAGGGCGGGTATTGGGTTTTCTTTCACTTCAAAGCGATAGTCCGTGCCTTTTTTGTCCATATAGTCCTGTATAAACTTGTGGCTCATCACGTTGTCTGGTCGTTTTGTGTTGACCTTGTTTTGATATTTGAAAAAGTCTGCATTGTCTGGCAGGTCGCACACGTCAATATATCCTTCTCGGCAGGCGGTGTTGTTTGCCGTTTTTGCAAGCACTTTGCGCACGTAGTCTATGTTGCTGTGCAGTTTGATGAGGTCAGGAAAATCTCCCTGTGTCAACACACATTGCCAGTCTTTGTTTTCATACTTTTTGAGCAGTTCGTTTGCTTTGTGAAGGTGCACAATTTCCTGTTCAAGGCATCTTGCCCACACTTCTTTCACGTATGGGTCCGTTTCGTCTTCGTACATGGAGTAATAAAGGTAGCACTCTACGTATTCGTGAGTGAGCATGCACTCGCATGGTGTGGCATTTGGGTCGATAAGACTGCCATATTGCGTCACGTGCTGTTCTTCTACCATGCCAATTTCGGTATAAAGTTTGCGACCATAGTCGTTGTGATAAAATGCGCCAAGGTTCATATAATAGTTCATCGTTTGCTGTTCTGCCGCAGTGATGATGTGTGTGTCAAGCATAGTGGCAAAATCTGTCTTTTTGGCATTGATTGAGTATTTTATTTCGTCGGCAGGGGCTCTGTGATGGGATATTGTCGGTCTCCCTGGCATGATTTCGGTATATCTGCCCACAAGCTGTTCTGCGTGAATGTCGCTGTCGTTTTCCAAAAGGTCGGCATAACGATAGAGGTGATCAAAGTCTTCAAGCAAGGCAAAATCAAGGGCTGCTTTTACGTTTTTGTCTTTGCTTCGTTGCGCCATAAATGCAGTCAGGTCAACGGCAAGTTGTTCGTATCCAATTGTCTGCTCAAGCTGTGTTTCGTCAACAGGCTTCAGTGACGACAATTTTTTTTGTTGCATCTGCTCGCTTTTGCGCACAATTGCCATTTCTCTTCGCAAATCGTTGTCACAAATTTTGCGTTGCGTCTGGTGTCCGCATTGCACCGCCTCAAACTCTGTGCCATTCATCAAAATTATGCGTGCTTTGGTATATGGGTCCGTTGCATTTTTGTCATATGGTTTTGGCGCAAGTTCTTTCCAGTCCATAAAAATGCTGTCTGTTTTTTTGGGTTTTTCGCAAAATGGGTTAAAGCTCATTAAAAAGTTCCTCCTTGTTTTTTGATATTTTTGCCATCAAAAAATTTTTTATAACAAAATTTTTTCTTTTATATTTATTGCAAAAATAAACGCATTATGCTAAAATTTCATTATTCAAATCCAAGGAGGATACTGTTTTGGACAATCAAAAAATGACCAAAAAACAAAATATATGGCAAATAGTTAAATTCGTTTTGTTTTCTGCATCAGCAGGTATCATACAAATCGGTTCGTTTTCTGTCTTTCAGTTGTGTGGCATAACAACCTGGGCGTGGGCATACTTTCCTTCACTTGTGCTTTCTGTGTTGTGGAACTTTACTTTCAACCGCAGATACACGTTCCAGTCTGCTGCAAACGTGCCGGTGGCAATGCTCAAAGTGTTTGCGTTTTATTGCGTGTTTACACCGTTGTCACTCTGGTGGGGCACAGCATTGGAAAACGCCGGCTGGAACGATTTTCTCATCCAGGCACTCACAATGCTCGTCAACCTCACGACAGAGTTTTTGTATTGCAGATTTGTTGTATACCGCAACAATATGAACAACAACGACGTTGCAAAAAAACATCAGTCAAAATAAAACAAAGCCCTTGCATTTTTGCAAGGGTTTTTTTGTATATTGAAAACATTTTGTTTGTATAGTATAATTGTCTTTAAGGAGGTGCGTATGAAGACAATTTCAAAAAGCAAAAACAGATGGTTTTTCTGGTCGTTGTTTGCTTGCTTTTGTTTTGTTGCAGGCATAATCGGAGTTGTTCTTTTTGCTGTTGCGGGCAGGTTTTTGTTTATGGGTGTCTGCATTGCAATGATGTGCTTTGGTTTTTTTGCCATGCCGTTTTTCTGGATTGCATATGCAACAAAATGCAGTCTTTTGCGTACTTGCTTTGCAATTGAACGAGAGCATCTTTACAAAGTGAGCGATATTGCAAGGCATCTCAACAAAAAAGAGTCAGACGTTGCGGCGCAAATAAACAAACTCATCAGTCTGCGCGCGATAAATTATCTTTTTGACGGCGTGCAGCTTTCTTTAAACGGTGG
>JAFTHO010000136.1 GCA_017457385.1 Clostridia bacterium | reverse complement strand
GTAGAAGGTGGCGCTCACGACGTTGTTCTTAAAGACTCTGTTGCATCACGCAATCAATAATTAAAAACCAAAAGCACTCTCAAACGAGGGTGCTTTTTTATTTTGCCTATTGAATTTTTGTTTGCGGTTTTATATAATATAAAGGATAAAATCTGCAAGGGGTTTTGTATGACTATAATTACTGCAATATGTCTTGCCTATATGCTTTTGGTGGCGGGCGTGGTGTTTGTGCGCTTTGTCATGGCAGACAGCAAACTTAAATTTGTAAAAGGGTTTAAAAAGGGTTGGTTTGCGCTCATCTATTTTGCAGCAATACCGCTTTTTGCAATGGCTCATCACTACAACGGTGTTTCTGTAGATGGGTCGTTGTTCAGCGCAATCAAATCTACGATGGATCTCATCGTGCTTGAATATGACTACGAAACAATAGCATTGCTTGCAAATGCAAACTTGTTTTATATGATCACAACTTATATCTGCTTTGTGCTTGTTGCAATCAATGCAGGTTTGTTTGTGTTTTCTTTTGCAATACAAATTTTCAAAAACTGGCGCACGGTAAAAAGGGCAACAAAAAAAGGTGTGGAGTCATACGTTTTTGTCGGTGGCACAGAGCAAAACTTTGCCTTTGCAAAATCTGTCACGGCAAAGGGTGGCAGGGCAATTGTGCTTGCCGATTTGTCAAAGTGCGACAAAGAGAGTCTTTGCGAACAAAACGTGCCATATTCTGCATTTGACGGCAAGGACGATTTGCTCAAAAAACTCACAAAACTTTATGGTCAGTTTGAGGACAAAAAAGTCAACGTGGTCATCAACACGGGTGACGACAAACAAAATCTGTTGCTTGCCGGTCAGGTGACAGGCATTTGCACTTCTTGTGGCGCAGAGTTTTTGGCAGAAGAAAAAACGGGCGCAAACGTGTATGTATATGGCGAAAAGGCAAACACAGTTGTATACGAACATCTTGTGTCTGACACATGCGGTTGCATCAGGTTTGTAAATCCAAACAAAATTGTGGCTATGGATTTTGTGGACAAATATTCTTTGACAAAATTTATGACGGACGAACAGGTAGATTTTGATACTTCGCTTGTAAAGGACGATGTAAAAATAAACGTTGCTTTCGTTGGCTTTGGCAAAACAAGTCAGTCGTTGTTTGATTTGTTTGCAACGGCAAGTCAGCTTATGACAAAACAAAATGGCAAAATTGTTGCCAAAAAAGTTGCATATCACATATACGACAACAACGATCCAATGCAAAATGCAAATCTGCAACACAATTATTTCAGGTTTGCAAAACAAAACGACTGGCACACAGGCAAAGACTATCTGCCAATGCCACAAATTTCGGTGGATGACAATTTTTATGACTTTGGTGCAAACAGCAACGAGTTTTACAAAAGTTTGTATCAAAACCTTGTGGCAGACAAGGTATACAACTACGTCGTCATTGCGTGTGGCGACGACCTTGTAAACACAAACCTGTCTTATCGTCTTGTGCAAAAGTGCAAAGAGTGGGGTGTTTTTGACAACACAAAACTTTTTGTACGCATAAAGGACGAAAAACTTGCCGAGCAGTTTGCGCAGGGCAAAATGCAAAACGTATATGCTTTTGGCAGTGACAAATTGCTCACAGACGTAAAATGTATCGTCAATGCCGATATGGAAAAAATGGCAAAACTCAACCATCTCACCTATTCGGCAGAGTTTGCGGGTGGCCTCAGCCAAAGTGTAAAGGCAAAAGCACGCAGTGAGTGGTATGGCATGACTCAAACTCAACGAGAGTCAAACGTGTGGTCTTGCCTTGGCATACGCACAAAAATGCAACTGCTTGGTTTTGATTACGTTTCTGCAAACGAAAGTGGTGAGGACGCCTCACAGGAGTTTTTGACAAAATATACCGCAAACGACCAGATAATTTATCGTGACGAAAGTATAGACGGACGCAGACTTATCAAATATTGCAATGCAAACTTTGTGCCGGACACAGTGCGTGGCATTTTTGCACAGCAGGAACATCAGCGATGGAATGCAAGTATGATTTTTGCGGGTGTTGTTCCGTCAGATATCGAACAGATAAAAACAGACAAAAAGGGCAAACGTATGGACTTGCGCCGTCACGGCAACCTGACCACTTTTGACGGTCTTGTTGACTTTGCAAAAATAGTTGCAGGTCAGCCACACTACAACGTGGATGAAGAAGGGGCTGACGTGATCCGTTATGACTATCGTGTTATGGACAACGTGGTGTGGTTGCTTGAAAAAGCAGGATACAAAATAATTAAAAAATAACGGATACAAAAAAGCCACGGCATTTGCCGTGGCTTTTGTTTTTGTTATTTAAAAACAGGTTGTCTGTCTTTTATATACTCTTGCTTTGTCAGCGAAAAACACGCTTCGTCAAGATATTGTTCGTCAAGATAAGATATGGTTGCTTTTCGCAAAACACCCTCAAGCCTGAAACCACAGTTTGCAAGCACGTTTTTTGATTTGTTGTTGTAGGTATATACGTATGCCGAAATCATATCCAGATTTTGTACTTCAAAACCAAAATCAACAACGGCACGAGCCGCTTCGCTTGCCATGCCTTGTCCCCAATAGTTTTCGTGCAGGGCATAGCCAAGCATTTTTACTTTTGGGTTGTTTCGTTTTGGGTCGTCAACCAGGCCAATCATGCCAATCATGCGGTTTGTCAGTTTGTCTACAATTGCCCATACGCCACCGTCTTTTGCAAAATCACTCAGCATAGAGAGTGAATCTTTCATTTTGCTGTGTGGTGCCCATCCGGCGCTTGGTGCAACGTGTGGGTCTGTGCTGTATTCGTGAAAAAACCTCACGTCGGTATCTTTTGGCTGACGCAATATCAATCGTTGCGTAGTTATATTCTGCATATTATTCTGCCTTGAGTGTCTGCATATACTGGTGCATTGCTTCTGCAACTTCTTTAGAGTGGGCAACAGCCTCTACAACTGTTTTTGCGCCGGCAACTACGTCACCAGATGCAAATACGCCAGGTCTTGTGGTCATACCGCCCTGGTCTGTAGAAACAAGACCACCACGTTGTGTCTGTATGCCACCTGTAGTAGATACGATTTTGTCTTTTGGGCCTTGGCTTATTGCAATGATTGTGCTGTCTGCCTTGTAAAATTCTCTGTTTTCGCCATATACAAATCTGCCGTCTTCTGTAATGGTTACGTCAGTCATGATAGGGCCTTCTTCTGTGATTTCAACCGCACCTTTGCTGCAAATAATGTTTACACCGTCAATTTGTGCATATTCAACTTCGCGCACGCTTGCACGTGGTGTTGGCTCTATGCTGAACATAGTTACTTCTCTTGCACCGTGACGGATGGCTGTGCGCGCTACGTCCATTGCAGAGTTGCCTGCGCCAATTACCGCAACAGATTCGCCAAGATCATAGTTGTCTGGTGAGTTGAGATAGTTTATTGCAAAGTGAACGTTGCCAAGACTTTCGCCTTTTATGCCAAGAGTTTTTGGACGCCAAACGCCTGTGCCGATAAAGACAGAGCTGTATCCGTCACGAAAGAGGTCGTCAATTGTTATTGCGCCACCGATAGAAGTGTTTGGTCTAAAGTGAATGCCAATTTCTTTAAGTTTTTTCTGATATCTTTTAAGGATAGATTTTGGCAGACGAAACTCTGGTATGCCATACTGCAAAACGCCACCGATTTTTTCTTTTGTGTCAAAAATAGTTACGCCATAGCCTTTGCGTGCAAGTTCTACTGCGATTGTGATGCCTGCAGGACCACCGCCGATGATTGCCGCTTTCATGCCGTTGCATGGTTCTCTGTCAATGACCATTCTGTCAAAATAAGAGTCGGAAATATAGTTTTCGATACTGCTTATCTGCACAGGTGAGCCTTTTCTGCCAAGCACGCAATGACCTTCGCATTGTTTTTCGTGGTCACATACCAAAGAGCACACGATAGACAAAGGATTGTTTTCAAAAAGCATTGCACCGGCACCGTTTATGTCGTTGCTCAAAAATGCCTGTATCATTTGTGGGATAGGGGTGTTGATAGGGCAACCCTCTCTGCACATAGGTTTTTTGCAATTGAGGCATCGTTTTGCCTCATTTACTACGTGAACTGCCATATTAAATTCCTCCAACTCTATTATATCAAAAAAGAAATTATTGTAAAGTGCCAATATGTTTTTATATTTTTGTTTAAAAAATAACAGGCTTTAAAGTTGCGTTAAATTTTTGTTTGGGGTATAATAGGTAGTCTAAGGAGTGTTTTTTATGAATTTAGGTGATATTTTTGGTCATGATCCTGAGTATAGCTTTGTAGGCATACTTATGGCGGCACTTATGCTCGTTGCACTTTTCACTTGTCTTATTGTTTTTTGGGTTGTGCCAAAAATCAAAAAACGTGCAAAAGGTTTCAACGTTGCAGGTCAGATTTCAAAACTTGACAAAAACAAATTCAAGGTTATCAAAAAGATGTATTTCGAAAACATCCGTACCCGCAGATTTGTTTCTAACATTATCATTGGCAACAACGGTGTTTTTGTTGTAAAAGCACAGTTCGAAAAAGGCAAAATTTCCAAAAACGAAAGGGGCAAGTTTGTTGTAGAAAACAACGGTGCAATTCACGTTCTTGGCGATTACGAAGACGAAAACCAAAAAGTGTTTGAAAAAATGAAAAAAATTTCAAACCGTTTTGACGGCGTAAAATTTTATTCTGTAGTTGTTTTTCCAAACAATTGCGAAATCAACTATACTCCGGAAGAAGGCTTTTTTGGCAGACTGAAAGACGTGGCCGACTATATCCAAAACCAGACTGGTTTTAAAATGGATGATGCAAAGCGTGACGATCTTTACAGCATGCTGTGCAAAGAAGACGAAAAAAACAGACGCTGATTTTCTCTTGATATATAGGTGACAAATGCTTGGTGTTGTAACTTTGCAATTAAAGCCGTCAACAATTGTTTACGTGCTCAATCTTGCAGCCATTATAGTTATGATTTTTCGCGAAAGGCGCAAACCGCAGTCCATACTCGTATGGTCGCTGGCTTTTTATGCCTTGCCTATCATTGCGTTTGTCTTTTATATCTTCATCGGCAGAGGACCAACTCTGTCCAAAAAGAAAAAATATCTCGGCAAAGTGCTTGCAGATGAAAAATATCACCGCATTCTTGAAGAAAGTTATATGCACCTCGAGGGTGTTGCAACCGACCTTTCAAACGACACGAGAGATTTTATAAAATTCTGCACGGGATACAACAACAGTCCTTGTCTTGTGTTTAATGATATGGAGGTTTTTACCGATATCGGTATGCAATACGAACGTATGCTTGACGATATCAAAAATGCAAAACAATACGTCAACGTTCTTTATTTTATATACAAAGACAGCAAAATAGGGCGTCGTCTTCGTGACGTGCTTGTCAAAAAAGCAAAACAGGGCGTTATCGTGCGTGTGCTTGTGGACGATTTTGGAACGTGGCGCACGGGCGCAAGGTTTTTTAAACCTATACAGGAGGCTGGTGGCGAAGTCGTAAGATTTTTGTCATCAAGACTCAAATATTTCAACCGAAACGTAAACTATCGCAATCACCGCAAAATTGTGGTTATTGACGGTGAGGTTGCCTATACGGGTGGCGCAAACGTTGGCGACGAATATGCAAATATGGGCAAACTGCCTTGGCGTGACACACATCTTCGTGTTGTGGGTGATGCGGTGGATGCTCTCAATCTTCGCTTTTTGCAGGACTATGCATATGCATCAAACAAGCGTATAGATCTCACAACTTTTGCACACAACGAACACGAGGTTCACAACCTTTTGCCAATGCAGGTTGTTTCATGCGGGCCGGACTGGGCAGAGCAAAACCTCAAACAAACTTATATAAAACTTATCTATATGGCAAAAAAGCGCATATGGATACAAACTCCTTATTATATACCAGACGATTCCTTTCAGGATGCAATCAAAGCGGCTGTCAACAGTGGTGTTGACGTGCGCATTATGGTGCCTGGTGTGCCGGACAAAAAACTTGTATGGTATGCAACCAAAAGTTATCTTGTTGATCTGGTAAAGGTTGGTGCAAAAGTTTATTTTCATCCAAAATTTTTGCACGCAAAAACAATGCTCATTGACGACGAAATTTCGTCAATAGGCACTTTCAATCTGGATATACGCAGTTTTCAGTTTCATTTTGAACTGACAAACTTTATCTATGGCAGAGAATTTGGTCTTACGTCAAAAAACATTTTTCTTGCAGATCAAAGTATCAGCAGACAGTGGACAAAACAAGACGTAAAAAACCGCAAAAAAAGAGAAAGATTTTTAGAATATATAATGAGACTTTTCAGTCCGTTATTATAACAAGAGCAAAACATGATAAGACAATTTACACCACAAGACAGACAATTTTATATTGAGTGTTCAAAAATGTTTTTCAGTTCGCCGGCAGTCGTTCATGACGTAGATCCTGCAAACTTTGAGACAACTTTTGATATGCTCATCAGCAAAAATCCGTCTGTAGATGGTTTTATTCTTGAATATCAAGGAGAAAAAGCCGGATATTTTATCGCCTCTTTTGCTTATTCAAACGAAGTTGGCGGTATGGTTATGTGGTGCGAAGAGTTGTTTGTTTTGCCACAATACAGAGGAAAAGGAATTGCTTCTGCGTTGCTCGAATATGTAAAAGCAAATTACAGCGCCAAAGTAAAGCGCTTCAGGCTGGAAGTTACCAAGTCAAACGCACGAGCCGTCAGGCTGTATACAAAACTTGGCTTTCAGGAACTGCAATATTTGCAAATGCATATAGACAATTAAGGAGATTAGTATAAAAATGGATTACAGCAGATTTTTGAGTCGCAGGGTTACAAGTTTCAAACCAAGCGGCATTCGTAAATATTTCGATTTGTTAAACGAAATGGAAGATGGCATTTCTCTCGGTGTTGGCGAGCCTGATTTTATCACGCCGGAACCTATAAGAAACGCTGCTATCGAAAGCATAAAAAATTGTCAGACAAAATATACTTCAAATGCAGGTCTTTTCGAACTGCGTGAGGCTATTGCAAAATATCAAAAACATTTTATTGGTGTAGACTACGATCCGCACGACGAAATCGTGGTTACAGTTGGTGCAAGCGAGGCGCTCGATATTGCAATGCGCACTTTGCTTGATCCGGGTGACGAAATCATTATCCTTTTGCCAAGCTACGTTTGTTACGAGCCGGATGCACAACTTGCAAACGCTGTTGTCAAACCAATCTATCTCAAGGCTGCAAACAAATTCCGTCTCACACCAGAAATGATCGAAGAGGTTGTTACTCCAAAAACAAAAGCAATTTTGCTTGCTTATCCAAACAACCCAACCGGTGCTATTATGGAGAAAGAAGATCTCGAAAAAATTGCACCAACAATCATCAAGCACGATTTGTTTGTAATTTCTGACGAAATCTACAGCGAACTTACTTATGGCAAAAAACACTGTTCTATTGCTGCCCTTCCTGGCATGAAAGAGCGCACAATCGTTATCAACGGTTTTTCAAAGGCGTTTTCTATGACGGGCTGGCGTATGGGATATTTCTGCGCACCAAAACCTGTTGCAGAACAAATGTACAAAATCCATCAGTTCCTTATTATGTGTGCAAATACTCCAGGTCAACACGCCGCATTGTTTGCACTTACAAACGGTTTCGAAAACGACTTCAAATACGTTCGCGAAATGAGAGAAGAATATAATAAGAGACGTGTCTTCCTTGTAAACAGCTTCAGAGAAATGGGATTTGACGTTTTTGAGCCAGAAGGAGCATTTTACGTATTCCCAAAAATCCCGGCCGAACTCGAAATGGGCAGTGAAGATTTTGCCTACGAACTCATCATGCGCAAAAAAGTGCTTGTAGTTCCTGGCGAGGCTTTCAGTGATGCCGGTTCAGGATTCCTTCGTTGCTGCTATGCAACAAGTATGGAAAAACTCCATACTGCTATGCAACTCATCAAAGAATTTGTAGAAGAAATCAAGGCAGAAAATCAGGCAAAAAAACACTAAAAAAACTTTTTAAAAAAAATTAAAAAATTTTTAAAAAAGTTGCAAAAAAGTGTTGACATCCAAAAAAAAGGGTGTTATTATATGTAGGCTGTCGCGCAAGTGACGGCGAACAAATGGACATTGACAACTGCATAAGAGCAAAGTAAAGTAACAAACACAAAAACGAAAGTTAATATGAAAATTTTTCAATAATGCGATTTTCGTTGAGGAAGAGAACAAGGGACT